>NZ_CP108393.1:0-325000 GCF_035961655.1 Streptomyces sp. NBC_01317 | reverse complement strand
GGCGGCTATCCGGAAGTACCCCTCGAACTGGCGGGTGCCGCCGGTGTACGTGGCGTACCTGCGCTCGGCGCGCTGGTCGCCGCTCGCGGTGGAGCAGGTCAGGGTGAAGGTCAGGTTGTCGACCTGGCCGCAGCCCCGTTCCTGCACGGTGAAGGAGGGGGAACTTGAATTCCACCCTCCCGGTTCGACTTCCGCATGAGCGGCCGGAGCCGCCATGAGAAGTGCGGAAGCGGCGGAAAGGACAGCGGCGATACGGGTTTTCCGGGACACGTCTCACGTCTCCATTTCCCAAATGGCTTGGGCGACAGAGTAGAAGCACGTGCGGTGGCCGACAAGGGATTCAGAGGAAGTCGACGAAGTTCAGGGATATGAATGCGCGTATGGCGCGAATGGCGCAAATCTGGAGATGAATTGAGCCTGGAAGGGGGTCGATATTCAGCCTGCTGAACGGGAGGACAGTTTTTTCTTTCCCCGCGACGCGGCCCGGAAGCTGCTTGCCGGGACCGTGAGATTCCAGGCTGTAATGACAGGATTGCCGTGTTCCAGGCCGAGTCGTGACACCGTTCCCGTGGTCAGCTGGAAAAGCGCGCCGGCCGCCGGGCTCAGTCCGAGATAACGCGCGGTGAGTACACGCAGGAAATGGCCGTGCGACACGAGCGCGATGTCGTCGTCGCCCGCCCGCAGGGTGTCCATGATCCCGCCCAGCACCCGGTCGGCGCGGGCCCCGACGTCGCCGGGCTGCTCGCCGGGGTGGTCGGCAGGACCCGGGGGCACCCCGTCGGTCCACAGGCTCCAGTCCGGCCGGGTCGTGTGGATGTCCGCGGTGGTGATGCCCTCGTACGCGCCGTAGTCCCATTCGTGCAGGTCAGAAGTGATGCGCGGGTCTTTGAGCCCGGCCAGTTCCGCCGTACGCCGGGCGCGCGCCAGCGGGCTGACGAGCACAAGCCCGATGTGGCGCTCCCGCAGCAGCGGCGCCACGGCGCGGGCCTCGTCCTCGCCGTGTGCCGTCATCGGCAGGTCGGTGGACCCGGTGTGCTGCCCGGACAGCGACCAGGCCGTCTCGCCGTGCCGTACGAGGATCAACTCACCCATGGATGACGTCCCTGCTTTCCGCTGTCCGCGCTCCGGCCGTCCGGAGTCACCCCCAGTCTCTCCTGTCCCAGGGGCCGGGACGTGGCGGGAATGTCACAACGGGGTGGTGTGTTACAGAGACGTACCGCTCGATGGGAGCGATATCGAGAGTCTGGAGCCCCCATGGCACGCAGCGAAACCCGTCCGGTCGTGACCCTCCGGTCGACGGCGGGCACCGGCCAGGCGTACGTGACGCGCAAGAGCCGGCGGAACAATCCCGACCGCCTTGTCCTTCGTAAGTACGACCCGGTCGCCGGCGAACACGTGATGTTTCGCGAAGAGCGCTGACCGCCCGGCGTCGTACCGAACGCCCCGTCCCACCCCCTCCACCCGTACCGAGGAAGGATTCCGCATGAAGCCTCGTATCCACCCCGTTTCCCGTCCGGTCGTCTTCCGGGACCGCGCCGGCGGAGCCGCCTTCCTCACGCGTTCGACCGCTGACTCGGAGCAGCGTGTGGAGTGGGAGGACGGCAACACCTACCCCGTCATCGACGTGGAGATCTCGTCCGCGAGCCACCCGTTCTACACCGGGCGTGGCCGTGTCGTGGACACCGCGGGCCGAGTGGAGCGCTTCGAGCGCCGCTACGGCAAGCGTGAGACCCCCACCGACTGACTCCCGCCGGGGCCGGCGAGGCCCTGGGGTGTACGACTCCTCTCGGAGACCGGAAGCCGGCCGTCGCATCCTGAACCAGGGTGTGACGGCCGGTTTCCGCATGTGGTGGGGCCGGACAGGCCTGGCCGCGTGGCACAGTTCACACCGCCGACGGGCGGCCGCGCGGAACGCGCCGGTGTGATCGGGCGTTCCTCAACCGTGGGCCCTGGCCGGCATCCCCCGAACCGGCCGGGGCCCCTTTCATGCCTCCGGCGGCACCTGGAGTTGGAAGACGGCCCGGCCCCGCGCCACCCCGTTGACCTGGACCTCCAGCGCGTGTTCCCCGGCGTGGAACGTCCGCGTGGTGATCGGTTTGAAGGACCGGCGGCGGGCGAGGACCACCGTCTCCCCGGGGGCCAGGGTCACGGTGGTGAGCTTGAAGACCTTCGGGGCCGTACCGCCGTTGGCCTTGCGGTAGTGGACCACGTAGTCGACCGCCAGCCGCGTCTCCGCCGCCGAGTCGTTCGTCAGCGTGACCTCGAACGGCAGCTCGTCCCCGACGGACAGCGCGGTCGCGCCGAGGACCGGGCCCGAGACCGTCAGGGCCGCGGGCGGCGGGAATCCCAGCAGCCCGAGCGCCCCGGGATGGCCCTGCTTGACGAGGGTCCGCAGCGCGTGGCGCACGACCTTCGTGGTGGTGCCGTCGGGAGCCGCCGCCCACGCCGTCGCGACACGCACCGCCAATTCCGGGCTGGTGTGGCTCACGTCGTTGAGGTGGTTGGCGACCGACCGCCGCACATACTCCGACGGGTCCCGGTACAGCGCGTCCAGGATCGGGACCGTCGCCTCCGGCCGGTCGGCCAGCGGCTTGACCCGTACGGCCCAGGGCAGGCGCGGCCGGGTCCCCTCGCTCGCCAGCCGCCGTACGTGCGCGTCCGGATGAGCGGTCCACCCCTGGATGTCCGCGAGGGCGCGGTCCAGGTCGGCGTTGAGCAGGCGGCGCAGGGCGAACTCCGCGGTCAGCCGGGGCGTGAGATCGGCCAGCAGCGCCAGGGCGTCGTCGAACGCGCGCGGATCGTCCGAGGCGAGCGCCCGGGTCGCGACCGCGTCGGTCACCGGCCAGATCATCCAGCCCGTGAACTCCGGATCGTCCATGGCCGACCGTACGGTCTTGTCGAAGTCGGCGTAGGCCGCGGGCAGATCGGTCAGCAGGGCCTCCCGCAGCAGGTCGTTGCGGGCCCGCAGCCCGACCCCCGCGAGCGACGTGGCGGCCCGGCGCAGGGCGGACAGCTCCCGTTGTGGCGCGACCGCCTCCAGACAGCGGACCAGGCCGGCGGCCGCGGCGGGGCTGATGAGTTCGTCTGCTGTGGGCACTGACTTCTCCCTGAGGGGCGGTGGCTCGGTTCGTCGGTGGATCGTTGGTCGGCAACGGGTCGGCAACGGGTCGGCCGGCGGCTGGTCGGTCGTGGTGCGGAGGACGTCCGAGTGGTCAGACCTCCATGCGGTGCGCGAGGTCCGGGTAGTCGAGGACCAGCCCCGCCGCGTCGAACTCCAGGTCCCTGCGGAAGCCGCCCGACGTGAAGCGGACCAGTCCGCCGCGCCCGGTGCGCCGCAGGTGGGTGTACGTCTGCCGGGACGGGTGCACGGTCAGATCAGGTACGGACACCCACGCCATCAGGAACGCCGCCCCGCCGGGACCGGCGTGGAGCCCGTGCCGCAGCACCGGCATGGAGTTGGTGAGGGGACACAGGCCGAGGTCGCAGTCGAGGGCCCCCGCCAGCTCGGGCCGCAGCCGCCCGTCCACGGTCCACGCCCCGTCCTCGTCCCGGCGCAGATCGAGGGCGCGCGTACCGGCCGCGCTCTCCACGCCGACGCGCAGCGCCCGGGTGACGAAGCCCGGGCCGGTGTCCAGTTCGTACGAGATCCAGTACGGCTCCGGTGCCGTACCGACCGCTCTGCCACGGGCGTCCAGCCGGTCCTCGCCGAGCGTCACCCAGCTGGTTTCGTACCCCTTGCTCTCCCTGATGTCCCAGGTGAGGACGTGTGATGCAGCCATGTCCCGCACTCTAGGGCAGGGGTCTGACACTCCCGGGTGCCCCGCGTGCGGGCACACTGGTGGCCGTGGTTCCATCCGGCCTTCCCGGCAGTGCCGACGTCAAGGAGAACGACGCGTGACCCCACTCTTCCCGGCCCTCGCCGCGCGTGCGGACCGGCCCGCGCTCCAGTTCGGCGACCACACCCTGACGTACGCCGAACTCGCCGACGACGCGGGCGCGCTGGCGCTGCGGATCGCCGGTGCGCGGCGGATCGCGGTCTGGGCCACGCCCACGCTCGGCACGGCGGTGGGTGTCGTGGCCGGGCTGCTCGCCGGGGTGCCCGTCGTGCCCGTCAACCCGAAGAGCGGGGAACGCGAACTCGCGCACGTCGTCACCGACAGCGCCCCGGACCTTGTCCTGGTGGAGGCAGGTGTCGAACTGCCGCCGGGACTCGCCGCACCGGAGCGGGTGGACATCGTGGCGCGTGCGACCCGTCCGGGTTCACTTCGGGAGAGGGGGACGGACGGCGTGCCCACGGGCGACGGTCCCGCGCCGCTGCCTCCCGAGCCGTCCCCCGAAGCGCCCGCGCTGATCGTCTACACCTCCGGGACCACCGGGCCGCCCAAAGGGGCCGTCCTGCCGCGCCGGGCCCTGACCGCCTCCCTGGACGCGCTGGAGGACGCCTGGCAGTGGACCGCCGACGACGTCCTCGTCCACGCGCTGCCGCTCTTCCACGTCCACGGACTGATCCTCGGCGTCCTCGGCCCGCTGCGCAGGGGCGGGTCCGTGCGCCACCTCGGCAGGTTCGACACCGCCGGGGTCACGCGGGAGCTGTCCTCCGGGGCCACCATGCTCTTCGGCGTACCGACGATGTACCACCGCGTCGCCGAGGCGCTGGCCGACGATCCGGCACTGGTGAAGGCCCTGACCGGGGCGCGGCTCCTGGTGTCCGGCTCCGCCGCGCTGCCCGTGCACGACCACCGGCGGATCACCACGGCCACCGGGCGCGCGGTCGTCGAGCGGTACGGCATGACGGAGACCCTGATGAACACGAGCGTGCGCGCGGACGGTGAACCGCGCGCGGGCACGGTCGGCGTTCCGCTGCGGGATGTCGAACTGCGCCTGGTCGAGGAGTCGGGCGAATCGATCGAGGCGTACGACGGGGAGACGGTCGGCGAGATCCAGGTACGCGGCCCGAACCTCTTCACCGCCTACCTGAACCGGCCGGACGCGACGGAGGCCGCCTTCGCGGACGGCTGGTTCCGCACGGGCGACATGGCGGTCCGCGACCCGGACGGCTACGTCCGTATCGTCGGCCGCAAGGCCACCGACCTGATCAAGAGCGGCGGTTACAAGATCGGCGCCGGGGAGATCGAGAACGTCCTGCTGGAGCATCCCGGGGTACGGGAGGCCGCCGTCACCGGCGAACCCGACGCGGACCTCGGCGAGCGGATCGTGGCGTGGGTCGTGCCACGGGACGCCGACGCGCCGCCGTCCGCCGAGGAGTTGGCGGATCACGTCGCGGGCCAGCTCGCGGCGCACAAACGGCCGCGTGTGGTGCGCTATCTGGACGCCCTGCCCCGTAACGACATGGGCAAGATCATGAAGCGGTCGCTCCGTGGCTGACCGGTCGAGCGCCCGCGAGGCCATCGCCGGGGTGACCGGTGGCGGTGACTTCGCCGAACTGCCCGCGCCCGAGGACATCTCCGCGCCGGACGGACCGCTGGCCTGGGAGGGGTACGGCGAGCAGCGGCGGCGCGCGCGGCGGACGACCGGCGAGGCCGAGTCCGTCGTCTGCGGCACCGCGTGGGTCGGCGCCACCCGGGCCGTGCTGATCTCCTTCGAATTCGGCTTCCTCGGCGGCTCGTTGGGCGAGGCGACGGGCGACCGGATCGAGGCCGCCCACACCCGGGCGCGCGAGGAGGGACTGCCGGTTGTCTCACTCATCGCCACCGGCGGCAGCCGGATGCAGGAGGGCATGCGCGCCCTGCGCCAACTCCAGCGGGTGGCACGGCAGTCGGCGCTGACCCGGGAGGCCGGCCTGCCCCAGGTGGCCGTCGTCCGGGACCCGACCACCGGCGGTGGCTGGGCCACCCTGGGCGCGGGCGCCGATGTCGTACTGGCGCTGCCGGACGCCCAGATCGGCTTCGCCGGCTCGCGGGTACGGCCCGTGGACGCCGACCCCCACGCGTACACCGCCCAGGCGCAGTTGACGGCCGGTCAGATCGACGCCGTGGTGGCGCCGGAGGCGCTGGCCGCCACGGTCGGCAGCTGGCTGGCACTGCTCACCGGTGGGGTCCGCGCGGACGCCGCGCCGCCGCCCGACGGTCTCGGCGACACCCCGCTGCCCGCCACCGGCCGGGAAGCCGTCCTGCGTGCCCGGGCAGCCGGACGCCCGCGTGCCGGGGCGTACCTGGACGCGTACTTCACCCGCCGGGAGGAGGTCACCGGCGACCGCTGCGGGGGTACGGACCCCGGGATGCTCTGCGGGTTCGGCGAGAGGGCGGGCCGTACCTACGCGTACGCGGCGCAGTGCGGCACGGCCACGCTCCCGGCCGGGTACCGTACGGCGGCGCGGCTGATCCGGCTCGCCGACCGGCTGGGCATCCCCGTCCTCACCCTGGTGGACACGCCGGGCGCGGCCAACGACGCCGAGGCGGAACGCGCGGGGGTGGGGGCGGCCGTCGCGGACGTCTTCGCGGCGGTGGCGGCGGCGCGGGTGCCGATCACCACCCTGCTGATCGGCGAGGGCGGCTCGGGCGGCGCGCTGGCGCTGTCGGCGCCGGACAACACGTGGGCCACGAAGGACAGTTACTTCTCCGTCATCGCGCCCGAACTCGCCACGGCGATCCTCAAACGCGCCCCTGACGAGGCGGGCGCGACGGCCGACCAGCTCGGACTGCGGCCGCAGGACCTGCTGGAGCTGGGGGCGATCCGGGGGATCGTGCCGTGAACGGCGGCCTCCCCGTATTAATTCTCATGGGCCTCTCACCGGCTTTTCAGTTGGCATGCTTAGGCTTGGACGCGTGACGTATTCGACTCCCCCCGGCTGGCATCCCGATCCAGGGCACACAGGCGACGGCCCCCGCCTCGAACGATGGTGGGACGGATCGGCCTGGACCGAAGAGCTCCGTTCCGCCACGCCGGACCGGGAGCAGAACCAGGAGCAGGATCCGGGCCCCGTCCGGACACAGGAAGCGGACCAGATCCACGAACCGGATCAGGCCCAGGCCCACGTCCGGGACGCGGCCCTGGCCCAGGACGCGGGTCTGGCCCAGGACCCGGCTCAGGCGCAGGACCCGGATCGGCCCGATCAGACCCTTGTCCAGGGCGCGGTCGACCGGCCGCACGGCCCGGACCTGTTCAAGGGCACGCCTCCCGCGCCCGTTCCGGACCCGGTCGACGGCCACCCCGCCACGGTCACGGCGCCGGTCCCCGTCCCCGGTCCCGGTCCCGTGCCTCCCGCGCCGCCCGCCGGGGCGGGTTGGGGCCAGCCGCAGTACCCGCCGTATCCGCTGGGCACGGCACCCGGGACCGCCCCCGGCACGCCGAACCGCAAACGGCGGATCGGGTTCGGGGCGATCGCCGCCGTCGTGGTGCTGGCCATCGCGGGTGGCTCCTTCCTGCTCGGGCGCGGCACCGACGACAACAGTGACAACACCTCCGCGGCGGGCGACGGGGGTTCCTCCGCGGCGCCGTCACTGCCCGGCGTGCCCGGCCCCGGGCAGCGCGGCCGGAGCCCCGCGCCCGACGCCCCGCCCGGGCAGGGCGAGGGCGGCAGCGGCGGAGGCGGCGAGGACGGCGCTCCCCAACTGCCCCAGCCGCAGACCGAGGACGGCTTCGCCACCGACGGGGCCAGCGGCATCAGCATTCCGGTCCCCACGAGCTGGAAGGGCGAGTCGGGCCCGATCGGCGCCGGGGTGACGACCGGGGACTACCCGTGCCCCGGGGAGACGTCGCAGACCTGTGTCCTCGGCGGGGTGTTCTCCGCCCCGGCCGCCGCGCTGGAGATCAACGCGAAGACGGCCAAGGACGCGGCCGAGAAGGACATCGAGGCCAACGCCAAGGATTCCTACGGCGGCGCCACGTACGGCGAGATCTCCTCGCACCAGCAGCTCAAGGCCGAAGCGGTGACCGTCGCCGGCCAGAAGGGCTATCTGGTGCGCTGGAAGGTCGTCACGAGCAAGGGCGACGACGGTTACGTCCAGTCGCTGGCCTTCCCGTCCCCCGCCAACCAGGAGCTGATCGTGATCGTACGGTCCGGGTTCGACGTCAACGTGAAGGCGCCGAAGCTCACCGTCATGGATGACATCACGAAGGGGATCAAGAAGGCGGCGGGCGGCGGCACCGGCACCGGACAGGGCGTCTGACCCACCCGTCGCCCCCCTCCGGCCCCTGGGAGACACCAGAGGCACCTGAGGCACCACGCTGTGGCACCACGCACTCCCGCACGCGATCGCCGGGCGGACCGGAACAGGTCCGCCCGGCGTCGCCGTGTCCGGGAGCGGCGGCCGGCCCGCGCACGACGGAGCCGGGAGCGCCCCTCTGGCCGTACACTCGCCCCATGGGTTGCACACGTGTGGTGAGGGAGTGCCTGCGACAGGGCGCCTGCGCACTGTGCCCGGCCGCCGCCGACGCGGTGTCCTCAGGCCCCGGCCCGGTGTCCGCACCGGAAGCCGGTTGTCGCGCCCTGCACGGCCACGGCTAACACCCCGCCTGCACCGCCGCCGACCCGCCTGAACCGCCGTCCCGCCCGCACCTTCCGTCCGGCCGTCGCTGGCCGTCCGCGCCCTCATCTCGCCCCCGCCGCACGGGACTTCACCGCACCCGCACCCGCTTGACCGCCGCAGCCGCACCCGCCTCCACCGCCGCCGTACCAGCACGCCCCCCACCGCAGCACATCCCACCGCAGCGCGCCGCCCGCCGGGCCGGCCCTGTGGCGTCCGGTCCGACCCGGACGCCGTCACCGCCCGCACCACCCCCGTCACGCGACGCCACCGCGACCCGTCGGCGCCTTCCCGGCGCCCGCGGCGACCCGGCCGTATCGCGCCTTCGAGAGGACCCCTGTGAAGTTGAGCGCACTGCTCGCCGGGCACGACCACGAGATTCTTCAGGGCGATCCGGAGACGGTGATCACCGCGGGAACCGCCTTCGACGCCCACCGGGTGTCACCCGGATCGCTGTTCATCGCGGTGCCCGGACACCGCGAGGGCGGCCCCGAGTCCGTCGGCCCCGCGCTCGCCAGGGGCGCGGTCGCCGTCCTGGTCGACGCCGGGGCCCCGGACCTGCCCGCCTCCGTCTGGGCGGACACCGACGTCTGCGTGGTGCGCGTCCAGGACACCCGCACGACGGCCGCGGTGGTCGCCTCCCGCTACTACGGCGAGCCCGGGCGCGCCATGGACATGGTCGCCATCACCGGCACCAACGGCAAGACCTCGGTGTCGTACATGGTCGAGTCGGTGCTGCGGCTCGCCGAGGGCGCCACCGTCGGGGTCATCGGGACCGCGGGCAGCCGGATCGGCGACGAGCTGATCCCCATGCCGAGGTCGGTGCTGACCACCCCCGAGTCGCCGGACTTCCAGTACCTGCTGGGGCGCATGCGGGACCGCGAGGTCGGTACGGTCGTCCTGGAGGCCACGTCCATGGGGCTGTTGACGCACCGCGTCGACCACTCCTTCATCGACGTCGGCATCTTCACCAACCTGACGCAGGATCACCTGGACGACCACGGCACGATGGAGAACTACCGGGACGCCAAACTCCGGCTGTTCCAGGGGCTCTGCCGCCGCGCCGTCGTGAACGCCGACGACGCCGTGGGCGCCGGGATCGTCGCGCTGATGCCCGGGGCCGTGACGACGTACGCCCTCGACACCGACGCGGACTACCGCGCCACCGACCTCACCGTGGACGCCTTCGGCACCCGCTTCACACTGCACCACGAAGGGCGCAAGTACCCGGCGGCCATCCCCGTACCCGGCCGCTACTCCGTCGCCAACGCCCTCGCCACCGTGGCCGCGTGCCACCTCCTCGGACACGACCTGCGCGGACTGGTCGCCGCCCTCGACCGGATGCCGCCGATCCCGGGCCGCTTCGAGCGCTTCGAGACCCCGGCCGGCACCTCGGTCGTCGTGGACTACGCGCACTCGCCCGACTCGCTGGAGAAGGTGCTCACCACCATCCGCGGGTACGCCAAGGGCCGGATCGTCACCGTCTTCGGCTGCGGCGGCGACCGCGACATCACCAAGCGGGCCGAGATGGGCGAGATCGCCGGCACCTACTCCGACCTGTGCGTCCTCACCTCGGACAATCCCCGCGACGAGGACCCCGAGGCGATCCTGGACCAGATCGCGCCGGGCATCACCGCCACGGGGACGCCCTTCGAGCGGCTCGCCGACCGCCGCGCCGCCATCGCCCACGCGCTGGCCGCCGCGGGCCCGGACGATGTCGTGCTGATCGCCGGCAAGGGCAGCGAGCCGTACCAGATCGTCGGCGAACGACTCGTACCGTTCAGCGACATGGCGACGGTCCGCGAACTCGCCCGATAAAGGGTGTTACGGAGGGACCGCCGCCTCCTGTGTCACTGGGGGAAGCTCGGCCACACTCCCAGCTTCGTCACGGCGGTGGTGGTGATGCCGGCGGCGCCGCCGGGGAGGAGCAGGCTCGTCTGCTCGTAGTCCTTGTCGCCGATCAGCAGGTCGGCGTCGCCGTCCCGGTCGGTGTCGCGCAGCCGGAGGTTCAGTCCGAACCTCTCGTCGGCCGTGGGGCTCCCGGGGACGCCGGCGGTGGAGCGGGTGAACCACTGCGAACCGGTACCGGTCAGGCCCTTCTTGCCGCCGCGCAGGAGGTGGACGCCGCCCGCCGCCGCGGCCGAGCCGACCTTCTCCTCCGCCGAGTTCACCGCGAGGTCCGGGTAGCCGTCGCGGTTGGTGTCGCCGGCGGAGAGAGCGGCGCCGAAGCCGTCGTTCTTGGTGGCGCCCGTGGCGACGCCCGCCGTGGACTGGGTGAGGCGGTACGTGGTGGTGGGGCCGGACGCGCCGCCGCGTACGACGACGACCGAGCCGGCGCCCTTGTTGTGGGCGGTGTCGCTGACGGCCAGGTCGCCGTAGCCGTTCTTGTCGAAGTCCGCGATGACGCCCGTGGGGCTGTAGTCGGGGGCGGTGTTGTTGATCGGAGTGACCTTGGCGGCGGGCTTCACGGTGGTGCCGCCCCGCAGGAACCACGCGTCCTGCGTCATCTTGTCCTTGCGGTAGCCCTGGCCGAGGACGTACAGGTCGGTGGCCTTGTCCTTGGTGACCTGCCCGGCGACGAGTCCGGTGGGTTCGAGGACGTCGGGTGAGCTGAGGGGCAGCTTGTGCTTGGTGACCTTGCCGGTCGTCCCTGTCTTGGAGAAGCCTCCCCGGAAGATGTAGGCGGTGTCGAGGGAGTCGACGACCGCCAGGTCCGGCTTGCCGTCGCCGTCGAAGTCACCGGTCTCGACCGCCTTGCCGAAGCCCCGGTGGGTGACGGCGCCGACGGGGAGCCGGGTGGCCTTGGCGCCGAGGCCGGACTTCGCGCCCCACATGATGACCACCGCTCCCGAGCCGGTCTTGCCGCTCACCTTCTCGGTGAAGTCGGTGACCGCGAGGTCGGCGTAGCCGTCCCGGTCCAGGTCGGTGGCGGCCAGGTCGTCACCGAAGGCGTCCCCGGTGCCGCCGGCGTCCCCGGCGGCCCCGGGAATGTTCGGGCTGTTCTGGGTGAACGTCTTCCTCACCGTGCCGGGGCCGGTCGCGGTCCCGTAGGTCACGGCGAAGGAGCCGCCGAGGGAGGCCTCGGCGTAGTCCCGGTAGCCGTCACCGTTGAAGTCGTCGGCGTACTTCGCCGGGGCGGCCGCGGCCGTGCCCGCGAGAGCCAGCAGCCCGCCGCCCGTGAGGGACAGGACGGCGGCGGTCGCGAGAGCGAGCCGGAACGGGCGGGACATCCTGTGCGTGAACATGCGTCTCCTGCGTGCGCGCGGAACCGGTCGGGACCGGTCCCCGGTGATCTTGTGAGGCGAGTACAGGAGAAGACACACGACCACGGAAGAGGGTTGTACCCGAAAGGGTCACCGTTCGGCCCTCGGTGGTTCGCCGCCCCTGTTCGGACCGGCCTGAGCCGTGTCGCGGAAGGACGGACGGGCCGGAACGGAATGCGTACCCGCGGCGTCCGAGGTGCATGAACCTGTCGCGTCAAGTCGCTTTGCTGTTCCTGGGCGTTGGGCTGTTGCTCTCCGGATGCTCGTCCTCGCCCGACGACCCGGGCGGTGAGGGGGACGCAGGCCCCACCCTGGCCGCCCGAACCTTCACTGCGGACACGTGGGAGGAAGGGCCGGCCGCGCCCAGGGAGCACGAGCCGTATCCGTACGACGTCAACACGCACTGCGGAATCAAGTGGCTGGACTTCGGCGGACGTTGGTGGGTCCTTGACTCCGTGTTCCCCGGTGTCGAGCAGGTCAGGGGGACGCCGCCGTCGCGGAACAGCGAGAGAATCGCCGGCTACATGACCCTGATCGGCCCTGACACCGCCAACTTCGACGCCGCCGGGACGCCCACGATGCAATTCGTACCGACCGAGGAGGAACCGCCGGGCTGCGCCTAAAGAGTGCCGGTGTCGAGGACGTACAGCTCGGGGAGGTTGACCACGATCGCCTCCTGCGTGCTGCGGGCGATCACCACGACGGCCTCGTCGTCGGGGCTGGGATTCTCCTCGCGGTGCGGGACGTACGGCGGTACGAAGATGTAGTCGCCCGGCGAGGTGCGGATCCGGACCTCCTCGGGTGTGCCGCCCGAGTTGTCGAGGAACACGAACTCCGGGTGTCCCTTGACCACGTGGATCGCCGTCTCAGACTCCCCGTGGTGGTGGTTCGAGGACGCCGTTTCGGGAGCGACATGGGTCTGTCCCATCCAGATCCGCTCCGAGCCCACACTGCCGCCGCTGATCGCAGCGAACCTGCGCATCCCGCCGGTCTGCGCGGTGTCGCCGTCGAGCGCGTCGGCGCGGATGTGGTGGAGACGGGCCCGGAGCGGCGGCGTGCTCCCCTCGGCGGGGTCGGAACCGTGGTCGTGACCCGGGAGGTCGGGATGGAACGCGTCCATGGAGTTCCTGCTCCTCAGGGGCTGCGGGTGCGAGTGGCCGGGACCGAACGTAGAGAGGGCGGCGAATGGATGTCAAGATGTGTCCATTGCCGCCGAGCTGGTCCTCACCGGTTGCCGGACGCTTCTCGGACGGTGCTCGGTGGACTCGGCACGCTACGGGGAGACGGTACGGATGCAGATATCGGCGAAGGCGGACTACGCGGTGCGGGCGCTCGTGGAGCTGGCCGCCGACAGCGGGCGGCCCCTCACCTGTGAGTCCATCGCGTCCTCCCAGGACATCCCGTTCCGCTTCCTCAAGTCCGTCTTCCGCGACCTGCGGCAGGCGGGTCTGGTGCGCAGCCAGCGGGGGTGCGAGGGCGGTTACTGGATCGGCAGGGACGCGGCCGCGATCAGTGTGGCCGAGGTGATGACGGCGGTCGACGGGGAGTTCCTCACCGTACGGGGCGAGCGCCCCGGCGATCTCGGGTACCCGGGCGCCGCCGGGACGCTGCCGGACCTGTGGCGTGCGGTCGAGGCCGCCGCGCGGGCGGTGCTGGGCGGCACGAGCATCGCCCAGCTGGCGGCCGAGGAGGTGAGTGGTGTGCCGTCGGGCCGGTCCGCGGCTGAGGATGTGCGTGACGTGCCGTCGGGCCGGTCCGGGGCTGAGGATGTGCGTGACGTGCCGTCGGGCCGGTCCGGGGCCGAGGACGTACGTGACATGCCGTCGGCCCGTCCCGCGGCCGTTCCCGCATGACCCCGCCCGCGCCCGGGGGCGCGTACCGGCCGGCCCTGGACATCACCGAGTTCACCGATCCGGTCTGCCCCTGGGCCTGGGGCTCCGAGCCCGTCTTCCGCCTGCTCAGGCTGCGGCTCGGGCACCAGTGGGGCGACGGCGTGCGGTGGCGCCGGGTTTTCGGCATCCTCTTCGACGACGATGACGATCCCGCGCCCGATCCGGATGCCGAGGCGCGGTGGTACGAACGGTTCACCCACGAGGTCGGCGCCCACACCGGGGCGCCGTACGCGCCACGGCTGCGCCGCGTGGCCCGCAGCAGCTGGCCGGCGTCGCTCGCCGCCAAGGCGGCGCAGGCGCAGGGGCCCGAGGTCGCCGAACGGGTCCTGCGGCGGCTGCGCGAGACCATGTTCGTCCTCGGCGCCCCCGCCGACACGCCGGACGGTGTCCTCGCCGCCGTACAGGGCGTTCCCGGACTCGACACGGACCGGCTGCGGGACGACGCGGCCGCCCCGGCGACCCGGGACGCGGTCCGCGCTGACTGGGCGGAGACCCGGCGCCCGCTGCCCGAAGTGGTGGATCTGGACGCGCCGGGCCCGCACCCGGGCCGGGCCAAGGAGGTGGGGGACCACCGCCGTTACGCCCTGCCGACCCTGGTCTTCGACGGCCCAGGAGGCCGGGTGTGTGTCCCGGGATGGCGTCCCGTGGAGACCTATCTGGAAGCGGCCCGCTCCGCCGCGGGCACGGCCGCGCCGGCCCCTCCCGTACAACTCCCCGCCCGGGAGGCACTGGAGCGCTGGCGCACCCTGACCGGTCCCGAACTCGCCCTGCTCACCCGTGAGTCGGAGCCTCCGAAGGACGCCGTACGCGTCGACACGGGCAACGGCCCCCTGTGGCTGCATCCCACGGAAATCCGCCCGCGCGGCTGACGAAACCGCAGGTCGTCAGGGTCTCGTCCAATGAGACACCTGGAGGTGTCCATTGACAGTCGGGCGCCGGGCCGTGAGGATACGGGCATGCATTCGATGCACCCCGGTGTGGTCTGCCGCTACGTGGATTACCGGCGCACTTCCAGCGCCCTCTGTCGCTGACCCGACCGCCGAACCGGCACACCGCGTGAGGCCTTCGGCACTCCGGCCCTGCCCGGGCCCGTCCGGCGGACCAGCCGTGAGCTGATCCGTGGGGGATCCGCCGGACGGACCCCGCCGGACAGACCGTGGCCCGTTCCCTCCCCGCACCGCGACGGCGGTGCCCCCGGGGGCCGTACCCGGCCGGGAGCGCTCTCTTCCCACTCGCCGCTACTCCGCGACCGGAGTTCCCGGCGTCGCCCCGTCCCAGTGCCGCGGCGGTCGGCGCCGTACACCCGCGAAACCTCCCGCGCCTAGGGGCCGAGCCGCCCCGCTCCCGACTCCGGTGCCCCGCGCCGATCCCCCAACACCCCCGCGCCCACACCGTTGTTGACGCCTGTCTCCTCGCCGGCCCCGGCCTTCTCGCGGCTTGCTCCTGACTGCTTCGCTCTGCGTTCCTCTGTGTCCTCCGTGTCCTTGTCCCGCTCTGTCCGGGCCGCCCGACCGGGCGTCCAGGCCCGCCCGCGTACCCGAACGCTCCGGTACGGCCGAGAAAGGTGGCGCTCCCATGCCGATCCTCCGCCCCTCCACCAGCAGCAACGCCCCTTCGCTGCCCGGAACTCCGTCCCGCCCCGGTCTCGGGCGGCGGTCCTTCCTCGGGCTCTCGCTCGGCGCCGGCGCGGCGCTGGCCCTCACCGCCTGCGGCGGAGGGTCCGCCTCGACCGCCGGTGGCCGGACCGCCACCCTCAAGTGGGGCTGGTCGCTGCCCACTTCGTGGGACCCGGTCACCTCGTCCGCCGGCTGGGACGTGCACTCCCTCTCGCTCGTGTACGCGGGACTGACCAAGCTCGACCTCACCGGCAAGGCCGTCCCGGCGCTCGCCACCTCCTGGAAGTACAACGCGGACGGCACGGTCGTCACCTTCACCCTGCGCGAGGGGCAGAAGTTCAGCGACGGGACCCCCATCGACGCCACCGCCGTGAAGAAGAGCCTCGAACGCGGCCGTGACTACGCGAAGTCGCTGGTCGCCTCCCAGCTCGTCGGCGTCAAGGACGTCACCGCCGTCGACCCCGGCACCGTACGGCTGACCCTCGCCGCACCGGACTTCCAGGTCCCGGCCCTCCTCGCGGGCAAGACCGGCATGATCGTCAACCCCGAGGTCTTCGAGAGCGACGCCGCGGGCATCGCCACCAAGCCCGCCGGATCCGGTCCTTACACCCTGGTCTCGTACGTCCAGAACGCCAAGGCCGTGCTGCGCCGCAACCCCACGTACTGGGACGCGGGCCACATCAAGATCGAGAACTTCGAGATCTATCCGCTCCCCGAAGCGTCCACGGTTGTCGCCGCGCTCACCTCCGGGCAGTACAACGTCGCCCAGATTCCCGGCAGTCAGGTCGAGGCCGCCAAGGCCGCGGGCCTGGAGGTCCAGGTCATCCCCTCCATGGTGGTCGCCGTCCTCGACCTCAACCTCGGCAAGGCGCCCTTCGACGACGACCCCGATGTCGCGCTGGCCATCAAATACGCCATCGACCGGCAGGAGTTGCTCAAGACCGCGGCCTTCGGGCACGGCGAGGTCACTGTCCAGCCCTTCCCCCAGGGGTACGCCGGTCACGACGACGCGCTCGACAAGCTCTTCCCGTACGACCCCGAGAAGGCCAAGCAGCTGCTGGCCAAGGCCGGTCACGCCGGCGGGCTCGACCTGACCCTCTCCACGTCCACCCCCGAGGGGGTGCCGGAACTGATCCAGGCGCAGCTCAAGAAGGTCGGCATCAACGTCACGATCGACACCGTCCCGCAGACGCAGGCGACCCAACTCGTCTACATCCAGCGGAGCAAGGCGCTCTTCGTCGACCAGTTCGCCGGGCGGGACTCCGCGACGCAGGCCTTCCAGGTGCTCTTCGGCAAGGAGGGCCTGATGAACCCGGGGCGTACCGTCTCGCCCGAGCTGGAGAAGGCCCTCGACGTGGTGCGCCGTACGCCGCTCGACTCGGCCGACTACCCGGCCGTTCTCCGGAAAGCCACCGGCATCGCGGTACGGACCATGCCGAACGTCTTCCTCTACACCGTGCCGCGGATCCTGGCGCGCAACACCAAGGTGTCGGAGATCCCCGCGTACACCGTCGTTCAGCGGTTCGAGGGGGTGACCGTCGCATGACCGCCCCCGTACTGACCGGGGCGGCCCGGCCGTCGCCGCTCGAGAGGGCCCGGACGTCCTGGCTCCCGCCGCTGCGGCGCCGGCTGTCCGGAGCGCCGCGCTCGCTGGGCCGGGTGCTCGCCGTCACCGCCACCGTGTTCGTGCTGGCGTCGCTCCTGACCTTCGCGCTCGGCGCGCTGTCGGACGCGAACCCGGCCGCCGCGGTGCTCGGGGACCAGGCCACTCCGGCCGACATCGCGCGGATGCAGGCGGAGTTCGGCCTCGACCGGCCGCTGTACGCCCAGTACGTGAGCTGGCTCGGGCACGCGCTCACCGGTGACCTGGGGGTGTCCTGGTTCACCAGCGCGCCGGTGGCCGACAGCATCTCCCAGGCGCTGCCGGTGGACCTCTCCATCGCCGGTCTCGCGCTCCTGCTGGCCGTCCTGCTCGGCGGAGGGGCGGGGATCGGGGCTGCGCTGAACAACGGCGGGCGGTTCGACCGGGCGGTCACGCTGGTCTGCTCGGTGCTGGCCACGCTGCCGCCGTTCCTCATCGGCATCGTGCTGATCGTCGTCTTCGCGGTGCAGCTCGGGGCGCTGCCGACGGGAGGGTACGTACCACTGGGTGAGAGCCCGGCGGAGTGGCTGCGGTACGCGATCCTGCCCGCGTTCGCGCTCAGTCTGGACGCCGCGGCGTCCCTCGCACGGCAGTTGAGGACCTCGCTGGTCGGCGCGTTGCGCGAGAACTATGTGACGGGGGCGGAGATGCGCGGGTTCTCGTCGCGGCGGGTGCTGTTCGGGCATGTCCTGCGCAACGCGGCGGGGCCCGCGCTGAGTGTCCTCGGGCTGAGTGTGCCGGTGATCCTGGGCGGGGCGGTCGTCACCGAGAAGATCTTCAATCTGCCGGGGATCGCGCAGCTGTCCCTTCAGTCGGCCGAACAGCACGACATCCCGGTCATCCAGGGGACTTTGCTGGTCACGGTCGTGGTGGTGCTGATCGCCAACATCGCGGTCAACGCGGCGCTGGCGGCGCTGAATCCGGCGGCGCGCAGAGGCGCGGCGGCGGCCGGCCGGCGGGCCGCGGCGGACGGGGGCGCGTCATGAGGACCCTTCGCCGCACGTGGCGGCTGCGGTCCGCGCGGATCGCCCTGGCCGTGCTGGCCGTTGTGGCGCTGCTGGCGATCGCCGGGGGCGCCGTGGCGCCGCACGACCCGCTGGCGCAGAGTCCCGCCGACATGCTCCACGGTCCGAGCGCCGGGCATCTGCTCGGTACGGACTACCTCGGACGGGACGTCCTCAGCCGGGTCCTGGCCGGTACCGGGCGGTCGGTGGTCGGCGCGCTGGAGGCCGTCGGCGCCGCGATGCTGCTCGGCATCGTGCCGGGCATCGCCTCGGTGTGGCTCGGCCGTACCGTCGAATGGACGGCGCAGCGGGCCGCCGACACGCTGATGATCATGCCCTTCACGGTTTTCGCGATCGCCGTGGTCGGCGCGCTGGGCAACGGCATGCACCAGGCGATGCTCGCGCTGGGCGTGCTCTTCGCACCGCTGTACTTCCGGGTGACGCGGGCCGCCGCGCTGGGCCTCAAGCAGGCGCAGTACGTGGAGGCCGCCGAGCTGATGGGCGCGTCGCGGTGGTGGATCCTGCGGGTCCACGTCTGGGGCAAGATCCTGCCGACGGTCGCGGTGACGACGGCCCAGGCGGTGGGCCAGGCGCTCCTGGTGGTCGCGTCCCTGACCTTCCTGGGCCTCGGCGTCCAGCCCCCGGCCCCGACCTGGGGCGGCATGCTCGCCTCGGACCTGGGCTACCTGTCCCAGCAGCCCTGGGCCCCCCTGATCCCGGGCGCGGCCATCATGCTGACGGTCGGAGCCCTGAACATCCTGGCGGACGCGGTGCGGGACAGCGGCGGGACGGCTGCCGCCGAACGCCCGAAGAGGACCGGGCTGCTGCGCGTGCCTCGCGGGGCGGTGCGACCGGCGGCCCCGGCCCAGGCTTCGCCCCCGGAGGCTGCCTCGGCCTGTGACCGGACCCAGCCACCGGCGCCGGAACCGGCCCGGGTCTCAGGCCCGCAGCGGGCCCAGGACCCGGACGAGGCACCGGCGTCGGCACAGGCTCGGGTCCCGGCTCTGGACGAGCCCCAGTTCCCGGAACGGGCCCAGGCACCGGCCCGGACCTCGCGCTTCGAGCGGCCCCAGGTTCAGCCACCGGCCTCGGCCCTGGCTCCGGCTCGGGACTTGACCCCGGAGGGTGCCCCGGCCCCGGCGTCGGAACGGGCCCGAGCCTCGACATCGGACACGGCCTCGGCTCCGGCTCCGGCCTCGGACACGGCTCCGGCCTCGGCTCCGGCTCCGGCCTCGGACACGGCTCCGGCCTCGGCTCCGGCTCCGGCCTCGGCTCCGGCTCCGGCCTCGGACACGGCTCCGGCCTCGGCTCCGGCTCCGGCCTCGGACACGGCCCGGGCCTCGGACACGGCCTCGGCCTCGGCCTCGGCTCCGGCCTCGGACACGGCCCCGGTCCCAACCCCGGGCTCGGACACGGCCCCGGCTCCAGCCCCGGTTCCGGTGCTGGCCCGGGCCACGACTTTGGCTCCGGCTCGGGACTCAGCGCCGGCGGGTGCCTCGGCCTCTGGCCGGACCCAGGCACCTGCGTCGGTACCGGCTCGGACTTCGGGCCCAGAGCGGGCCAAGGAGCAGGACTCCGATCGGCACCAGGCACCGGCACCGGCTCGGGTCTCGGCTCCGGAGGAGGCACCGGCCCCGGACCGGGCCTCGGGCTCGGAGCAGGCCCAGGCCCAGGCCCAGTCACCGGCCCCGGCCCGGGCCTCCGCCCTGGACGGTGCCCAGGGCCCGGATCGGTCCGAGACCGAGGTGCGGCCCCCGACCGCGGCTCAGTCCCGGTCTGCGGTCCGGGCGGCTCCGGTTGAGGAGCGGGTTTCCGATCGGGCCGAAGCCCAGGGGCCGCATCTGGCCGGCGACCGAGACCGGGCCGCGGCCCTGGACCGGATCCCGGCCGAGGACCGGGGCCCGGACCGAGTCCCGGACCAGGGCGTGGAGTTGGGCCCGGACCGGGGCGTGGAGTTGGGCGGGGACCCGGTCCTCGGTCCGCCCGTCGCCTCGGGCGACGGGGTCGGGACTGCCGTGGGTGTGGCCGGGGGAGGCGGGGGCGTCGGTCGAGCCCCGATCGGTGCGTCGTACGAGGAGACCCGAGCCGTCGCCTCCGGCGGCGAGCAGCGTGAGGAGGTGGAGCGTCATGTCAGTGCCGGCTGAGATCCCGGTTGCCGCCGGGCCCGTTCTGACCGTCGACGGGCTCGACGTCACCGTGTCGGGCGGCGCGCGCGCCGTGCGGGGCGTGTCGTTCACGCTCGGGCGCGGTGAGGCCGTCGGGCTGGTCGGGGAGTCCGGCAGCGGCAAGAGCCTGACCTGCCGCTCCGCGCTCGGTGTCCTGCCCGCCGGCTGCGAGGTCACCGGCGGCCGTATCACCCTGGGCGCCACCGGCTCCGGCGCGCCCACCGAGCTGAGCGCGCTCACCCGTAAACAGTGGAACGCCGTCCGGGGCAGCCGCGTCGGCGCCGTGTTCCAGGACCCCGCCTCGTACCTCAACCCCTCCCTGACCGTGGGCCGCCAGCTCGCGGAACAGCTCCGCGTCGGACGCGGACTGCCCAGGGCCGCCGCCCACACCCGCGCCGTCGAACTGTTCGGCGCCGTCGGACTGCACCGGCCCGACGAGGTCTTCCACCAGTTCCCGCACGAACTGTCCGGCGGCATGCTTCAGCGGGTCCTTATCGCGATCGCCGTCTCCTGCGAGCCGGAACTGCTCATCGCCGACGAGGCCACCACCGCCCTCGACGTCGTCATCCAGGCCGAGATCCTCGAACTGCTCGCCCGGCTCAGGGCGGAGCAGGGCCTCGCGCTGCTCCTCGTCACCCACGACCTCGCCGTCGTCGCCGAGAGCTGCGACCGCATCCTCGTCATGTACGCGGGCCAGATCGTCGAGGACGGCCCCACCGCCGAGGTGCTCGCCGCGCCCTCCCACCCCTACACCGAAGCGCTGCTGCGCGTCGCGTCCCTCGGGGTGTGGGGCCGCCGCGAACTCGACATCATCCCCGGCCGGCCGCCCGAGGCCGGCGCCGACCTGCCCGGGTGCCACTTCGCCGACCGCTGCGCCCACACCACCCGGCAGTGCACGGCAGGACCCGTCGACCTCTACGAACTGGGTGACGGGCGCCGCGCCCGTTGCCTGCGTCCCGCCGCCTCCGGAGCCGCCGTATGAACGCCGTCCTCACCCAGGAGAACCCGGCCGCGCTCCTGGAGATCCGCGGACTGACCGTCTCGTACGGGCGCCGCGCCACCGCCCTGCGCCGGGCGGGCAGCACCCGGGTGCTCTCGGGCGTCGACCTGACGGTACGGGCCGGGGAGATCCTCGGGATCATCGGCGAGACCGGCTCGGGCAAGACGACCCTGGCCCGCGCCGCCGTCGGCCTGGTCCGCCCCGACGCCGGGGAGATCGGGTTCGAGGGCCACGACGTCTCCCGCCTGAGCCGCCGGGACCTCCGGGACTTCCGCCGCACCGGCCGCGTCCAGTACATGTTCCAGGATCCGCTCCGGTCCCAGGACCCCGAGTTGACGGTGCGTCAGGTCGTGGCGGAGCCCCTCGCGTCGGTCGGCGCCGCCACCCGCCAGGAACGCGCGCGGCGCGCCGACGAGGCCCTGACCCTCGTCGGGCTCGACGCCGAGGCACTCGGCCCCCGCACCCCCGCCCAGCTCTCCGGCGGCCAGCGCCAGCGCGTCTCGCTGGCCCGCGCCCTCGTCACCCGCCCCCGGCTGCTCCTCAGCGACGAGCCGGTCAGCGCCCTGGACGCCTCCAACCGCAACCTCGTCCTGAGCCTGCTCGACCGGCTCCGCCGCGAACTGGGCCTCGCCGTCGTCGTCATCTCGCACGACCTCAGCTCGCTCGCGGGCATCGCCGACCGGGTCGCCGTCCTCTACCGGGGCCGGCTCGTGGAACAGGGCCCCATCGGCGAGGTCCTGGAACACCCCAGGCACCCGTACACCGCCCTGCTCACCGCCTCCGCGCCCAGCGTGCGCCGCGAACACCGGCTCCAGCCCGCGCAGTTGCGCCCGGATCCGGTCGTCGCCGCCGGCCGCGCGCCCTGGCCCGACGACGAGGGCTGTGTCTTCGCCCCCCGCTGCCGCTTCGCGGGACCCGCGTGCCGGGAGGAGCCGGGCTCCGCCCCCGTACCGGATGGGGAAGCCACCCGAGCGGCTCCGGAATCGGCACCCAACTCCGCCCCGCAAGCTGCCGCGGAAACCGCCGCCGAAACCGCCGCTCAAGCCACCGCCCGACCCATCACGGCACAACTACCTTCCCCCGCAGGGGAATCCGACCCGTCCAGGCCGTCCCACACCGTCGCCTGCCACCACGCCGCCACCTGGCGCGGCGGTATCGGCTGAACAGGAACAGGAGAACCCACCGCCATGGCCATCGAATTCATCGGCATCGCCGCCACCCAGGAGACCAGCGAGAGCGGCTCCCGCACCCCCGTCACCGGCCGCGTCGGCGTCTCCACGCAGACGGAGACCGAACAGGCCGCAGGGCCGGTGGTCCAGCCCGGCTACCTCCGGGAACTGGCCCGCGCCCACGAGGAGTCGGGCTTCGACCGCGTCCTGGTCGCTCACTCCTCCGCGAGCCCCGACGGCTTCACCGTCGCCGACCAGATCCTCACCCACACCGAACGGCTCGGCGTCCTGCTCGCCCACCGCCCCGGCTTCGTCTCGCCGACCCTCGCCGCCCGCAAGTACGCCACCCTCGACGCCTTCCACCCCGGCCGGATCGCCCTGCACGTCATCACCGGCGGCGACGACGCCGACCAGGCGCGCGACGGCGACTTCAGCGACAAGCCCACCCGCTACCGCCGCACCGACGACTTCCTCGACGTGGTCCGCAAGGAGTGGGACTCCGCCGAACCCTTCGACCACGAAGGGGAGTTCTACCGCGTGAAGGGCGGCTTCTCCGCCGTACGCCCCGCCGCCCCGATTCCCGTCTACTTCGGCGGCGCCTCCGCGGACGCCGTCCGCGTCGGCGGCAAGCACGCCGACGTCTACGCCTTCTGGGGCGAACCGCTCGCCGGGATCGCCGAGCGGATCCGTGACGTACGGGCCGCCGCCGCGCCGTACGGCCGCGAACCCCGCTTCAGCGTGAGCCTGCGCCCCATCCCCGCCGCCACCGAGGAACAGGCCTGGGACAGGGCGAGGGAGATCCTGCGGCTCACCGAGGAGCGGGTCGGCGAGACCGCCAGGGCCTTCAACCTCGACCACTCCGCGCAGCGCGGCTCCCAGCGACTGCTGGAGTACGCGGCCCAGGGCGACGTCCACGACAAGCGGCTGTGGACCGCCATCGCGAGGACCACCGGCGCCGCGGGCAACTCCACCGCCCTGGTCGGCAGTTACGAGCAGGTCGCGGAATCCCTCCTCGACTACGTCTCCCTCGGGGTGTCCACCCTCCTCATCCGGGGCTTCTCCCCCCTCGCGGACGCCCGCGACTACGGCACGCTCATCGACCTCGTCCGCGCGGGCGCCGAGCGCACCGGCGCGGGCCGGCTCACGGTCCCCGCATGACCTCCTCTCCCGCGCCGGGTCCCGCCGCGCAGCCGGCCGGCTCCCTCCCGACGACCTCGCACTGGGGCGCGTACAGCGTGCGCCCCGGTACAGGCGCCAGGGGTGGTCCAGGCAGCGCGCCCCACGGCGATCTCGGCATCCGGCCGCACCCGGCCGACCCCTCGCCGTCCCCGCTGCTGCGCAACATCGACGGGGCGCTGCGCCACCCCACCCGGGTGCGCCGCCCCGCCGTGCGCCGCGGCTGGCTCGAACACGGTCCGGGCCCCACCGACCGGCGCGGCCAGGAGCCCTTCGTCGAGATCGGCTGGGACGAGGCGCTGGACCTGACGGCCGCCGAACTCGCCCGGGTCAGGGACGAACACGGCCCGGCGGCCGTCTTCGGCGGCTCGTACGGCTGGGCCTCGGCCGGGAGGTTCCACCACGCCCAGAGCCAACTCCACCGCTTCCTGGGCCAGTTCGGCGGCTACACCGCGTCCCGCAACTCCTACAGCCTCGGTGCCTCGCTCGTCCTGCTGCCCCACCTCGTCGGTGCGGCCGGGGCGCAGGCCGTCCTGCGCGCCGCGTCCAGCTGGCCCACCCTCATCAAGCACACCGAGCTGATCGTCGCCTTCGGCGGCATCCCCGCCAAGAACGTCCACGTCACCCCGGGCGGTGTCACCCGCCACCGCACCCCCGGCCACCTCGACGCACTCGCCGCGGCCGGCACCCGGGTCGCGCTGATCAGCCCGCTCCGCGCCGACCTGCCCGAAGGGCTCGACACCGACTGGCACGCCATCGTCCCCGCCACCGACACGGCCCTGATGCTCGGCCTCGCCCACACGCTCCTCGCCGAGGGACTGCACGACCGCGCCTTCCTCGACCGCCGCACCACCGGCTTCGACACCTTCGCCCGCTACCTCGACGGACGCGCCGACGGCACCACCAGAAGCGCCGACTGGGCCGCCGCGATCTGCGGGCTCGACGCCTCCCGTATCCGCGCGCTCGCCCGCCGCATGGCCGCCTCCCGCACCCTGGTCACCGTCACCTGGTCCCTCCAGCGCATCCAGCACGGCGAACAACCCGTCTGGGCGGCCCTGGCGCTCGCGGCGATGCTCGGCCAGATCGGCCTGCCCGGCGGCGGGTTCGGGCACGGGTACGGCTCGATGGGGGACGTCGGCGACCACGGCCCCCAGGTGAGGCTGCCGTACCTGCCCCAAGGCCCCAACCCGGTGGGGGAGTTCATCCCCTGTGCCAGGATCGCGGACCTGCTGCTCCACCCCGGTGACACGTACGACTACAACGGCGAGACCCGTACGTTCCCCGACATCCGGCTCGTGCACTGGGCCGGCGGCAACCCGTTCCACCACCACCAGGACCTCGGACGGCTCCGCCGCGCCTTCGGCCGGCCCGACACCGTGATCGTCCACGAACCGCACTGGACCGCCACCGCCCGGCACGCCGACATCGTCCTCCCGGCCTCCACCACGCTGGAGCGCGAAGACCTCGGCGGCGGACGACGCGACACCCATCTCATCGCCATGCACCGCGCCGTCGACCCCGTCGGCGAGGCCAGGGACGACCACGCCATCCTCGCCGGACTCGCCGGCCGGCTCGGCTTCGGCGAGCGCTTCACCGAGGGCCGGACCCCCCGCGCGTGGCTGGAGCACCTGTACGGCTCGTGGCGCGGGGAACTGCGCGCCAACGGCACCGACGTACCGGAGTTCAAGGAGTTCTGGGCGGTGGGGGACTACGAACTGCCCTCCGAGGAAGCTGAGTTCACGCTCTTCGAAGACTTCAGACGCGACCCCGTGCGCCACCCGCTGGACACCCCGAGCGGGCGCATCGAGATCACGTCCGAGGCCGTCGCCGCCCTGGGCCTGGCCGACTGCCCCGGCCACCCGGTGTGGCTCGAACCGGACGAGTGGACCGGCGGCCCGGCGGCTGACCGCCACCCCCTCCTGCTGATCGCCAACCAGCCCGCCACCCGGCTGCACAGCCAGTTCGACGTCGGCGCGCTGAGCCTGGGTGCCAAGGTCGCCGGACGCGAGGCCGTCCAGCTGCACCCCGCCGACGCGGCGGCCCGCGCGATCCGGGACGGCGATGTCGTACGGATCTTCAACGACCGCGGGGCCGTGCTCGCCGGGGCCGTCCTCACCGACTGCGTACGGCCCGGGGTGCTGCAGCTGCCGACGGGCGCGTGGTTCGACCCCGTACCGCAACAGGACCCGGACCAGCCGCCGTTGTGCGCCCACGGCAACCCCAACACCCTGACGGCTGACGTCCCCACCTCCCGCCTCACCCAGGGCTGCACCGGCCAGCACGCCCTGGTCGAGGCGGAGAAGTACACCGGCGACCCCCCACCGGTCACGGTCCGCCGCCCGCCGCCCCTGCTCGACGGCGCCACCGTGCCCCGCCACCGGCGCGGCGCGCGCCGCCCCACCGCCCACCCGCACCCCGACCGGCCGGAGACCCCGTGACCCGCGACCCCGTGACCCGTACGAACAGCACCGCGGATCAGGGCCCCGCCCCCGCGCTGCCACCCCTGCGCGTCGACCTGCTGCCCGCCGTCACCGAGAGCCTCGCCGCCCGCGCGGCCGAGCACGACCGCGACGCGTCCTTCCCCGCCGAGGCCTTTCCCCTCCTGCACGGGGCGGGACTGCTCACCGCCACGGTCGCCGCCCGGCATGGCGGGCCCGGCGCGGGGCTCGCCGACACCGCCCGTATCCTGCGCGCGCTGGGCGCCGGCGACCCCGCCGTCGCGCTGGTCACGGCGATGACCCTCTTCACCCACGCGGCCGAGGCCCGTACCCCCGGCGGCTGGCCGCCCGCCCTGTACGGGGACCTCCTCGACGAGTCGGCCAAGGGCCCCGCCCTGGTCAACTCCCTCCGCGTGGAGCCCGAGTTGGGCAGTCCGGTACGGGGCGGCCTGCCCGCCACCACCGCCCGCCGCGACGGCGACCGGTGGCTGCTGACCGGACGGAAGATCTACTCCACCGGGGCCGTCGGCCTCAGCCGGCTGCTGGTTTTCGCGCGGACCGGCGAAAACCCCGTGCGCGTCGGCTCGTTCGTCGTCCGCGCGGACAGTCCCGGCCTGGCGGTCGAGCCGACCTGGGACCATGTCGGCCTGCGCGCGAGCCGCAGCGACGACGTGGTCCTCGACTCCGTGTCCGTACCACTCGGCGACGTCCTCGGCCTCGCCGAGGCGGGCGAGACCCCCGGGGCCCGCCCCGATCCCGAGACCGGCGCGTGGAACGCCCTCGGTCTGAGCGCGCTGTACCTCGGCGTGGCGGGCGCGGCCCGCGACTGGCTCACCCGCTTCCTCCACGAACGTGTCCCGACCTCCCTCGGCGCGCCGCTGGCCACGCTGCCGCGCTTCCAGAGCGCCGTGGGCGAGATCGAGACCGCGCTGTTCGGCGCGGACACCCTGGTCGACACGCTCGCCGCCCGGGTCGACAGCGGGGATCGTACGGCGGCCGAACAGGCGGGCGCCGTCAAGGTCCTCGCCACGCGGGCCGCCATCACCGCCGTCGAACAGGCCGTCGCCCTGACCGGCAACCACGGGCTGACCCGGGCCAATCCGCTCCAGCGGCACTACCGGGACGTCCTGTGCAGCCGCGTCCACACCCCGCAGGACGACTCCGTACTCCTCACCACCGGCCGCGAGGCACTCGGCCGTGTCCACGAAACCCGCGCCCACGATCCTCGTGCCCAAGATCCTCGTGCCCAAGATCCCGGCCCGTCCGATCGCGGTACCGCTGATTCCGGCCCGTCCGACCACCCCGCTCCCGACCACCGGTCGCACGACCGCCGGTCCGCACCGAAAGGCAACTGACCCATGACCGACCAGAGCACCCCGGCCCCCGCCCGCGTCGCCCGCGCCCCGCACTCCGTCGAGTTCATCGGCATGATCGGTACGCAGGACGCCTCGGAGACACGGCCGCCCAGCGGCCCCCAGATCGACCGGGCGTACACCGCCCGCTTCGCCCGTGCCCACGAGGACGCCGGATTCGACCGGATCCTCATCGGCTACAGCTCGGGAAGGCCCGACGGCGCCCAGGTCGCCGCCTATGTCGCCGCGCACACGGAACGGCTCGGCCTGCTCGTCGCCCACCGCCCCGGCTTCATCGCGCCGACGCTCGCCGCCCGCAGCTTCGCCACCCTCGACCAGTTCACCGGCGGGCGGGTCGCCGTGCACACCATCACCGGCGGCAACGACGTCGAGCAGCGCAGGGACGGCGACTACCTGGACAAGGAGGAGCGCTACGACCGCACCGACGAATACCTGTCCGTCCTGCGCCGCGCCTGGTCCTCCGGTGAGCCGTTCAGCCACGAGGGCCGCCACTACCGGTTCGAGGACTACGGCTCCAAGGTGCTGCCCGTCCACGCGTCCGGCATCCCGCTGTACTTCGGCGGTTCCTCCGAGGCCGCGTACCGCGTGGGCGGCAAGCACGCCGACACCTTCGCGCTGTGGGGCGAGCCGCTCGCCGAGACGGCCGAACAGATCGCGTCCGTCCGCGCGGCGGCCGTCGCGGCCGGCCGCGCCGAACTCCCGGGCATCAGCGTCTCGTTCCGCCCGATCCTCGCGCCCACCGAGGAACTCGCCTGGGAACGCGCCCACCACATCCTGGACACCATCAAGTCCGGTGCGGGCCAACCCTTCTTCGCCCAGGCCCGCCGTCACCAGGGCCCCGACGGCCCGCAGAACACCGGCTCGCGGCGGCTCCTCGCCGCCGCCGCGAAGGGCGATCTGCACGACCGCGCGCTGTGGACGCCGACCGCCTCCGCGACCGGCGCGGGAGGCAACACCACGGCGCTCGTGGGCACTCCGGAGACCGTCGCCCAGGCCCTGCTTGACTACGTGGACATCGGGGTGACGACCCTGCTCATCCGGGGGTACGACCCGCTGGACGACGCCGTCGACTACGGCCGCCACCTGCTCCCGCTCGTCCACCAGGAACTCGCCCACCGCAGAGCGGCCGCGTCCGCCGCCGCGTCGGCCGAGCCCGCTCTCGCGCCCGCCGGAAGCGTCCGATGACCGACCTGTTCAGTGCCCCGGCCCTCAGCACCCGTACGCTCGCGCGCAGTTGGCACCAGCCCGAAGGGATCGCCCCGCGTGGCACGCTGCTCGTCCTGCCGGGCCGGGGCGAACACCCGCTGGTGTACGAGCGGTTCGGACGCCGGCTCGCCGCCGACGGGTACCGGGTTTACGCGCTCCCCACCGCGCCCGACGACCGCGCCGAGGACGTCCTGGCCCGGGCGGCGGAGGCCGCGGGGCCCGATCCCGTCGCCCCGGTGATCCTCGTCGGCAGTGACACGGGCGCCCTCCAGGCCCTCCACACGGCCGCCGATGCCGACCCCCGGCTGCCCGTGGCGGGGATCGTCGTCGCCGGGGCGGCACCGACCGCGCCCTCTCCGGCGGCCGGCGCGGCGCGCGACGCGGCGGGCCCCTGGGAGGCCGAGCTGGCGGCCCGTACCGCCTGCCCGGCGCACCGCGAACGGCTCACCGACGACGAGGAGTTCGTACGGGGAAGCCTCGACGCCCCCGTACCGGACCGGCTGCGGTCCGAGGCCCGGCCCGCCGCGCCCGTCCTCGTCCTGCACGGCGGGGCCGACCCGGTCACGCCCCTGGGTCAGGCGCGGGAGCTGGTTGCCCGGCTGCCGCACGCCACCCTGGGGGTGGTGCACGACGGGCTGCACGACGTCCTCAACGACGCCGCGCACCGGACCACGGCGGCGGTGGTCGTCCTGTGGCTGGAGCGGCTGCGCGCGGATCCCGGCGGGCGCCCGATCCTCACGGTCGAAGAAGCACAAGAGGCGCAAGAGGCGGAAGACGCGGCAGCAGCAGTCGGACAGGGCGACGAAGGCGCGGAAGGCGCGCGTTCGTGAGCCACCACCTCGTAGGAAGGGAAGAGGCATGACCGTGTCCATCGAACGCGCTGCCGGAGCCGCCCAGGGCCCGGCGCCCGCCACCGGCGACGAGATACTCCGGCGCACCCTGCGGCGGCACGCGGCCGGGGTCACCGTGATCACGGTCCCGGGCCCCGCCGGTTTCACCGCGACCTCCTTCACCTCCGTCTCCCTGGAGCCCGCCCTCGTCTCCTTCTGCCTCGGCCTCACGGCGTCGACGTTCCCGGCCGTGCAGCGCGCCGACCGCTTCGCCGTCCACGTGCTGGGCACCGGGAACACCACGCTGGCCCGGCAGTTCGCCCGCAGCGGCATCGACCGCTTCGACGGGATTCCCTGGGCGGAGGAGGCCGACGGGCTTCCGCTGCTGGACGGCGTACCGGCCTGGCTCACCGCCCGGGTGACGCTCCGTCAGCGGATCGGCGACCACATCCTGGTCGTCGGCGAGATCGACGCGGGTGGCGGGCACGGCGAGGGAGAGGCCCTGGTCCATCACGACGGCGCGTTCGCCGCGCCCGTACGCCTGCCCTCGCAGACGGGGGAGTGACACGACACCGACGGCACCCGGGCCCGGCCGACCACCGAAGAAGCACGCCTGAGGGCGTGCTTTTTCGGTTACTGGCTGCGTTCAACGGAGGCACGGAAGGGGGAGGGGCGCGCGCGGGGCGCATTGGGGAAGCCTACGAACTCGCGAATGCGCCGGGTGGCCGAAAGGATTGGTTCACAGTCGTTGACATTCGGTCAAAAAGTGCATGGATTGGCCGGAACCTGCCGCTTGGCGCCGATTGGCATATGACCTCGGCTAGCTCGTTTATTGACCCCGGTCAAGTACTTGTCAGTAACGGCGCAAATGTTCGTCTTTGAGTGTCGCGATCCTCTAAGGTGACTGGCGTGAACGGACGTTGGCGGGGTACTTGTACCCGGTCCACCGTGCACGCCGGTATGGGGGGTGTTATCGCCGCTCCGCGTGGCCGAGTTCGTGCCGCGAGGGGGCCGGGTGCCGAACGGTGTCGCTGCGAAGTGACGCCCGAAGCGGCATGCGGGGGACAAGGCTGATGAACACGCCGTGGAAAGACAGAGAACAGGTGGGGGGAAAGACCGTGACCAATCCTTTCGACGACGAATCCGAGCGGTTCGTGGTGTTGGTGAACGGCGAGGGACAGTACTCGCTGTGGCCCGCGCGTCTCGATATTCCGGGCGGCTGGCGCGCCGAGGGCCCGGAAAGCTCGCGACAGGAATGCCTGGACGCCATCGAGGGTGCCTGGAGTGACATGCGGCCCGTCAGTCTGGTGCGGGCGATGGAGGACAGCGCCGGGTAGGTCGGGCGGCCGGCCGGCCGGACCGCCCGAGGTGGCCGGGCCGTCGAGGGTGGTCGGCCCGGCCGGCGCGGCACCGAAGCTCCGACTGCTTCGAGCTTGCTCCCGTCCGAGCAAAATCGATCAGGGATGGTCGGAGATCGGTCGCGTCCGGTCCGTATGTCAGGTCCTCTTCATGCACGGTCCATAAAACATCGGCGGCCCGCTCTGCCGCCGTCCGTCATGTGCTAAGGAAGCCCGGTCCTGTATCAGGACGCCATCTGAATGCCCGTTCCTGATACGAGGCCGCCGCGGCGCCGGGCGCAGAGGCGCGGCGACTTCCTTTCGGCTTTCACCGGCCCGTTCCCAAAAGCGGGCGCAACGGCGAGGGTGGTTTTGTCATGCCCTTCTCGCTGTCCCTTAAAATCTTCCCGAAGGTGTAGATCGGCATGCAGGAAAACAGTCCCCTCTCCACAGAAGTTTCTCCCGAAGAGATAGAAGAGACTTTCGAACTGACCACGGCCCAGCAGGGCATGTGGTACGGGCAGCTCGTAGACCCGGACAGCCCGAAATGCAATATCGGAGAATGCTTCGAGATCCGCGGTGACCTCGACGAGGGGTTATTAGCGGCTGCTCTCGACCGGGCCGTCGCCCTGTGTGACAGCTTCAACCTCCGGATCGTCACCCGGGACGGAACGGTTCGCCAGAGAGTCGTCCGCCCCTCCGTGCCCCGGACCGGCCTCCTGCGCCCGGTCGACCTGTCGGGCGCCGACGACCCCGTCGCCGCCGCCGAGCGCTACATGGCCGCCGACATGGCCACCGTGGACCGGCTCGACGCACCGCACCACCACTACGCGCTGCTGCGTCTCGCCCCCCGGCTGCACTACTGGTACGTCCGCTTCCACCACATCGCGATCGACGGCCTCGGCGGCGCCCTCTTCACCCGTACCGTCGCCGATCTGTACACGCGCGCCGTGCGGGGCGAGGACCTGGAAGCGATCGAGCTGCCCGCCGCGCCCCTGCGCGACCTCGTGGCCGGTGAGGTGGCCTACCGGGCATCGGACCAGTACGAGACGGACCGCGCGTACTGGACCGGCAAGTTCGCCGACCTGGCCGCCGGCCACCTCACGGACCCGGCCGGCGCCGGAGACGTATCGGACGCACGTGACGGTACGGCGCTCATCCGCCGCCGCACCGACGCCCCGACGGCCGGCGAAGTCACCGGCACGCCCGGCGGGCTGCACACCCGCGAGACGCTGCCCTTCGCCGTCTTCGACGACCTGCGCCGACTGGCCGCCGAGCACCGCACCACCTGGTCCGCGGTGTTCGTGAGTGCGGTCGCCGCCTATGTCGCCCGGGTCACCGGGAACCAGGACGTCACCGTGGGCCTCGCCTCCAACGGGCGCCACGGCGGGCTGCGGCACATCGTCGGCATGACCTCCAACGTCCTGCCGCTGCGCCTGACCGTCACCGGCGACATGACCGTCGGCGCTCTCGTGCGCACCGTCGCCGCCGAGATGCGTGGCGCCCTGCGCCACCGCCGCTTCTCCCGCGAACAGCTCGCCCGTGAACTGAGGATGACGGACGCCGCCGCGCGGCTGAGCGACATCGTCGTCAACATCATGGGCTACAACTACGACATCGACCTCGCCGGTACTCCCGCCCCCTCCCGGCTGCTGTCCCTCGGCCCGGTGGACGACCTGTCCCTCTTCGTCTCCGAACGGGCCGAGGGCAAGGACCCGTTGATCGGTTTCGACACCAACCCGGAGCTGTACCGGCCGGAGGACGTGCGGCTGCACCAGCGGGCCGTGATCTCCTTCCTGTCGGCGCTGGCCGGCGCGGACGCCGATGCCCTCCTCCGCGACCTGCCGTTCCTCGACGAGACCGGCGCCAAGGCGCTGCTCGCGCAGGGCCGGGGCGCGGACCTGCCCGCGGAGACCGTGGGAGCCACCCTTCCGGAGGCGTTCCGCGCGCGGGCACGGAGGACGCCCGACGCCCCCGCCGTGGTGGAGGGCGCCGTCACGCTCTCGTACCGCGAGCTGGCCGCATCAGCTGACGAGTTGTCAGCAACCTTGAACGGCTGGGGCGTCGCAGCCGAGGACGGCATCGGCGTTCTGATGGGCCGCTCGGCGGCCCTGGTGTCCGCCACGCTGGGCGTGGTCGGCGCGGGCGCCGCGTACGTACCGATGGACGCGGCCTGGCCGGCCGAGCGCCTTGACCGCGTGGCCGAAGTCGCGCGGGTCCGTGCCCTGGTGGTGGACGCGGCCCATGCCGACCGGCCCTGGGTACGGGAGACGGCGGCCACCCTGCCGGTGATCGTCGTCGACGATCGCGGTGGCGTCCTGCGCGGGGCTCCCCCGTGGCGGGGGGTGTTGCCGACCGTGGCCCTCGGCGGCCGGCTCGCCTACGTCATGTTCACCTCCGGGTCCACCGGCCTGCCCAAGGGCGTCGGCGTCACCCACGCCGACGTCCTCGCGCTGACCGCCGACACCGCCTGGAAGGACGGCGTGTCCGACGCGGTGCTGATGCACTCCGCCTACGTCTTCGACGCCTCCACGTTCGAGATCTGGGTGCCGCTCCTGAACGGCGGCCGTGTGGTGGTCGCACCGGCGGGTGTCCTGGAGGCACGGAGCCTCGCGGAGCTGGTCGAGCGGCACGGGGTCACCGCGCTGTTCCTGACGACCGCCCTGTTCAATGTCGTCGCCGAGACCGACCCCGCCGCGTTCGCCGGGCTGCGCCGGGTCGCCGCCGGGGGCGAGGCGGCCACCCCCGACGTGATGCGGCGCGTGGCCGCCGCCGCGCCCGGCACCCGGGTGCTGCACGTGTACGGCCCCACGGAGACCACGACCTTCGCCACCCGCCACCCGGTCGGCGCCGGCGCGGCGGGCATCCCGCCCATCGGCCGGCCCCTCGACGGGACGAGCCTGTACGTGCTCGACAGCTCCCTCGGCCTGGTGCCGCCCGGCGTCGTGGGGGAGCTGTACGTGAGCGGCCGGGGCGTCGCCCGGGGCTACCAGGGCCGCTCCGCGCTGACCGCCACCCGGTTCGTCGCCGACCCGTTCGACCCGGCGGGCGGGCGCATGTACCGTACCGGCGACCTTGTGCGCTGGACCGAGGGCGGCGACGTCGAGTACGTCGGACGCGCGGACGGGCAGGTCAAACTCCGCGGGTTCCGCATCGAGTTGGGCGAGGTCGAGAACACCTTGGCCGCCGACCCGGAGGTGCGCGCCGCGTGCGTCCTGGTCCGCGAGGACATACCCGGCGACCGCAGGCTCGTCGCCTACGTCGTGCCCGCCCCCGGCGCCCGGCCGGACGAGGCCGCCCTGGCCCGCGGACTGGGGCGCACCTTGCCCGCGTACATGGTGCCCTCCGCGTTCGTCCCGCTCGACGCGCTGCCCCTCAACGCCAACGGCAAGGTCGACCGCCGCGCGCTGCCCGTGCCCCGCGCCGCCGTCACCACGAGCGGTGTTCCGCGCACGGCGTACGAGGAGGTCCTGGCGGGCCTGTTCGCCGACGTCCTGGGCACGGCCGCCGTCGGTGTGGACGACAACTTCTTCTCCCTGGGCGGCCATTCGCTGCTCGCCACCCGTCTCATCGGCAGGACCCGGGCCGCCCTGGGCGCCGAACTCGACCTCCGTACCCTCTTCGACCACCCCACGGTCGCCTCTCTGGCCGCCGTCCTCGACACCTCCGGGGTGGCCCGGCCGCCTCTCGTCCCGCAGGACCGGCCCGACGCGGTGCCGCTGTCCTTCGCGCAGCAGCGGTTGTGGTTCCTCAACCGGCTCGAAGGCCCCAGCCCCACCTACAACGTGCCGCTCGTGCTGGAACTCGACGGTCCGCTGGACCCGGACGCCCTGCGCGGCGCGCTGGCCGACGTGGTCGTACGGCACGAGAGCCTGCGTACCGTCTTCGCCGAGGACGACGGGGTCGCCCGCCAGGAGATCCTGGACGCGGGCGCCGCCGGGTCGCTCGTCCCCCTCGTCGTGGAGACGCCCCCGCCGGGGGAGTCCGCGGACGCCTGGGCCGGGGAAACCGTCGACCGGCTGACCGCCGTGCCCTTCGACCTGGCCGGTGATGTCGCCGTCCGCGCCCATCTGCTCCGCCTGGAACCGGCCCGTCACCTCCTGGTCCTCGTACTCCACCACGTCGTCGCCGACGGCTGGTCCCTCGCCCCGCTGAGCCGTGACCTGGGCGCGGCCTATCGGGCCAGGACCGGGGGCGCGCGTACGGGCGATATGTCCGATCGGCCGGCGCCGCGTGTGCAGTACGCCGACTACGCCCTCTGGCAGCGCCGACTGCTCGGCGACGACAGCGACCCGGACAGCCTGGCCGCCCGCCAGCTCGCCTTCTGGCAGGACGCGCTGCGCGGCGCCCCCGACCTGCTCGACCTGCCGCTCGACCGGCCGCGCCCCGCCGTGCCCAGCCACCGGGGCGACACCGTTCCCTTCGCACTGCCCGCTCCCGCGCACGCCGCGCTCACCCGGCTCGCCCGCGCGGCGGGCTGCACCCCCTTCATGGTGCTCCAGGCGGCCCTCGCCGTGACCCTGCGCTCCCACGGCGCCGGTGACGACATCCCGCTGGGCACCGCCGTGGCCGGACGTACGGACGAGGCCCTGGACGATCTGGTCGGGTTCTTCGTCAACACGCTCGTCCTGCGCACGGACCTGTCCGGCGACCCGACCTTCCGTGAACTGCTGGACCGGGTCAAGGAGTTCGACATCGCGGCCTTCAGCCATGGTGACGTTCCCTTCGAACGGCTGGTGGAGGCGGTCAACCCCGAGCGGTCCGGTGACCACCACCCGCTGTTCCAGACCATGCTGGTCCTCCAGAACCAGGAACGGGCGGGGCTCGACCTGCCCGGCGTCACCGTCCACGACCGGTCGCGGCACACCGGGATCAGCAAGTTCGACCTGACGTTCTCGCTCACCGAGACCACGGCATCCGCGGACGCCACGGAACACACCGCGCCCACCACAGCGGGCACCCCCGGCATCGCCGGTTACCTGGAATACGCCACCGACCTCTTTGACGTTCGTACCGCCCGCGCCCTCAGCGCCCGCTTCGCCCACGTCCTCACCCAGGCCGTGACCGACCCCGACCGGCCCGTCGCCGACCTCGACCCGCTGGTACCGGGCGAGCGGGACGTCCTCCTCGGCCAGGGACGCGGTACGGAGCGGCCGCCGCCCACCCGTACCGCCCCCGAAGCGGTCCGCGCCTGGGCCGTACGCACCCCCCACGCGGTCGCCGTGCGCGACGCGCGCGGGAGCCTCACCTACGCCGAACTCGACGCCCGCGCCGACGCCGTCGCCCACGTCCTGCGCGAGCGGGGCGCGGGCCGTGAGGACCTGGTGGCCCTCGCCGTACCCTCCTCCGTCGACACGCTCGTCGCCATGCTGGCCGTGCTGCGGGCGGGCGCCGCCTACCTGCCCGTCGACCCGCGCTATCCGGCCGCGCGCATCCGGCACATGCTGGACGACGCCCGGCCCGTCCTGCTGCTCACCACCACCGGCGTACAGGCGGATCTGCCCGCCCACGGCGTGCCGTGGCTCGCCCTCGACGACCCCGCCGCCCTGGCCACGGGTCCCGTCGCGCCCGCCCCGGACACCCCCCACCCGGCGGACCCCGCGTACGTCATCTACACCTCAGGCTCCACCGGCCGCCCCAAGGGCGTGGTCGTGCCGCACACCGCCCTCGCCAATCACATGGCGTGGATGGCGCGGTATCTCGCCCTCACCCCGGACGACCGGGTCCTCGCCCGTACCTCCACCAGCTTCGACGCGTCCGTCTGGGAGCTGTGGCTCCCGCTGATGAACGGCGCCGAGGTCTGTGTCCTGCCGGACGACGCCAACCGGGACCCGCACGCGCTGGTCTCCTGGATGAGCCGATTCGACGTCACCGTCGCCCAGTTCGTGCCCGCGCACCTGACCCTCGTCCTCGCCGAAGCGGCGCACGCCGCGCCGCTGCCCCACCTGCGGGCCGTCCTGTGCGGCGGCGAACCGCTGCCGCGCGCCCTCGCCGCCGACATCGCCGGACTGTGGCGGGCCGAGGCGCACAACCTGTACGGACCGACCGAGGCGACCGTCGACGCGACCGCCCACCGTACCGGCGACCCGGACTCCGGCGGCCTGGGGACCGCCGAACACACGGACCCCGGCACACCGTCCGAGACCGTGCCCATCGGCCGCCCCGTCGACACCATGCGCGCCTACGTCCTCGACGGCCGGCTGCGGCCCGTACCGCCGGGCGTCACCGGGGAGTTGTACCTTTCGGGCCCCAACCTCGCCCGCGGCTACCTGCACCGCCCGGGTCTGACCGCCGAACGGTTCGTCGCCGATCCGTTCGGCGCCACCGGCGCCCGTATGTACCGGACGGGCGATCTCGTACGGTGGAACGGGCGGGGTCTGCTCGACTACGTGTCCCGCGCCGACGACCAGGTCAAACTGCGCGGTTTCCGCATCGAGTTGGGCGAGGTCGAGGCCGCGCTCCTGGCGCGCCCCGGCGTCACGGCCGCCTGCGCCGTGATCCGCGAGGACGAACCCGGCCTGCGCCGCCTCGTCGCCTACGCCGTCACCGGCGACCCGGCCCCGCGCCCCGCCGTCCTCCGTGACGACCTCGCCGAGACCCTGCCGCACTACATGGTGCCCGGCAGCGTCGTCGTCCTGGACGACCTTCCGCTCCTGCCCAACGGGAAGGTGGACCGGCGCGCCCTGCCCGTACCCGACCCGGGCCCCGACACCCCCGCCGCTGTGGGCCGGCGCACGCTCCAGGAGGACCTGCTCGCCGGGATCTTCGCCGATGTCCTGCACGTGCCCTCGGTCGGCCCGCACGACAGCTTCTTCGACCTCGGCGGCCACTCGCTCCTCGCGATGCGTGTGGTCAGCCGCGTCCGTTCCGTCCTGGGCGCCGAGGCCGCCGTACGCACCCTCTTCGAGCACCCGACCGTCGCGGGCCTGGCCCGCGTCCTCGACACACCCGGCCCGGCCCGCCCGCCGGTGGTGTCAGCCGCGTCGCGGCCCGATCCGCTGCCGCTGTCCTTCGCGCAGCAGCGGTTGTGGTTCCTCAACCGGCTCGAAGGCCCCAGCTCGGCCTACAACATCCCGCTCGTCCTGGAACTCGGCGGCCGGCTCGACCCGGACGCCCTGCGCGCGGCCCTGGCCGATGTCGTGGAGCGGCACGAGGCGCTGCGCACGCTGTTCCCCGAACGGGACGGCGTACCGCACCAGTTGATCCTCCCCGCCGACACCGCGACACCCGCCCTGCCGGTCGTGAGCACGGCGCCCGGCGATCTGGAGGCCGCCGTCCTGGCCGCGGTGCGTGAGCCGTTCGACGTCGTCACGGACCTGCCGCTGCGCGCGCTGCTCCTGCGCTCGTCACCCGCCCATCACGTCCTCGTGCTCGTCCTGCACCACATCGCGGGCGACGGCTGGTCCCTCGCACCGCTCGCCCGCCATCTCGGCGACGCCTACCGGGCCCGTCTCGCGGGCCGAGCGCCCGAGTCGGCGGCGGGCACGCCGCTCCAGTACGCCGACTACACGCTCTGGCAGCGCGCCACCTTGGGGGAAAGCGATGACGACGGCGACGGGGACGCGCCCGCGAGCGTCCTGCGGCACCAACTCGACCACTGGCACACCGCTCTCGCCGGACTGCCCGGCCTGATCGACCTGCCGCTGGACCGGCCGCGCCCGGTCACCGTCGATCCGAGGGGGGCCGTCCACACCTTCGACGTACCACCGTCCCTGCACACCCAACTCCTGCGCCTGGCAAAGGAGTCGGGCAGCAGTCTGTTCATGGTGCTCCAGGCGGCGGTGGCGACCCTGCTGCACCGCCATGGCGCCGGCGACGACATCCCGCTCGGCTCGCCCGTCGCCGGGCGTACGGACGAGGCGCTGGAGGACCTGGTCGGGTTCTTCGTCAACACGCTCGTCCTGCGCACGGACCTGTCCGGCAACCCGACCTTCCGTGAACTGCTCGTACGGGTGCGGGAATTCGACCTGGCCGCCTACGGGCACCAGGACGTGCCGTTCGAACGTCTCGTGGAGAGTCTCAACCCGGTCAGGGCGCGCGACCACCACCCGCTGTTCCAGACCATGCTGGTCCTCCAGAACCAGGAGACCGTCCGCCCCGACCTGCCGGGGCTCACCGTCGAGGACCGGCTCGTCCACAACGGGCTGAGCAAGTTCGACCTCACCTTCGCCTTCACCGAGGAGCGGGCCGGAGGCGGCCTCACCGCCGGGATCGAGTACGCCACCGCTCTCTTCGACCGGACCACCGTCGAGGCCCTCGCGGCCCGCCTGGTCGGCCTCCTGGAGCAGGTGGCGGCCGACCCCGGCCGGCCCGTGGCGGGCCACGACCTGATGACACCGGACGAACACACCCGGGTGACACGCTGGGGCACCGGACGCGGCCTGCCCGCGGCCATGCCGGCCACGCCGGACACCCCGAAGACCCCGGACGCCGCCACCCTCCCCGCCCTCTTCGCGGCCCAGGCGCTCCGCACCCCGGACGCCGTGGCCGTCACCGGCGAGGACACCACCCTCACGTACGCCGCACTCGACCGGATCTCCGCCGACCTCGCCCGCACCCTGGCGGGCCTCGGCGTCGGCCCCGAGGACGGCGTCGGTGTGGTGCTCGGCCGGTCGGCCGCCGTGGTGTCGGCGTCCCTCGGCGCGGTCCGCGCGGCCGGTGCCTACGTCCCGCTCGACGCCCGCTGGCCCGAGGAGCGGCTCGACCAGGTCGCCGCGGTGGCGGACGTACGGGTCCTGGTCGTCGGCGAGGACACCGCCGCCGTCCCCTGGGTGACCGCAAGGGCCCGTCAGCTGCCGGTGGTTGTGGTGGACCGGCTCGGCCGGGTCCTGCGGGGCGCGCCCGAACGGCCGGGCCGCCCGGCCGACGTGCCGGGCCCCGGCGCCCTCGCGTACGTGATGTTCACGTCCGGCTCCACCGGCCTGCCCAAGGGCGTCGGCGTCACCCACGCCGACGTGGTCGCGCTCACGGCCGACTCCGCCTGGCGCGACGGCGCCGCCGACGCGGTCCTGATGCACTCGGCGTACGTCTTCGACGCCTCCACGTTCGAGATCTGGGCCCCGCTCCTGCACGGTGGACGGGTGGTCGTCGCACCGGACGGCGTCCTGGAGGCGCGCACCCTCGACGTCGCCGTCCACGAGCACGGAGTGACCGCCGTGTTCCTGACGACAGCCCTGTTCAACGTGATCGCCGAGACCGACCCCGGCGCCTTCGCCGGGCTGCGACTCGTCTGCGCCGGTGGGGAGTTGGCCTCCCCGGACGCGATGCAGCGCGTCGCCGGCACCGCGCCCGGCGCACGGATCCTCCATGTGTACGGGCCCACCGAGACCACCACCTTCGCCACACGCTACGAGGTGGCGGCCGACCTGCCGTCGGGACCGCCGCCCATCGGGCGCCCCCTGGACGGCATGCGCCTGTACGTCCTGGACGCGTCCCTGGGACCCGTACCGCCGGGCGTCGTGGGGGAGTTGTACCTCGCGGGACGCGGTGTCGCCCGCGGGTACACCGGGCTGCCCGCCCTGACCGCCGCGCGTTTTGTCGCCGACCCGTTCGACCCGGCGGGCGGGCGCATGTACCGCACCGGCGACCTGGTCCGCTGGACCCGCGACGGGCAGATCGCGTACGTCACCCGCGCCGACGGCCAGGTGAAGCTGCGTGGCTACCGCATCGAACTCGGCGAGATCGAGGGCGTGCTGGCCTCCTGCGACGGGGTCGCCGACTCCTTCGCCGTCGTCCGCGAGGACGTTCCCGGCGACCGGCGGCTCGTCGCGTACGTCGTGCCCGCCGCCGGGGCGAGCCCCGACCCCGGCGACCTGGCCCTCGCCGTCGGCCGGTCCCTGCCCGCCTACATGGTGCCCTCCGCGTTTGTCCTGCTCGACGCGCTGCCGTTGACGGTCAACGGCAAGGTGGACCGGCGCGCCCTCCCGGAGCCCGCCCACCACGCCCCGGTTCGCGGGCGCGCCGCCCGTACCGCCCGCGAGGAGATCGTGTGCGGACTCTTCGCCGACGTGCTCGGCCTCGACGGGGCGGGGGTGGACGACAACTTCTTCGCCCTGGGCGGCCATTCGCTGCTCGCCACCCGTCTCACCGCCCGCATCCGTACCGCGCTGGGGGTGGAGGTCCAGGTCAAGACCCTCTTCGAGCACCCCACCCCGGCAGCGCTCGCCGCCGCGCTGGACGGCGCCGAGAAGGCCAGGAGCCGCCTGGAACGCGTCCCGGACCGTCCCGATCCGCTGCCGCTGTCCTTCGCACAGCAACGCCTCTGGTTCCTCAACCGGTTCGAGGGGCCCAGCGCCACGTACAACGTGCCGCTCGTGCTGCGCCTGAACGGTCCGCTCGACGCGGACGCCCTGGAGAGCGCCCTCGTGGACGTCGTGGAGCGCCACGAGAGCCTGCGTACCGTCTTCCCCGACGCCGACGGGGTGGCGCGCCAGCTCGTCCTGGACGCCCATGACGCCGACATCGACCTGACGCCTCGTCACATCGACCCCGAACCCGACCCCGACACCTACATAGACACCCACGTCGACACCCACACCGACGCCCGCCTGGACGAGGTGCTGTCCGCCGAAGTGGCGCACGCCTTCGACGTGAGCGCCGAACTCCCCGTACGGGCCCGGCTGGTACGGCTCGGCGCCGAGGCGCACGTCCTCGTGCTCGTCGTCCACCACATCGCGGGCGACGGCTGGTCCCTCGCCCCGCTCGCCCGCGACCTGGGCACGGCGTACCGGGCGCGCACCGAGGGGGAGGAACCCGGCTGGACCGAACTGGGTGTCCAGTACGCCGACTACGCCCTGTGGCAGCGTGCGCTCCTCGGCGACGAGGACGACCCGGACAGCCAGGCGGCCCGTCAGCTGGACTTCTGGCGTACGGCCCTCGCCGGCGCCCCCGACCTGCTCGAACTGCCCTGCGACCACCCGAGACCCGCTGTCACGGCGTACGGCGGCGACGCCTTCACCTTCCCCGTCGACGCGGACACCCACCGGGCCCTCGCCGACCTCGCCCGGGCCCGGGGATGCAGCCTCTTCATGGTGCTCCAGGCGGCCCTGTCGGTGCTCCTGTCCCGGCACGGCGCCGGTGACGACATCCCGCTCGGCACCGCCGTCGCCGGACGCACCGACGAAGCCCTGGACGATCTGGTGGGCTTCTTCGTCAACACCCTGGTCCTGCGCACCGACCTGACCGGGGACCCCACCTTCGCCGAAGTGCTCGACCGCGTACGGGAGTTCGACCTGGCCGCCTACGCCCACCAGGACGTGCCCTTCGAACGGCTGGTGGACTCCCTCAGCCCGGTCAGGGCCCAGAACCACCACCCGCTCTTCCAGACCATGCTCGTCCTCCAGAACCAGGCGGACGCCACCGTCGACCTGCCGGGTCTCACCGTGACGCAGCAGCCCGTGCGGACCGGCATCAGCAAGTTCGACCTGACCTTCACCTTCGCCGAGAGACACGACGGCACGGGCCGGCCTGCCGGCCTCGACGGTGTCCTGGAGTTCTCCACCGAACTCTTCACCCCCACCACCGCCCACACCCTGGCCGCCCGGCTCACCCGCCTGCTCGCCTCGCTCGCCGCCGACCCCGGCCGGCGCGTCCACACCGTCGACGTCCTGGACGCGGCCGAGCGCCGGAGCCTCGAACGAGCCGCCCACGGACCCGTCCGGCCCCGGACGGCAACCACGGCGCCCGAGGCGTTCCGCGCCCAGTGCGCCCGTACACCCGGCGCGATCGCCGTCCGGGACGGCGCGTACCGCCTCACCTTCCGCGAACTCGACCAGCTGTCGGACGACTTGGCGCACCACCTGTACGACCGGGGCATCGGCCGCGGCGACCTCGTCGCGCTCGCCCTGGAAGGCACCGCCGACCAGGTCGTGGCGATGCTGGCGGTCACCAAGGCCGGGGCCGCCTATCTGCCCGTCGACCTGGAGTACCCGGCGGCGCGGATCGCCCACATGCTCGCCGACGCCCGCCCCGCGCTGCTCCTGACCCACGACACCGACCGGGCCGCACGCCACGGCCTGTCCCTGCCCAGCCTGGCGCTGGACGACCGCGCCGCCTGGTCGACGGGGCGCGCCGCGCCTTCCGCCGCCGCGCCGGACCCGCGCGACGCGGCGTACGTCATCTACACCTCGGGCTCCACCGGCCGCCCCAAGGGCGTCGTCGTCACCCACGCCTCCCTGACCAACCACATGGCGTGGATGGCGGGACACCTCGGCCTCACCGACGACGACCGGGTCCTCGCCCGCACCTCGCCGAGCTTCGACGCGTCGGTGTGGGAGACCTGGCTGCCGCTCCTGCACGGCGGCTCCACCTGCCCCGTGCCGCCCGCCGCCAACCACGACCCCGCCGGACTGCTGGCCCGCATGCGCGACACCGGTGTGACCGTCGCCCAGTTCGTGCCCTCGCACCTCTCGCTCATGCTCACCGAGACCGGCCCCGACGACGCGCCCGCGACCCTGCGGGCCGTCCTCTGCGGCGGCGAACCGCTGTCACGGTCCCTGGCCGCGCGGGTCGGGCACGCCTGGCGGGCCGAGGTGCACAACCTGTACGGGCCCACCGAGACGACCATCGACGCCACCGCCCACCACCACCGGGGCGGGGAGAAGGACACGTCCGGGCGGGACGGGGGCGTACCGCTCGGCCGGCCCGTCGACAACACCCGCGCCCATGTCCTGGACGCCGGTCTGCGGCCGGTACCGCCGGGCGTCACCGGCGAGCTGTACGTGGCGGGCGAGGGTCTCGCGCGCGGCTACCTGGGGCGCCCCGGCCTGACGGCCACGCGGTTCGTCGCCGATCCGTACGGCCCCGCCGGAAGCCGCATGTACCGTACGGGCGACCTCGTCCGGCGGGACGCCGACGGCCTGCTCACGTATGTGTCCCGGGCCGACGACCAGGTCAAGCTGCACGGTTTCCGTATCGAACTCGGCGAGATCGAGGCCGCTCTCACCGCCACCGGCTCCATCGCCGCCGCCTGCGCCCTGGTCCGCGAGGACCGGCCGGGCGAGCGGCGTCTGGTCGCCTACACCGTGCCCGACACGGCGAGCGGCAACGTACTCCTGACCGAGGGGGAGTTGCGCGCACGGCTGACCTCGGTGCTGCCGCCGTACATGGTGCCCACCGTTTTCGTCGCCCTCGACGCGCTGCCGCTGCTCCCCAACGGCAAGACCGACCGCCGGTCCCTGCCCGTCCCGGAGCGCCCGGCGGCCACCCGGCCGGGCGGGGAGCCGCGTACCGCGCGGGAGCGGGTCCTCTGTGACGTGTTCGCCTCCGTCCTGCGCACTCAAGTGGTGCGTACCGACGACGACTTCTTCGCGCTCGGCGGCGACAGCATCCTCTCCATCCAGCTCGTCAGCCGCCTCCGCGAGGCCGGCCTCGGGGTCACCCCGCGCGACGTCTTCGCCCACCGCACCCCCGAAGCCATCGCGGCCACCGCCACCGCACTCGACCAGCAGATCGCGGCCCCCGCCGATCCCGGCACCGGAGAGCTGCCGCCGACTCCCATCATCGCCTGGCTCCTGGAGCGACCCGGCGCCATCGACGGCTACAACCAGTCCGGGGTGCTGCGCACCCCGGCGGGCGCCGACGAGGACTCCCTCGTCGCCACGCTCCAACTCCTCATCGACCACCACGCGATGCTGCGGCTGCGGGTCACCCGCCAGGACGGGGGCGGACCGGTCCTCGAAGCCCTGCCGCAGGACGCCGTGTCCGCCCGCGACCGCTTCACGCGCGTCGACGTCACGGGCCTGGGCGCCGACGCCATCCGCGCCGCCGTCACGGAGGCCGGTGAACAGGCCCGCAGACGGCTGCGACCCGCGGACGGCAACGTGGTCCAGGCCGTCTGGGCGGACGCGGGGCCGCAGGTACGCGGGCGGTTGCTCCTTGTCGTGCACCACCTGGCCGTCGACGCGGTTTCGTGGCGCGTCCTCGCTGCCGATCTGGCCGCCGCCTGGCGCACCGTCAGCAGCGGGGTCCCCACGACCCTGCCCCCCGTCACCACCTCCTACCGGCGCTGGGCCCAACTCCTCGCGTCCCAGGCGCGCGGCGCCGCTCGCGAGGCCGAACTATTCCTGTGGGAAGAGGCGTTGAGCGCTCCGGATCCGCAACTGGGATACCGGCCGCTCGACCCCCACCTGGACACCGCCGACCGCACCCGCACCCTCACCACCCACCTGCCCGCCACGTGGACCACCCCCCTGCTCACCACCGTCCCCGCCGCCTTCCACGCCGGCGTGGACGACGTCCTGCTCACCGGCTTCGCCCTCGCCGTACGCTCCTGGCGCGCCGAACGGGCCGCCGCCCGCGGCGAACGCCGTCCCGCCGACACCGGCGTCCTGCTCGACCTGGAGAGCCACGGCCGCGAGCAGCTCGCCGACCACCTCGACCTGTCCCGTACGGTCGGCTGGTTCACCAGCCTCTACCCGGTCCGGCTCGACCCGGGACCCGGCGACGCCCGCGACCCCCGCCACTTCGACGCCGCCCTGGTCGAACGCGCCCTCAAACGGGTCAAGGAACAGCTGCGGACCGTCCCCGACCACGGGGTCGGCCACGGCATGCTGCGCCATCTCAACCCCGCCACCCGGCCCCGGCTGGCCGCCGCGCCCGCGCCCCAGATCGGCTTCAACTACCTCGGCCGGTACGACGCGGGCGAGGGCGGGGCTCCGGGAGCCGGCGCCGACTGGGACGTGGTGCTCGACGGCGGCGGCCCGCGCAGCCAGGACCCGGACATGCCCGTCCACCACGTCCTCGACATCAACGCGCACACCGAGGACCTGCCGGAGGGGCCGCGCCTGGTGATCCGCTGGACCTGGCCCAGCGACCTCCTCAAGGAGGAGGACGTGGAGGCCCTGTCCGACACCTTCGGACACGCCCTGCGCGCCCTCGCCGAACACACCGAACGACCCGACGCGGGCGGCTACACGCCGTCCGACCTTCCCCTGGTCTCGCTCAACCAGGCCCAGATCGACCGACTTCAGAACAAGTGGGGTGGACGCAAGTGACCGGGTTCCAACTGGAAGACGTACTGCCGCTGACGCCGTTGCAGGCAGGCATGCACTTCCACGCGCTGTACGACTCCCATGCCGTGGACGTCTACACCGCGCAGTTCGTCTTCGACCTCGAAGGCACCGTCAGCGTCCCCACGCTGCGCGCCGCGATCGCCGGCCTGCTGCGACGGCACGCCAACCTGCGGGTCGGTTTCCTCCACGAGGACCTGGACGAGCCCGTGCAGGCCGTCGCCGCCGAAGTGGCCGTGCCACTGGAGGAGTTGGACCTGACCGGAGCGGGGACCACCACGGACGGGACCACTACAACCGGTACGGACACGGACGGACCGGACACGGACGGACCGGACACCACAGCGGAACGCCTCACCGCGTTCCTCGCCGCCGACCGCACCCGCCGCTTCGACCTCGCCACCCCGCCGCTGATGCGGTTCACCCTTGTGCACACCGCGCCGCGCCGCCACCGCCTGGTCATGACGAGCCATCACATCCTGCTCGACGGCTGGTCGACACCCCTGCTGGTGCGGGAACTCTTCGAGCTGTACGCGAGCCGGGGCGACGACAGCGCCCTGCCGCGCGTCGCCCCGTACCGGACCTACCTCGCCTGGCTGGCCGCGCAGGACCGTACCGCCGCTCTCGACGCCTGGCGCACCGCACTGGCCGGAGTCGAGGCGCCGACCCTGCTCGCCGGGCGCGGGGGAGCGGACGTGCCGGGCGCCGGCGAACTGCCGGAGACCCTCGTCCTCGACCTGGACGAGGCCACCACGCTCCGGCTGCGCGAGACGGCCCGCGCCCACCGCCTCACCCTCAACACCCTGGTCCAGGGGGCCTGGGGCCTGCTGCTCGCGCACCTCACCGGACGCCGGGACGTCATGTTCGGCACCACCGTCTCCGGCCGTCCGCCGGAGATCCCGGGCATCGAGTCGATGGTCGGGTTGTTCATCAACACCGTGCCGGTACGGCTCCGCCCGGCGCCCGGCGAGACCCTGGCCGCGCTCCTGACCCGGCTCCAGGAGGAGCAGGGCGGTCTCCTCGGCAGCCAGTACGTGGGCCTGACCGAGTTACGCGCTGTCACCGGGCTCGACGAACTCTTCGACACCCTGGCCGTGTTCGAGAACTACCCGCTGGACGCGGAGGCCCTGCGTACCGCCCAGCAAGGGCTGCCCGATCTCGCGGTCACCGGGTTCAGCGGCACGGACGCCGCCCACTACCCGCTCACCCTCACCATCGCGCCGGGCGATGCCCTGCGGATCACCTTCGGCTACCGGGCCGCCGTCCTCGACCGCGACGAGGTGGCCCGTACCGTCGCTCGCATGCGGCGCCTGCTGGGCGTGATGGCCGAAGGGCTCGACGGCCGGGCCGACGCCGTCCCCGTCCTCCTGGACGGGGAGCGTGACACCCTGCTCTCCCAGGGGCGCGGCGCCGAACTCACCGGCACCGACCTGGACATGAGTGTTCCCGACGCCGTCGCCCGGCACGCTGCCCGCCAACCGGACGCGGTGGCCGTCACAGGAGCGGCCGAGGAACTGACGTACCGACAGCTGATCGATATATCCGACGACTTGGCCCGTACCCTCTCCGGTCTCGGGATCGGCGCCGAGGACGGTGTCGGCGTCCTCCTCGGCCGCTCCGCCGCCCTGGTCACCGGCTCCCTCGGGGCCCTGCGCGCGGGCGCCGCCTACGTACCCCTCGACCCGCGCTGGCCCGTCGAACGGCTCGTCCGAGTCGCCGAAGTGGCCGCCGTACGCGCCCTGATCGTCGACGAGTCCACCCGCTCGCACCCCTGGGTGGGCCGCTCGGGCCCGGACGTCACCGTGGTGACCGTCGACGCCGCGGGCCGGGTCCGGCACGGGGGCCCCGCCGCCCCCGGAGCCCTCCCCGCAGTCCCGGGCGGGGCCCGGCTCGCCTACGTGATGTTCACCTCCGGCTCCACCGGCCTGCCCAAGGGCGTCGGCGTCACCCACGCCGACATCACCGCCCTCGCGGCCGAACGGACCTGGGGGGACGGCGCGGCCGACGCCGTCCTGCTGCACTCCGCGTACGTCTTCGACGCCTCCACCTTCGAGATCTGGACCCCGCTGCTCAACGGCGGCCGCGTGGTCGTCGCCCCCGACGGCAGCCTCCAACCCGCCGTGCTCCGCGACCTCGTCGCCCTGTACGGCGTCACGGCCGCCTTTCTGACCACGGCCCTGTTCAACGTCATCGCCGAGACCGACCCCGGCGCCCTCGGCCTGCTGCGCCTGGCCGCCGCCGGTGGTGAGGCCGCCGCGCCCGGCGTGCTCCAGCGCCTCGCCGCCGCCCACCCCGACACCGTGGTCCTCAACGCCTACGGGCCCACCGAGACGACCACCTTCGCCACCGTGCACCGCGTCCGGCCCGACGACACCCCCGGCCGCGTGCCCCCGATCGGCCGGGCGCTCGACGGCATGCGCGGGTACGTCCTGGACGCGGCGATGCGGCTCGTACCGCTCGGCGCCGAGGGCGAGTTGTACGTCGCGGGCCCCGGGGTGGCACGCGGCTACCTGGGGCGCCCTGAGCTCACCGCCACCCGTTTCGTCGCCGACCCGTTCGCCGGCGACGGCAGCCGGATGTACCGCACCGGCGACCTCGCGCGCCGGGACGCCGACGGCACCCTGCACCACGTGGCCCGGGCCGACCAGCAGATCAAGCTGCGCGGCCACCGCATCGAACCCGGCGAGATCGAGGCGGTCCTCCGCACCGACCCGTCCGTACGCGCCGCCTGCGTCCTGGTCCGCGAGGACCTGCCCGGCGACCGTACCCTCACCGCGTACGTCGTCCCCGCCGCCGGACACACCCCGGACCCGGACCTGCTCGCCGCGCACGTGGGCCGCCACCTGCCCGCCTACATGGTGCCCACCGCGATCCAGCCGCTCGACGCGCTGCCCCTGACCCCCAACGGCAAACTCGACCGCGCGGCCCTGCCCGCGCCCGCCCCCGCGCCCGGCGCGTCGGGCCGGCCGCCACGCGGCGCCCACGAGGAGATCCTCGCGGGCCTGTTCGCCGACGTCCTCGGCGTGGACCGCGTCGGCGTCGACGACAACTTCTTCGCCCTGGGCGGCCACTCCCTGCTCGCCACCCGGCTCATCGGCCGCGTCCGCACCGCCCTGGGCACCGAGAGCGAGATCCGTACCCTCTTCCAGAACCCCACCGTCGCCACGTTCGCCGCCGCCCTGGCGGACGCGGGCCGCCCCGCCCGCCCCGCGCTCGTCCCGGGCGAACGCCCCACCGTCCTCCCGCTGTCCTACGCGCAGCAGCGCCTGTGGTTCCTCCACCGGCTCGAAGGCCCGTCCGCCACGTACAACATCCCCTTCGCGATCCGCATGGACGGACCGCTCGACACGGACGCCCTGCGCCGGGCCCTCCACGACCTCGTCACCCGGCACGCCGCCCTGCGCACCGTCTTTCCCGGGACCGTCCTCCCCGGGGACGACGGCGGACCGCGCCAGCACCTCACCGCCCCGGACGACCTGCGACTCCCCTTCACCGTCGAGGACATCGACGCGACAGGGCTCCCCGACCGGATCAGAGCCGCCGCGACCGAACCGATCGACATCGAGCGCCACCTCCCGCTCCGGGCGACCCTGTTGCGCCTGGCCGACGACGCGCACGTCCTGGTCCTCGTGATCCACCACATCGCCGCCGACGGCTCGTCCCTCGCCCCCCTCACCCGGGACCTCGGCGCCGCCTACCGCGCCGGAACCGGCGACGGGGAACCCGGCTGGACCGCGCTTCCCGTCGACTACGCCGACTACACCCTGTGGCAGCGCCGCCTGCTCGGCGACGAGAACGACCCGGAAAGCCTTGTGTCGCGTCAACTCGCCCACTGGAAAGACGCGTTGAACGGGCTGCCGGAAGCGATCGACCTGCCGTGGGACCGGCCCCGCCCCGCCGTGCCCCGGCACACCGGCGCCACCCACGCCTTCACCCTCGACAGCGACACCGCCCGGCGGATCGGGGACCTCGCCCGCGCCGCCGGATGCAGCGTCTTCATGGTGCTCCAGGCCGCCCTGTCGACGGTCCTCTCCCGGCACGGCGCGGGCGACGACATCCCGCTGGGCACGGTGGTCGCCGGACGCACCGACGAGGCCACCTCCGATCTTGTCGGCTTCTTCGTCAACACACTCGTGCTGCGCACGGACCTCACGGGCGACCCGACATTCCTCGAACTCCTCGACCGGGTCAAGGAGTTCGACCTCTCCGCGTACGCCCACCAGGACGTCCCCTTCGAGCGCCTGGTCGAACTCCTCAACCCCGCACGGTCGCAGAACCACCATCCGCTCTTCCAGACCATGCTCATCCTCCAGAACCACACCTCCACCGCCCCCGTCGACCTGCCCGGCCTCACCGTCACCGGCGTACCGGTCGACCTCGGAGTCAGCAAGTTCGACCTGTCGTTCACCTTCACCGAGACGTACGACACCGGCGGTGCGCCCGGCGGCATGCGGGCCACCGTCGACTACGCGACGGAACTCTTCGACCCGGCCACCGTCCGCGGCCTGGCGCAACGGCTCGTCCTGCTCCTCGCCGCCGTCACCACCGACCCCGACCGCCCGCTGCGCACGTACGACGTGCTCACCGGCGCCGAGCGCACCCGCCTCGCCGGCTGGGGCACCGGACCCGCCGAGGACCGGCCCGCGTCGACGGTTCCCGCGCTCTTCGCCCGGTGGGCCCGGCGCACCCCGGACGCCCCGGCGGTCCGCGACGCCGGCACCACGCTCACGTACGGTCAACTGAACAGCCGCGCCGACGCGTTGGCCCGCCACCTCACCGCGCTGGGCATCGGCCCCGAGGACCGGGTGGCCGTCGCCCTGCCCCGTACCCACGACCTCGTGGTGGCCCTCCTCGGCGTCCTCAAGGCGGGGGCGGCGTACGTACCCCTCGATCCCGCCTACCCCGCACCGCGCCTCTCGTACATGCTCGAAGACGCCCGGCCCCGGCTGCTCCTCACCACCCCCGCCGTCCGCCGCGGTCTCCCGGACTCCTCCGTGCCCTGCCTGTACGTCGAAGACCTCGGGGACGGCACTCCGCCGGCCGTCCACCCCGACGCCCGTACGGGCCCGGCCCCGTCCCTGCTCCCGGGGCATCCCGCGTACGTCATCCACACGTCCGGCTCCACCGGCCGCCCCAAGGGCGTCGTCGTCACCCACCGGGGCGTCGGCGCCATGGCCAGGACCCAGAGCGAACGCCTGCGCGTCGGTCCCGGCAGCCGGGTGCTGCACATGGCGTCGGTCAGCTTCGACGCCGCGTTCTGGGAGCTGTGCATGGGGCTGCTCTCCGGGGCCTGCCTGGAGATCGACGAACGCGACGCCCTGCTTCCCGGTCCCACCCTCGCCGCCCTGGTCCGCGAACGGGGCGTCACCCACCTCACCCTGCCGCCCGCCGCCCTCGCGGTGATGCCCCCCGGCTCGCTGCCCGCCGGGACCACGATGGTCCTCGCCGGTGAGGCGTGCACGCCGGCGCTGGTGCACGCCTGGGCGGGGGACCGCTTCCTGACCAACGCGTACGGCCCCACGGAGACCACCGTCTGCGCCACCATGAGCGCCTTCCAGGAGGCGGACGGGCCGGGGGCGCCCGACCGTACCGTGCCCATCGGCGTACCCGTCGACGGCACCCGGGTCCATGTCCTGGACGACCGGCTGGCGCCCGTGCCGCCCGGCGTCGTGGGCGAACTGTACGTGTCCGGTGCGGGGTTGGCCCGTGGCTACCACGGGAGGGCCGCCCTGACCGCGTCCCGCTTCGTGGCCGATCCGTTCGACCCGGCGGGGGGCCGGATGTACCGCACCGGCGATCTGGTGCGCTGGACCGCCGGCGGGGAACTCGTCTACGTCTCCCGCGTAGACGACCAGGTCAAGCTGCGCGGCTTCCGCATCGAACTCGGCGAGATCGAGGCCGCGCTCACCGACCTGCCCGGCGTCGCCGCCGCCTGCGCCGTCGTCCGCGAGGACCGGCCGGGGGACCGGCGCCTCGTGGCGTACACCGTGGGCGGGACGGAGGCCGATCTGCGCGCCCACCTCGCCGCCACCCTGCCCGCCCACCTGGTCCCGGCCGCCTTCGTACGGCTCGACGCCCTGCCCGTCACGCCCAACGGCAAGACCGACCGGCGCGCCCTGCCCGCGCCCGGCCTGACGGTGACGGCCGGAGGCCGCGCCCCGCGCACCGACACCGAGCGCGCCCTGTGCGAGGCGTTCGCGGAGACGCTCGGCGTGCCCGGGGTCGGCGTGACGGACGACTTCTTCGCCCTGGGCGGCCACTCCCTGCTGGCCGTGACCCTGGTCCAGCGCATCGAGGAGCGCTGCGGTCACCGTGTCTCCCTGCGCGCCCTGTTCGCGGCGCCCACGGTCGAGGGCGTCGACCGTCTCCTGAGCCGTTCGGCGGACGACGGGAGCGAGACCCACGACACGGGCGACGAGGCCCCCGCCGCTCCCGACCTCACCGCCGAGGTGCGCCTGGCCCCGGACATCACGGGCGCGGGCCGGGACGTTCTCCTCACGCCCCCCGTGCGGCTCTCCGGCCCCACCGCCCGGCCCCTGCTGACCGGCGCCTCTGGCTTCCTCGGCGCGTTCCTCCTGCGCGACCTCATCGAGACCACCGACGGCCCGGTCGACTGCCTCGTACGGGCGCGGGACGAGCGGGACGCGGGGCGCCGGCTGCGCGCGAACCTGGAGCGGTACGGCCTGTGGCGCCCCCGGTACGAGGCCCTGATCCGCCCCGTCCCCGGCGACCTCGCCGCCCCCGGCCTCGGCCTGTCGCCCGAGGAGAGGGCCGCCCTGGTCCGCCGCCTCGGCCCGGTCCTGCACAACGGCGCACGCGTCAACTTCGCCGCCCCGTACGGAGATCTGCGCGCCCCCAACGTCGGCGGCACCGAGGAACTGCTGCGCCTGCTCGCCGACTCCGCCTCACCCGGGATGCACTACATCTCGACCACCGGCGTCTACGCGCCGGCGCCCGGCCCCGATCCCCTCACCATCACGGAGTCGACCCCGACGGGCCCCGCGTCGTCACTGCCCGACGGCTACGCGCGCAGCAAGTGGGTCGCGGAGGGGCTGGTCGGCCTGGCCCGCGAACGCGGCCTGCCGGTGACCGTCTACCGCCCCGGTCGCATCAGCGGCGACACCACCACCGGCGCCTGCCAGGACCGGGACCTGCTGTGGCAGCTCATCAAGGGCTGCCTCCAGGCCGGAGCCGTACCGGATCTGCCGTACGGGTCGACCGACTGGGTCCCCGTGGACCACGTCAGCGCGGCGGTGGTGGCGCTCTCCACGGCGGGCCAGACGGGTGCGGAGACGTACCACCTCACCAACCCGGACGCACCGGGCCTGGACCGCGTCTTCGAGGCCGCCACCCGCCTCGGCCACGACCTGCGAACGATCCCCGCCCCGGACTGGCAGTCCCTGGTGGCGGCCCAACCCGACAACGCGGCCCAACTCTTCCTCGGCGAGGAGACCGGCCCCCGCCCCGAGGCAACGGACCACCGCCGCTTCGACTCGGGCCAGACGACGAAGGCGGCGGCGTCCCTGGGTGCCCACCAGCCTCCCCTGACGGACGAGATCCTCACCCGCTACCTGACCTACTTCCACACCACCGGCTTCCTGCCCACGCCGTAGGCCCGGGCGCCGAGCCGCTCGCTACGGCAGCGGCTCGGCGATCCGGCCCATGTGGAGGGCGGCCAGTTTCCAGCGGCCGTCGTGTTGTGTCAGGAACTGGGTCAGGCGGAAGTAACCGTCCGCGTCGCGGCCGTCGTTGACGCTCTGCTGGCGTTGCAGACCGATCGCGACGGCCGCGTCCCCGTGGACGCGTACCTCGACGTCCTCCCAGTCGAACGCGTCATGGACGAGGCACCCCGACGCGTAGCGATCCAGCCACCGCGGTTTGTCGAGGACAACGCCGCGCGGTCCGACCCCGCGGAAGTCGTCCGTGAGGAGGACGTCGAGCGAGCCGACATCACCGCGCAGTTCCGCGCGGGCCCAGCACCGGCCGAACTCCGCCAGGTCCGCGTGTGTGTCCTTCGTCCCGTCCACGTCTTTCTCCCCCTGTCGGTGTCCCACCCGTGTCCTGCCGTGGCCTGTCGTGTCCCGCGCCCCGGCCGATACGGTCCGGTGGCTCCGGCCGGACCACAGCCTCCACCGTCCCCCGCGCCCGGCGCGTCCCCCGGGATGAGGAGGAGGTGATGCTCCCGCCGGAGTACTCGTGCGGAACATCTCCTCATCGCGCCCCGGGCGGACCATGTCTTTTCGGACACCGGGAGCGTCCGCGGCCACCCGTACGTGCCCTTTCCCCCTGGACTCCGCGCGTGTCCCGCACGGGGTCGCGTACGGTGATGGCAGCCGCTCCCGCTCTGGCGACCCGGCCCCGGCCCCCGGCCGTGAGACCCAGCTCGGCGATCGCCGCACAGCGCACCACATCGAGAACTCGACGCCGATGTCCGGCCCGCACCGTCTGGGAGAGAGCATGTCCGAAGGGGCCCCGGCATGGACCGGCACGACGGATGGGACGACGAACGGCGAGCTGCTGTCCGCACTGTTCGCCCACGCCACGGCGGGGATGTACGCCGTGGACGCCGCCGGCCACGTCATAGCCTGCAACCCCTGGGCGGAACGGATCCTCGGCCACCGCCCCGGCGGCCTGACCGGTCTTGACGCGGAGCGTGTCCTGCACGCGTCGCACGACGACACCAAACCGGGCGAACGCGCCGTTCTGCTCCGCGCCGACGGCACCCCGCTGCCCGTGTGGTGGACGTCCGCGCCGCTCCCCGGGGAGGGCACGGTGGTGATCTTCCACGACACCGGAGCCGAGGGGGAGCGCAACGAACGGCGTTCCGATCGCTACGCCCACAGCGAGATCGCCCGGGAACAGGCCGAATTCGACCTTGCGGAAGCCACCTGGCTCAGTGAGCTGACCCTGGCGCTCGTGAGCACGCTGGAGGCGGAGGAGGCGCTGGCGCGCCTGGCCCGGCTGCTGGTGCCCCGGCTCGCCGACGGGGCGGTGATCGACCTGATCGCCGACCGCGGCCGGGTCCGCAGGACCGCCTGGACCCACCGGGAACCGGACCAGGTGCCCGCCGGGGTGCTGGAGGCGGACCCGCCGCTGTTCGGCGACGCGTCGACGGCCCCGCTGGCCCAGGTCCTGCGGGGCGGTCCCACCCAGCTGCTGAACGCGCCTTTCCGCACGACCCTGTCGGGTACGCCCCCCTCCGCCCCCGCCCCGGCCGAAGCCGGACCCGCCCCCGCGGCCGTACGTACCGACGCCCTGGGACGCGCCACCACCGCCATGCTGGCCGATGTCGGCGCCGCCGAGGCACTCATCGTGCCGCTCCGCCTCCGCGACAGCACCTTCGGCGCGCTCACCCTGACCCGCTCCGCCACCACCCCGCCCTTCGACGACGCCGACCGGGTGCTGGCCGAGGAGGTCGCCCGCCGTACCGCCCTCGGGCTGGAGAACGCCCGGCTGCACGCCCAGCAGGCCGACATCGCCGCCACCCTCCAGCGCGCCCTCCTCACCGACCTGCCCCACGTCGAGACGCTGGAACTGGCCGCGCACTACCAGCCGGCGGAGCACACCGCCGAGGTCGGCGGCGACTGGTACGACGCGTTCCTGCTGCCGGACGGCGATCTCGCCCTGGTCGTCGGCGACGTGACAGGACACGACATCCAGGCCGCCGCCCGGATGAGCGAACTGCGCAACATGCTGCGGGCGTTGGCCGTCGACCGGCCCGAGGAGGACCCGGGCGGCATCCTCCAGCGCCTCGACCGCGCCCAGGCGCACCTCCGGCTCGCCGACGCCGCCACGGTCGTGCTCGCCCGCCTCCGGGCGGGCAAGGACGGTGCCTGGCGGCTCAGTTGGTCCACCGCGGGCCATCCCCCGCCGCTGGTCGTCGCGGCGGACGGCACGACCCGCTACCTCGACGAGGCGCACGCCATGCTCATCGGTCTGCTGCCGGCCACCTCCCGGCCCACGGTCACGACCGAACTGCCCCCGGGCTCCACGCTCCTGCTGTACACCGACGGGCTGATCGAGTCGCGGACGCAGGACATCGACAGCGGACTGCGGCGGCTGCGCGCGTACACCGCCGCCCATCACACCCAGCCGCTCGACCGGTTGTGCATCGATCTGGCCAGACACCTGGGCGACACGCGTGACGACATCACGCTCATCGGGGCGCGCATTCCGCCCCGGAGATGAGACCGCTCCCGGAGGCGGTCCCGCACGCGGTCCCGGAGACGCTCCCGCGACCGGTCCCGGTACCGGTGCCGGAATCGCTTCCGGAACCGGTACCGGACCCAGAAGCGGAATCTCATCGGCCGCCTGGGGCGGCGGCCGGGAACGCGCCCGGCGGAACGCCGGAATTCGCATGTCGAAGTGAGCCCATGACGACGCGTCGGGACGTGTTCATCAAGTGAAGGGCCACAAAATTTTTTCCTGACCGGTCGTGAGGGCGCCGAACGCCTCCGCCGACGGCTCCGCGCCCTCATTCCGCCCGTACGGAAGAGGCCCCCGCCCGCCCCGCCGACAACCCCTCCCACCTGCGCGGACACCACACGACCCGCACCCCCGCCGGAAGGTCCTCCACGGGGAGAGCGCTCTCCCTGTCGACGCGCGAAGAGGGCGTCCCAATGTCTCCTTTGTGTTAAATAACTGACGGACCGTCAGTTCCGGAACTTGACGCAGCACCTTGACGCCCCCTTTACGCAGCCCTAACGTCCGGCACTCAGGGGCTCCGATACGGAACCCCTGGCCCCCCACCACCGGATTTCCCGTCCGGCCGATGCCCCGGCCCGCCGCCGGAGCGTGCCGAGCGCGGGATCCACGACTCCCTTTGGAGCGCCCATGAGATCATCGCGGTCCGAGAACGGCCGCCCCGTCCGCGGGGGACGCCGCAAGGCCCTTCTCGCGGGATTAATCGCGGCGTTGGCGGTCGCCGCCCAGCTCGTGCTCGGGCCCACCGGCGTCCCCCAGAAGGCCGCCGCCCAGCCGGCCGGCGCCCAGGTCGTACGCGTGGCGGAGTTCCTCGCCGAATGTAATTTCAGCCACCGCCTGCCCGACGACCCCATCGTCGTCCCCGGCATCCCCGGCGGCTCGCACATGCACAGCTTCTTCGGGAGCCACGCGACCAACGCGTACACGAACCTCGGAGACCTCAAGACGGCGGCGACCACCTGCGACCCGCAGGTCGACCTCTCGTCGTACTGGGTGCCGACCCTGTTCGTGAACAACCAGCCCGTCGAGCCCACCGGCACGACGTTCTACTACCTGGGTGAGGGCGTGCGCGACGACGTCATCGCCCGTACCCAGCCCATCCCCGAAGGCCTCAAGATCGTGGCGGGCAACGCCAAGGCCACCGGTCCGAACGACAACACCCGGGCGCGCTGGTCCTGCCTGCACGCCGGACAGGTGAACCCGTCGACGGACTTCGTCAACTGCCCGGCCGGCACGATGCTGGAGTCGTACCTCGACTTCCCGCAGTGCTGGAACGGCAGGGACCTCGACTCGGCGGACCACAAGAGCCACATGTCCTACCCGGTCGACGGAACATGCCCGGCGAGCCACCCGGTGCCGGTTCCCAAGCTGCGTCAGGTCCTGCGCTACCCGGTGAACGGCAACCCGGCCGGCTTCAGACTGGCCTCCGGGCCCGGTTATACCATGCACGGCGACTTCTTCAACGCGTGGCCGGTCGCCGAGATGGACCGCCGGGTGCGGGACTGCATCCGTCCGATCATCAAGTGCGGCGCCAACGGAATTCCCTCGTGATGCCGCGGGGCGGCGGCCGGCCGCACCCCGGCGGACCGCCGTCCCGTCCCGGCTCCCGGCCGGACGGGCCCGGCCGGGGGCGTACGAGCGGAACGGCGCGGGGGACCGGCAGGACCGTACTGCCGGGGATCCTTCTGGTCCTCGCGGTCCTCGGACCGCTCGGCTGCGGTGCCTCGCCGGCACCGTCCGACACGAAGCCCGCGCGCACGGCCGCGGTGAAGGAGCAGGGCGGACAGGCCGCTCCGGCGCCCTCCGCCTCCGCCGTCGCGGCGGGCGGATTCAACGACACCGACCGGGGCTGGGCCCAGTTGATGGCGGCCATGGACGAGCGGACGCTGCTCCTGCTCGACCTCGTCGCCGACCGTGCGAGCGACGCGGAACTGGCGGACCTCGCCCGGAGCACGAAGGTGACCCACCGGGCGGAACTCACCCGGCTCCGCGTGATCCTCCGGAAGACAGGGGCGGACGGGGCCAATCCGCACGAGGGCCACGACATGAAGGGGATGGTGACCGACGACGAACTGCGGAAGATCACCGCGAAGCGCGGTACGGCGTTCGACGACCTCTCCATGACCTACCTCCGTGAGCACCTGGAGCAGAGCGTGCTCGTCTCGCGGGGCGAACAGAGCGCCGGCGCCGCCGCTGAGGCGAGGAAACTCGCCGGAGAAGTGACGAAGCGGCGCACGGAACAGCTGGCGGCGCTGCGGCCGCTCGGCGGCTGACCTCCACGGAGGACCGCCGCTCCCGGGTCGGGAACCCCACGCCCCCAGGGCCTGCCACAGAGATCAGGCCCCCGCCCGGGAGCGGCCCGGCGGGAGCGCGCGCCGCGCCCAGCCCGGTTCACGGTACGTCCACAGCCGCGACGCCCAGACCCAGCGTCTCGGGCGCGCTCGCGTACGGCAGCCCCTCCAGCGGGCGGTCCGTGCAGAAGCGCGCCATCAGGTCCGCGAAGTCCGCGATCCGCTCCACCGGCGCCAGATGGTCGGTCTCGTCGATGGTCAGGAACCGCGCCTCCGGGAGCTGCGCCGCCACCTCGCGCCCCATGGCAGGAGTGCAGAGGGTGTCGTGCTCGCCGGTCACCACCAGGCTCGGCACGGCCGGCACCGGCTCCGGGCGGTACCACTCGTGACGCATCAACCGGGTGTTGTGCTCCGCCGACTTGCTCAGCTGTTCGGGATCCTGGCCGGCGATCTGCTGGTAGACGAGCCGGGACACGGCCGCGTGCTTGCGGACCCGGCCCGTGCCGGGCGGGGACATGAAGCGGTCGGCCAGCTCACGCGCGATCGTCTCGGTCTCGCCCCGCTCGATCATCACGGCCCAACGCTCCATCGCCGCCGCGTAGTCCGCCGGGATCCGGGTCGTCATGCCGACCAGCAGCAGCCGCGCCACCAGATCCGGGTAGTGCTGGGCGAAGCGCAGCCCCACGGCGCCCCCGTAACAGGCGGCGACCAGATTGACGCGCGGCACGTCCAGTTCCGTGAGGAGGTGCCGGACGGTCGCGGCGAGGAAGTCGACCCCGTACATCGCGGGAAGGAAGTCCGCGGTGCCGTACCCCGGCAGGTCCACCGTGATCACCTGCCCCACCGGACCGAGCCATTTCTCGTGCCGCACCCAGGAGTTGCGGTCCTGGGAGGAGCCGCCCAGCACCAGCACGGGCTCCGTCACCGGGTCGTCGTGGTGGACGATCCGGCACGTGTAGCGGAAGCCGTCGAACGTGAGATCCCGCTCCTCGACCCGGCCGGCCGTCCCGTCCGTGCGACCGTCGACCGCCTGCCCCGGGATCAGTGGGCGAGCACGGGGCGATTCCTGGTCCTGGGCGAGGACGGCGTCGATGGACATGGTGACTCCAGAGCTCCGGTACGGACAACAACGTCCCTGCCTAGCAGTTGGCCCGCCCCGACCGGACATCACTGACCCGATCGTGGGCGGTTCGCGCCTCCCGGTCCGCTGGTCCATTCGACTCTCGCTCAGCCGGACCGGTACGCGGGGGCGCTCGGCCGGGTCCGCGCCCCCGGCGCGCACTCCGGTTCGAGCCGGGGCGGTCGACGCCCACTTGACTTCGAGTGCGCTCCAATTCGTAGCCTCGGCGCATGACTACGCCTCAGCACAAGATCGGGTCCGGGTTCGGAGCCCGGAGCACCGCGCGGGAGGTCCTGCGGGGGATCGACCTCACCGGGAAACTCGCGATCGTGACCGGTGGCTACTCCGGACTCGGCCTGGAGACCACCCGCGCCCTGGCCGGCGCCGGCGCCCACGTCGTCGTACCCGCCAGGCGGCCCGCGGCCGCGCGGGAGGCGCTGCACGGCATCGAGGGCACCGAGGTCGACGAACTGGACCTCGCCGACCTCGGCAGCGTGCGTGGCTTCGCCGAACGGTTCCTGGCCTCGGACCGCGCCGTCGACCTGATCGTCAACAGCGCGGCCGTCATGGCGAGTCCGGAGACGCGGGTCGGCCCCGGCTGGGAGGTGCAGTTCGCGACGAACCACCTCGGCCACTTCGCCCTGGTCAACCGGCTCTGGCCGGCGCTCGCGCGCGGCCGGGCCCGGGTGATCGCCGTCTCCTCGGCTGGCCACCGCAACTCGCCCGTCCGCTGGGACGACCCGCACTTCACGCGGGGGTACGACAAGTGGCAGGCGTACGGCCAGGCCAAGACGGCCAACGCGCTGTTCGCCGTCCACCTCGACAAGCTGGGCAAGGAGTCCGGGGTACGGGCGTTCTCCCTTCACCCGGGCGGGATCCTCACGCCGCTGCAACGCCACCTCGCCCAGGAGGAGATGGTCGCCGCGGGCTGGATCGACAGCGACGGCAATCCGATCAACCCGGCGTTCAAGACACCCGAGCAGGGCGCGTCGACCCAGGTGTGGGCGGCGACCTCGCCCCTGCTGGCGGACCGGGGCGGGGTGTACTGCGAGGACTGCGACATCGCCGAGCCGGCGGGTGACGGCGAGTTCAAGGGAGGGGTACGGGACTACGCGACCGACCCCGGGCAGGCGGCCCGGCTGTGGGCGCTCTCGGCCGAACTGACGGGCGTCGACGCGTTCGTGACCACCGTCTGAAAGAGCCGTCTGAAAGAGCCGTCTGAACGAGCCGTCTGAACGAGTCGCCTCAACGAGTCGCCTCAAGGACTCGCCTGAACGAGCCGGCCGGGGCTGTCGCCCGGGCGCCTGTCCTCCGGGCCGTCGGCACCGACGGCCCGGAGCGCCCGGGAGGAAGAGAGGCCGGGCGCGGAGAGGAGCCGCGCCCGCGTTCCGGCGTCAGGCGGGCACGTCTCCCGCGAGCAGCCCCGCCAACTCCTCGACGACGGCCGGGGTCTCACGCTGGAGCGCGGCGACATCGAGGCCCTCGTCGCCCAGGACGGTCAGCAGCGCCCGGTCCCCGACGGCCAGCACGACGATGTGCCCGCCCCCGCACCGTATGACCACGTCACGGAGCGCGCCCGCTTCGGCCTGCTGCGCCATCCGCGCGCCGAGCCCCAGCGTCGCGGCGGCGAGTGCGGAGACGGTCTCCGGCTGGACCGTGTCCGCGTCGGCGGCGACCAGGAGGCCGTCGGCCGTGGAGAGGACGGTCTCGGAGACTCCCATCACCCTTTCCCGCAGCGAGGCCAGCACACTGACAAGGGGAGTGACGGACGAACTTACGTGCATGGTGCGCGCTCCTTGATGACGTTTTCCGGCCGGAGGGTCGCCGTGGGACGTCGTACGGAGGTTCCAGGTCCCCCTACAACGTGCTCAGGCAGGTACAAGCACAGGTGCGGTCTCAGGAATCTAAGTCGTCAGGATGTCCCGACAGTTGCCGCTCGCCGACTCCCTCGGACGCGGCGGGATCCCGCTGTTCGACGCGGCCGGCACCGGGGGTCCTGCGGGGCAGCGAGACGGCCGGCACGGGGGGCGGCGGCGCGGATCTCCCGGCCGGAGGGACGCGCGGCGCGGTGCTCGGCCGCTCGACCGGGGCCCGGTCCTCCCACTGGATGAGCTGGAGTTCGTCCATACGGATCAGGTCCGCCATCACTCCGTACAGTCCCCGCCCCAGGGTGAACGCGAGATCGCGCGGCGTTCGGCGGGCGTTGGCGACGGCGAGCACGGCCTGGTACCGGCTGGTGAGCTGCCCCGCCACCCGGTCCGCACGCGCCGAGGGGCGCATCCTGGCCTTGGCGAGTTCGGCGGGCGGCCCCCAGCTCCGGGAGACGAGCGCCAGCCGGCGCGCGGTCTCCTCCGCGACCCGGTGCGGGGCGAGACCACGGGGAGCGAGCACGGTCGGGGCGGGCCCCTCGACCTCCCACCCCGCGGGTGGCCCGACGGACATCGCGAAGGCGCCCTCGAAGACCGTCGCCGTACAGACGACCTCCAGCTCGGCGGCGCCGACCAGCCGGAGGCCGACCAGAGCCGTTCCGTGGTCGTCGCCGTCCCGGACGGCGGCCTGGCCGGCCGCCCACCCCTCGTCGTCGACCCGGCCCGACTTGAGGAGGGTCGACTCGACCGACGGGGTCCCGGGTGTCTCGATCGCGCCGATCAGTCCGTCCCTGAGATGAATCGTTCCGCCGGGAGTTCCGGAGACCGATACCGTGCCGGTGAAGCCCTCCCGGTGCAGGCGCGCCAACAGCGCCGGGACATTGCGCGGCGACATGCCCGGCTCCGCCGGGTCCTGGTTCGGTGCGCCGTCCGTCATGCCAGCACGTCCGCGGCGTGACGCTCCAGATGGCGCAGGGCGAGGGCGAGGTTGGTGCCGTCGCGGTCGAGCGCCGTGACGAGGAGCAGCGGATCACCCGTCCGCCGGACGGACTTGACGACGTGGTAGCGGCGCGCGGTGGTCACGACCACGCTCTCCAGCTCGCTCTCGACGCCCGCCTGACCGACCCGGTCGGTGATCACGGCGGCCAGCTCGGCCGTTCCCACCCCGTCCCCGACCTCCAGCTCGTCCCCGACCACGCAGTAGACGAGTCCGGTGACGGCGTCCACCAGCGCGGTTCCCTTGACCCCCGGGGTCGACAGGAGCCGGGAAAGGGACGCTTCCATCGCTGACACGTGGACCCCTTCGTTTTGAGACACATTTTTCAGTATCGTAGTCTGCAACGTGCGCTTTAGTAACCGATCTTGGCGTTTTGAACCCTACTTTTCCGCCACGGAACAGTAGGTGCCACCGGCAGGAAGAACAGGACCCCGCGATGAACCTAGAGACCGCGCTCAAAGAGGCCATGACCATCGAAGGCGCCATCGGGGTGGCGGTGGTGGACTACGAGAGCGGGATGTCCCTCGGCACCCTCGGAGGCGGGCGCGGCCTCGATCTGGAGGTCGCCGCCGCGGGGAACACCGAGGTCGTCCGCGCGAAGGTGCGCACTCTCGCGGCGCTGGACATGGAGGACGCGATCGAGGACATCCTGATCACGCTCGGCAAGCAGTACCACCTGATCCGGCCGCTGTCCGCCAGCCGGGGCTCCCTCTTCCTCTACCTCGCGCTCGACCGGGCGCGGGCGAACCTGGCGCTGGCCCGCCACAGCCTCAAGCGGATAGAGAACGCCCTGGAAGTCTGACGCGTACGGCCGGAGGGCGCGGCCCGGACGCTGTGGGCCGATCCGGCCCTCGCTCCGTCCCGCCGGGTCTCGGCCCGGCGGGACGAAGTGGCACGCGGCGGCCGGTCCGGCCGGCATAGTCCGCCGTCAGGTGGTCCTGCGATGGGTGAGCGTCGTGGGAAGCGTGAGGTACTGCCGGGGCGCGGACGGATCGTTGATCTCCTCCAGCAGCAGCCGCGTGATGGTCCGTCCGATGTCCTCACTGGCCTGATTGACGCTGGTCAGGGGCGGGACCGTGTGCCGGGCCACGATCGAGTCGTCGAAGCCGATGATCGCCACGTCCTCCGGGACCCGCCGCCCCCGCTCGCGCAGCTCGGTCAGCGCGCCCGCCGCCATGACGTCGGACGCGACGAAGACCGCGTCGAGCCCCGGGTGCCGGTCCAGCAGCTCGCCCATCGCGGCCCGGCCGCCCTCCTCGGTGAAGTCCGCGGACACCGCCAGCGACTCGTCCGGGGGAGTGCCGTGCCCGGTGTGGGCGTCGCGCCATCCCTGGAGACGGCTCCGGCCGACATCCATGTCGAGCGGGCCCGCGATCGTGGCGACGGTGGTACGGCCCTGGCCGAGCAGATGCCGTACGGCCTGCGCCGCCCCGCCCACGTTGTCGGAGTGCACATGGCTGAGCGACTCGTCCGGCGAGCGCCGGCCGGCCAGCACGGTCGGCATCTGCGTCTTCTCCAGGAACGCGACCAGCGGGTCGTCCTGGTGGACCGCGACCAGCAGGACACCGTCCACCCGCCGCGCCTCCACGAACCGCGTCAGCCGGTAGAGCTCGCGCGGATTCCGTACGAGAATCAGCAGCAACTGCATCTCCGTGTCGGCCAGTTCCGTGCTGACCCCCCGGATGACCGCGTTGAAGTACGGCTCCGCCGCCAGCCGGCTCTCCGACTCGGGTATCACCAGCGCGATGCTGTCGGTCCTGCTGGTGACCAGGCTGCGGGCGGCCGGATTCGGTACGTAGTTGAGCTCCGCGATCGCCGCCTCGACGGCCGTACGGGCCTTCGCGCTGACGCCGGGAGCGCCGTTCACGACCCGGGAGACCGTCCCCCTGCCAACGCCCGCCAGGGCGGCGACGGCTTCAAGAGTCGGCCTCTGGCCCCTCGGGTTGCGGCTGCTCATCACGTCTCCTGACTCTCGCTCCGGTGGTGCGCCGAAGCGCTCACGTGGTGACTGTGCTCGGTGGTGCGGACGACGGAAGTGGAGAGCCGGCGTCCGGACACATTCACGCAACGGAACCGACTTCGACTCTTGACACGGCCTGGCGTCTCCCGAGAGTCTTCCACAACCGTTTGGGAGCGCTCCCAGTTTATCCGGGAACAGCTCTCTGATCCAGTCGACCGTGAGCCGCAGCAGGCGCGCGCCTGGGCGCCGCTGCTAGGAGGAAGCACATGGGCACTGCCCGCAAACGCTTCGGATCCACCCTCGTTTCCGCCACCGCCCTCGCGGTGTCGCTGGTCCTCGTCGCCGGCTGCGGAAGCGGCGACGAGGACAAGGCGCGCACCAAGGACGGCAAGACCGTCATCAGCCTCGGACTCTTCGGAGTCATGGGCTACAAGGAGACCGATCTCCTGGACCGCTACATGAAGGAGAACCCCGACGTCACGATCGAGACCGACGTGGCCGGGGACGAGCAGACCTACTACACCGCGCTCCAGACGCACCTCGCCGCGGGCAGCGGTCTCAAGGACATCCAGGGCATAGAGATCGGCCGGGCGAAGGAGCTGGTCGACACCCAGGCCGACAAGTTCGCCGACCTGTCGAAGACGCCGGGCCTGGACCACTTCCTGCCCTGGAAGCAGTCCCAGGTCACCACCGGGGACGGCAAGGTGCTCGGCCTGGGCACGGACATCGGCCCGATGGCGGTCTGTTACCGCAAGGACCTGTTCGAGCAGGCGGGACTGCCCACCGACCGGGCGGAGGTGGCGAAGCTCTGGGAGGGCGACTGGTCGAAGTACGTCGACGTCGGCCGGACGTTCAAGCAGGGGTCCAAGGACTCCAAGGTCGCCTACATGGACAGCTCCACCGGACTGTTCAACGCGATGATCTATGGCGACGAGAAGCAGTTCTACGACGAGGACGGCAAGCTGATCTACCAGGACAACCCGGTGGTGAAGGACGCCTGGAAGCTCGCCGCCGACGCGGCCACGTCGGGGCTGACCGCCAAGCTCCGCCAGTTCCAGCCCGGCTGGGACCCCGGTCTGTCGAACGGCACCTTCGCCACGACCGTCTGCCCGGCCTGGATGCTCGCCCACATCAGCGAGAAGGCCGGCCCCGCGAACAAGGGCAAGTGGGACGTCGCCAAGGCGCCCAAGGGCGCCAACTGGGGCGGCTCGTTCCTCGGCGTGATGGAGGACAGCCCCGTCAAGGAGCAGGCGGAGAAGCTCGTCGCCTGGCTGACCGCGCCCGAGCAGCAGGCGTACATCTTCGAGAAGCTCGGCAACTTCCCCTCCTCGAAGACGGCGCTCGACATCCCCGCCGTCGCGAACGGCACCTCCCCGTACTTCAGTGACGCCCCGATCGGCCAGATCTTCGGCGACGCGGCGAAGGAGATCCCGGCGAAGCAGGTGCTGGGACGCAAGGACGGCACGATCAAGGACACGTTCTCGCTGGGCCTGCAACTGATCGAGGCGCAGGGCAAGAGCCCGGACGACGCGTGGAAGACGACGGACGAACGGATCCAGAAGCTCACCCGCTGACCTGGCCCGATCTGACCTGGCCGATCTGACCTGGCCGATCTGACCCGGCCGACCTGATCCGGCCGATCTGACCTGGCCACCGGGCCCCGCCTCCCCGCAGCCCGGTGGCCTCGCGGCCCGGCGCGCCGTGCGCACCGGCCGCCGGACGGGCCGAACCGTCCCGTCCGGCGGCCGCCGATCCCCCGTCCATCCCACCACCCCACGGAAGGAAGCCCGCGTGGCCACCTCCATCGACCCCCGGCAGTCGCGGCGCAACATCCTCCACCGCCTGGACCTCGGAGCGGTGCCGTACACCTTCATCGCCCCGTTCTTCCTGATCTTCGGCGCCTTCGGCCTCTACCCGCTGCTCTACACCTTCTGGATCTCGCTCCACCGCGTCGAGCTGTCCTCGCTGGACACCATGGAATGGCGAGGTCTCGCCAACTTCACCGAGCTGTTCGAGGACGACCGCTTCTGGAACGCGCTCAGCAACACCTTCACCATCGGGGTCATCTCCACCGTCCCGCAGCTGCTCATGGCGCTCGGCCTGGCCCACCTGCTGAACTACCGTCTCCGAGGCTCGGTGTTCTTCCGGGTCGCCGTCCTGACCCCGTACGCGACCTCCGTCGCCGCCGCCGCGCTCGTCTTCACCATGCTCTTCGAACGCGACTTCGGCATGATCAACTGGGTGCTGGGGTTCTTCGGCGTCGACAACCTCGACTGGGAGAGCCAGAAGTGGCCCGCCCAGTTCGCCATCTCCACCATCGTGATCTGGCGCTGGACCGGCTACAACGCCCTGCTCTACCTCGCCGCGATGCAGGCGATACCCAAGGACCTGTACGAGGCCGCCGCCATCGACGGCGCCTCCCGCTGGCAGCAGTTCCGTACCGTCACCGTCCCCGGGATCAGCGCCACGATCGTCTTCACCATCGTGCTCTCGACCATCGGCGCGACCCAGCTCTTCGGCGAGCCGCTCATCTTCGGCCAGGGCCCCAACGGCATCAGCGGCGGCGCCGACAACCAGTACCAGACCCTGGGACTGCTGCTCTACGAAGAGGGCTGGAAGAACTACCAGATGGGCCGGGCCTCGGCCATCGCCTGGGCGATGTTCCTGATCCTGATCCTGATCTTCGTGCTCCAGCGTGTCCTCGCGCGCGTGCTGTCCCGTACCCCACGGCCCGTCAAAGCGCCCCGCCGCGCCCGCCCGTCCCGTACCTCCTGACCAGGGAGCAACAGCCCCATGACCACCGACATCGCACCGGTCCTGGCGGACGCGCACGGCCGGACCACCCCCACCGCACCCGACCGGCGGAACAGGTTCCGCCGCGTCCTGCGCCCGGGCGCGGGACGCCAGCACCACGCCGGGCCCCTCGCCTACATCCTGCTCGGGCTCGCCGCGCTGGTCTCCCTCTTCCCCCTCTACTGGACGATGGTGGCGGCCTCCACCGACAACACCCGGGTGTCGCAGACCCCGCCGCCGTTCCTGCCAGGACCCAACCTGTTCAAGAACCTCGCCACCGCCTGGCAGGACGCCGCGCTCGGCAAGGCGATGCTCAACAGCCTGATCGTCGCCGGGGTGATCGCCCTGTCGACCGTCTTCTTCGCCACGCTGGCCGGCTTCGCGTTCGCGAAGCTTCGCTTCAAGGGCCGTAACATCCTGCTGTTGCTGGTCATCGGCACGATGTTGGTGCCCCCGCAGCTCGGAGTCGTACCGCTGTTCATGATGATGGCCGACCTCGGCTGGGGGCAGTCACTGCCCTCCGTGATCTTCCCGACCCTGGTCAGCGCGGTCGGTGTGTTCTTCATGCGGCAGTACCTGACGGAGGCGCTGCCGGACGAACTCATCGAGGCGGGACGCCTGGACGGCGCCCACTCGCTGCGCATCTTCTGGAGCATCGTCCTGCCGATCGCCAGGCCGCCGATGGCCGTGCTCTTCATGATCACGTTCGTGCACGCCTGGAACGACTTCTTCTGGCCCTTCATCGCCCTCGACATGACCAACCCGACCGTCCCCGTCGCCCTCACCCAGCTCAGCGCGGGATACGTACGGGACCAGTCGGTGATCATGGCGGGCGCGCTGCTCGGCACCCTGCCGCTGCTGGCGATGTTCCTCGTCTTCGGCCGCCAGATAGTCGGCGGCATCATGCAGGGCGCGGTCAAGGGCTAGTCACGGGCCGAGGACACCTCGCCCGAACGCCCCCTCCCCTCCCCACCGTTCGACACGTCCGACTCTCACCCACGCGGAAGGACCCTTGTGGCCACCTCAGCACCCACCACCGGGCGAGCCCTGGAAACGGCGGCTCCCCTGACCTTCCCGGCCGGTTTCCTCTGGGGCACCGCCACCGCCGCCTACCAGATCGAGGGCGCCGCGCAGGACGACGGCCGCACGCCCTCCATCTGGGACGTCTACTCCCGTACACCGGGGAAGGTGCGCAACGGCGACACCGGCGACATCGCCACCGACCATTACCACCGCTGGCGCGAGGACATCGCGATCATGGCCGACCTCGGGGTCGGCGCCTACCGCTTCTCGGTGTCCTGGCCGCGGGTCCAGCCGGGCGGCCGGGGCCCCGCCTCCGCGAAGGGGCTGGACTTCTACCGCCGGCTGGCCGACGGACTCCTGGACAAGGGAATCCGGCCCGTCGTCACGCTCTACCACTGGGACCTTCCGCAGGAGTTGGAGGACGCCGGAGGCTGGCCCGAGCGCGACACCGCCTTCCGCTTCGCCGAGTACGCGGGCATCGTCGCCGAGGCCCTCGGGGACCGGGTGGGGAGCTGGACCACGCTCAACGAGCCGTGGTGCAGTGCCTTCCTCGGGTACGGCTCCGGCGTGCACGCCCCCGGCCGTACGGACCCCGCCGACGCCCTGCGCGCCGCCCACCACCTCAACCTCGGCCACGGCCTCGCGGTCCAGGCCCTGCGCGAGCGCCTCCCCGCGACCTCCCAGATCTCCGTCACCCTCAACCTGCACCATGTACGGCCCCTGACCGACAGCCCGGCGGACATCGACGCGGCCCGCCGTATCGACGGCACCGCGAACCGGATCTTCACCGGACCGATGCTCGAAGGGGCCTACCCGGCGGACGTCCTGGCGGACACCGCGACCGTCACCGACTGGTCGTTCGTCCACGACGGCGACACCGCGCTGATCCACCAGCCGCTCGACTTCCTGGGCGTCAACTACTACTCGCCGACGCTGGTCTCGCACCACACGGGTCCCGCCGCGCACCGGTCCGACGGTCACGGAGCCAGCGAGCACAGCCCGTGGCCGGGCGCGGACGAGGTCGCCTTCCACCAGACACCGGGGGAGCGGACCGCCATGGGCTGGACCATCGACCCCGAGGGCCTGTACGAACTGCTCCTGCGCGTGAAGCGGGACCACCCGGGCCTGCCGCTGATGATCACCGAGAACGGCGCGGCCTTCGACGACTACGCGGGCCCCGACGGCGAGGTCCGCGACCCGGAGCGCATCGCCTACCTGCGCGAACACCTGGCCGCGGTCCACCGCGCGATCGGGGCGGGCGCGGACGTCCGTGGCTACTTCCTCTGGTCGCTGCTCGACAACTTCGAGTGGGCGTACGGCTACGGCAAGCGCTTCGGCATGGTGTACGTGGACTACGCGACACAGCGCAGGATCCCCAAGTCGAGCGCGCACTGGTACGGGCGCCTGACCCGCTCCGGGACGCTCCCCCCGGCGCCGTAACGGCCCCTGTTCATCAGGCATGTGTCAGCGCGCACCGGGCGGGCCTTCGCGGGTCGGCCCGGTGCGGTCCTGTCTTCGGGGGGATGTCTGCCCTGTCCCCGGGTTGAGCTGTACATGGTCCGGGCTTGATCGGGCTTTGGCCAACGCATGCCCCTCCGATGAACAGTTGATAGGGAGAGTGGCTCCTTGTGTGTGGTGGCCATCTATCGGGCCCGCCGTGCGCGTCCAACCACAACGCAGGGGGTTACATGAGATCCAGCCGACCGCGCCTGCGCGCCGGACTGGCCTGGGCGGCGACTCTGCCGCTCGTCGCCGGCGCTCTCGCACTCGGCGTCCAGACCGCGGGTGCCGACACCGGGCCCGCCGGACGGGACACGCTCCACGGCACGAAGCCGCTCTGGGCGACGCAGAAGGCGGACCGGGGGAGCACCCCCGACGCGAACCGGGTCACCGCCCGCGTGTATCTCGCGGGCCGGGACAGCGCGGGCCTCGCCCGGCTCGCCCAGGAGGTGTCCGACCCCTCCTCCGCCTCGTACGGGAGGTACCTGAGCGCGCGGCAGGCCGCCGCGCGCTTCGGCCCGACCGCGGACCAGGTCGCGCGGGTCACCGCCTGGCTGAAGTCCGCCGGGCTCAAGGTGACGGGCACCCACCAGCACTACCTCACCGTCACCGGGGACACCGCCGCGGTGGAGAAGGCCTTCTCCACCCAGCTCCACAACTACGCCAAGGGCGGGCACACCTACCGCGCGCCGGTCGCCACCCCCTCGGTGCCCGACTCGCTGGACGGCGCGGTCCTCACCGTCACCGGGCTCGACAACGCGCCCCACAAGGCGAGTCACGACGACACGCTGCCGCCCCCGGACGCCGTGTTCCGCAACGCCGGTCCGTTCTCTACCTACTTCGGGTCGAAGACCGACAAGTCGCTGCCGTCGGCGTACGGTTCAAAGGCCTCGTACGCGATCAAGGGCTACACCGGCACCCAGCTGCGTGCCGCCTACGGTGCGAAGGACTTCACCGGCAAGGGGGTCACCGTCGCCATCACCGACGCGTACGCCTCGCCGACGATCGCCCAGGACGCGGCCACGTACGCCAAGCGCAACGGCGACAAGAAGTACGGCAGGGGACAGCTCTCCCAGGTGCTGCCGGCCGACTACAACAGCACGGAGGAGTGCGGCGCTTCAGGCTGGTACGGCGAGGAGACCCTCGACGTCGAAGCCGTGCACGCGGTCGCGCCCGACGCGGACATCGTCTACGTCGGGGGTGCCTCCTGCTTCGACGACGACCTGCTGGACTCGCTGGGCAAGGTCGTGGACGGCAGGCTCGCCGACATCGTCTCCAACTCCTGGGGCGACCTGGAGTCCAACGAGACCCCGGCGTCGGCCGCCGCCTACGACCAGGTGTTCCAGACGGGCGCCGTCGAAGGCATCGGCTTCTACTTCTCCTCCGGTGACGACGGCGACAACGTCGTCTCGACCGGCACGAAGCAGGTCGACATGCCCGCCAACTCCGCCTGGGTGACGGCCGTCGGCGGTACGTCGCTCGCCGTCGGCAAGAAGAACACCTACCAGTGGGAGACGGGCTGGGGCACCTACAAGGCCAACCTCTCGGCCGACGGCCGCAGTTGGACGGACTTCCCCGGCGCGTACACCTCCGGCGCCGGCGGCGGCACCAGCGTGACCGTGCCGCAGCCCTTCTACCAGCGGAGTGTGGTTCCCGGCTCGCTCGCCAAGGCCAACGGCACCACGCCGATGCGGACCATCCCCGACATCGCGGCCGTCGCCGACCCGAACACCGGCTTCCTGGTGGGCCAGACCCAGACCCTGCCCGACGGCACCCAGGGGTACGACCAGTACCGCATCGGCGGTACGTCGCTGGCCGCACCCGTCATCGCTGGTGTCCAGGCCCTCGCCCAGCAGGCCAGGCACGGCCTGCCGATCGGGTTCGCCAATCCCGGCATCTACCAGCGGTACGGCACCTCCGCCTACCACGACGTGACCGACCACCCGCTGGGTGCCGGCCGTCAACTGGCGGTCGTAAGGAACGACTTCGCCAACAGCACCGACAGCGCCGACGGCATCCTCACCTCGCTCCGCAGCCTCGGCAAGGACAGCTCGCTGTCCGCCGTGGCCGGCTACGACGACGTGACGGGGGTCGGCACACCGGCGGCCGGTTACGTGAACTCGTACCGCCACCGCTGACCGCACCGCATCGAGCTGACCGCACCACACCGTCCCCGACCGCCGGGCGGGCCGAATCCACGGCCCGCCCGGCGGTCCCGGCGTTTCCGCTCGCTTCCGTCCTCCGGCTGGCGCGAGGGGACCTCGTCGGCCGGACGCGCGCCCCGAACGACAAGATCGCCGACTACCTCCACAGCCTCTTCGAACCCAGGAGGGACGTCCGGCCGGGCCGCGTGGGCGCGCCGGAATCGGGTCAGGCCGGCACGGACGTCCCGGGGGTGACCGCGGTCGTCTGCTCGGGGATGTGCGGCCCCACGCTGTCGATGAGGGCGTCGGCGGTGGCGGAGTTGAGTGCGATCGGAATGTTGGCGAGTGTGGCGAGCCGGATGAGGGCGCGTACGTCGTCGCCGTGGGGGTGTGCGCTGAGCGGGTCGTAGAAGAAGATCAGCAGGTCGATGTCGCCGCTGGTGACCAAGGCGCCGATCTGCTGGTCTCCGCCGAGGGGGCCGCTGCGCAGTGGCGTGACGGGCAGGCCGAGCCTGCGGTTGATGAGGGTGCCGGTGGTGCCGGTGCCGTAGAGCCGGTGGCGGCCGAGCTCGGCGGACCTGTGCCCGGCCCAGGCCAGCAGGTCTGCCTTGCGGGTGTCGTGGGCGACCAGCGCGATGCCTCGCGGGCCCGCGGCCGGCGCCTGTTCGCCGGTCAGCCAGGTCGGGTCGGCCAGCGGGTAGAGGTGCAGGGCGGCGACGCGCATCTCGGCGCGGGTGATGCGGCCGTCGCCGTCCGCGTCCACGGTCTCGAAGGCCAGCGCGGAGGTGTCGGCGGCAAGGCCGGTCGCGCCGAAAATGCGCTCGTACTCCGCGGCGTCGATGGTCCCGTCGCCGTCCTGGTCGAGCGCGTCGGCGAGGGAGTCCAGGGCGCGCAGGGTGGACTCGCGGAAGTGCGGGTCGGCGTCGAAGGCGCCGCGCGCGGTGGCGGCGACGAACTCCTGCTCGCTGATCCTGCCGCCGCGGTCGGTGTCGGAGACGGCCGCGAGCTGGGTCCACAGTTCCGCGTACGCGTCGTAGAGCGCCGTGCGGCGGCGTGTGTCGCCCGGGGTGGTGAGCTTCTCGGCGACTCGAGCGGCGTAGGCGATCAGGTCCTCGCGGCCGAGCTGGCCGTCGCCGTCGAGGTCGTAGGCGCGGAAGAGCGCGGTGATTCGGGGGAGCCAGGCTTCGGGCGTGGTCATGGAAGTGTCCTTTTCACAGCGCGGGTTGAGGCAGGTGCGAGTGGCGCACGGTGGAGGTGTTGACGGTGGCGGGAGAGTCTCCGCGGTCCCCGGCGCGCGCGAAGCCCGACGGTGCACGCGTGAGAGGGGTCTGATCAGCGCTGGGCGGGCAGGGGCGGGCGGTCGGCGGATTCCGCGGAGCGGTCGAAGGCGCCGGGGCGGGCGAGGTCGTCGAGGAGCTCGTCGACCATCTCGCGGGTGACGTGCGGCATGACGTAGACATGGCTGTAGTCGTGGCGCCGCCCGTCGAGGTTGAGGGGGACGCAGGCGAGGGTGTACTTCTCGACCAGTTCGCGGCGCGGCTGCTGGAACCAGACGCTGAGGGAGTGATCCCCGTTGCCCACCTCGATGCCGTCCTCCGCCCAGGGCTCGGCGCGCTCCCGCAGTACCACGCTGAGCTCGCGGAGCCGGGTGGCGGTGTAACGGGCGAGTTCCAGGACGTCGGCCGCCTGGCGGACCTGCTGCTCCTCGCTGAGCTGGGCCAGGTGGTTCCACATGGCCAGGGAGGCGAATCCGCTGCGGGAGCCGGCGAAGGTGCTGTCCGGGGAGGAGACGACCGCCGGGTCGGACGGCGGACGCAGCTTGGAGCCGGCGCGGGCCATGAAGATCCCGGTGGGGACCGGTGCTCCGGGGTACTTGTGTCCGCTGGTGACGATCGAGGACACCTCGGGGACGCGGAAGTCGAAGGCCGGCGGGGCGGTGTCGATGAGACCCGCCGCATGGGCCTTCTCCAGGTAGGGGGCGTACGCACCGCCCAGCGCGCCGTCGACGTGGATCCAGTAGCCGTTGCGGACGCTGACCCGCTCCGGGTCGTCCGGGTCGAAGCGGACCTGGCGGTCGACGAGGCCGTGGGCCTCGAAGACGGGCCGCAGCCGCTCGCAGGCGTACGCCACGTCGTCGTACGCACCCTTGAAGACACTGCCGATGTTGAAGTTGACCAGCACCGGGTGGCCCTTCGCCGCGAAGAACTCCACCAGCGTGACCAGGGCGTCGACATCGACCGTGCCAGGACCCTCGTCACCGCCGGTGGTCGGTACGCCGCCCAGCGGCCAGCCGTTGTAGGTCTGCGTCCCGGTGCCGGTCAGCTCCAGCGGGCACTGCCCGGGGTAGTGGGCGCCGCCCAGGTCGTAGAACGTCGGGATGTCCAGGACCCGCATCGCCTTGATGTGCGAGTAGTGCGTCTCCTGGGAGAAGAACGCGACCGGCGCGTAGGCGTTCGGGTTGTCCGCGGGGGGTGTTGCCCGGATGTACGTCGTACGGCAGCTCGCGTCGCCCGAGATGTCGTCGCGTACCAGGGCGTTTCCGTCGAGGTAGTCCCGGGCGTTCCACAGGGCGTAGAGGTTGCCCTCGGTGCTGCCCATGGACAGCACGTACCCCCAGCCGTCCTCGATCCGTGCCCGGGCCGGGTCCTCGGGAAGCCGGGCGTGCCACAGACGGGCGTAGTGCTCCAGCACGGCACGTTCCAGCCACCGTGAATGCAGGCTGTAGTGGCCGTCGACGAACGGGTCGCCGATGTTGTTGATGTGGTAGCCCAGGAAACGGCCGAGCGAGGCGTGTCCCTCCAGGGCGAGATTGCTCTGGTAGCCCAGGAAACGGCCGCGCCGCGAGCCGAGATATCCCTCGAGCTTCGCGAGCACGGCCTCGCGCCGCTCGTCGGTGTAGGCGTCAGTACTCAGCCGGTAGTCGTCGTCGGTGGGCGAAACGCATGCCGAGCGCGTCAGCTCGGAGGACTCCGCGGTCATACTGCACATCCCTCTCTGTACGGTCGCACGGACCCTCTTGAGGCCCGCCGTGAACACGTCGTGCGGCTTCGGCCGACGTGCGGAACGTCCGGTCGGCCGAAGCCGCTCACGGCCGTGCCCGGCAGCATGAGGGGGAGCCGCAGCCGTACGGGCTGCCAAATCCACGGCTGCGGTCAACTGCCGAGCGCACAACAGGTGTTGTCATATCCGCAGGAATAGCGCCCGGAGCCCCTCCCCACCGCGTCCCGGGGTCCGGGTCACCCCTGAGGGAAGCCCAATCCCCTCGATCGGGTGGCCTTGCGAACAGATGTCGCCGGGCGGTAACGGCACGCGCGACGCCGACGACCGGCGGACACTGTGGACCGTTGCGCTGGTCGTCGGAGGGATCCAGCTCCTCGGAGCGCTGGGGTGGGACATCCGGGACTCGGCGTCCACAGGGGCTGGGCAACGTTCTGCGGAAACCTCTGACGGGCCACGGAGTACCTCCATCGGCTGGAAAACCCCCAGTGGGGGAAAGCGGTTTGTGCCGCGGATCTGGACAGCCCGATCGCCCTGTGCTGTTCTGCTCATGCCAATTTGTTTTCCGTGCGGTCAATTCCCCGTGTCGCACAGGTGTCCCATCCCCCCAGCTCCCCCCACCCTCCTGAGGAGTCCGGATGCGCTTGACCCACCGCGCCGCTCTCGCCTGTGCCACGGCGGCCGCGGCCTTCGCCGTGGTCCTGGTGCCCACCTCACCCGCGCTCGCCGAGTCCAACGGCGGCGTGCGCGTGATGCCGCTCGGCGACTCGATCACCGACGGATTCAACGTCCCCGGCGGCTACCGCACCCGCCTGTGGGAACGCGCCGCGGCGGACCGGCGGCGCACCGACTTCGTGGGCTCGCAGTTCAACGGCCCCGCCCAGCTCGGCGACCACGACCACGAGGGCCACTCCGGCTGGCGCATCGACCAGATCGACGCCCAGGCCACCCAGTGGGTCAGGGCCACCAATCCCAGGACCGTCCTGCTCCACATCGGCACCAACGACATCACCCAGAACCGTGACATACCGGGAGCGCCCTCCCGGCTGTCCGCGCTGATCGACCACATCACCGCGGCCGCGCCCGGCGCCGACGTCTTCGTCACGAACATCATCCCGTTCTCCGACGCCACCTTCGAGGCCAGGGCGAGGCCGTTCAACGCGGCCGTGCCCGGCATCGTGGACCAGTGGGCGAAGAAGGGCCGCAAGGTCCACTTCGTCGACATGCACAGCGCCCTCAACACCGGCGACCTCGCCGACGGCATCCACCCCAACGCGGGTGGCTACGCCAAGATGGCCGACCGCTGGTACGCCACCCTGCGCACCGGCCCCTGGATCTGACGACCTCGCCACCGGGAAACGCCTCCCTCACCGACCGCCACCCGTCCGGCCCTTCGCGGCGCCGCGCCGCTCCCGCCCCCGCCTGACACCATCGGAAGGACGGCGCCGGGCGGGAGCGGAAGCCCCCTGGGCGGGAAGCACGGAGCGAAGGGCGGGACACGCGTGCCGGACAACCAGCGGCGCCGGACGGACGTGGTCGTGATCGGAGCGGGGATGGCGGGCCTGGCCTGCGCCGCCGACCTGATCAGGGCGGGACGGTCGGTGCGCGTCCTGGAGGCCGCCGACGCGGTGGGCGGCCGGATGCGCACCGACCGGCACGAAGGCTTCCTCCTCGACCGCGGGTTCCAGGTCTTCAACACCGCGTACCCCCAGGTGAAACGCCGGATCGACCTGCGAGGGCTGCGCCTGCGGCCGTTCACCCCCGGCGCGCTCGTACGAACCGACACCACCACCCTGCGGTTCACCGACCCCAGCAGACAGCCGGGCGCCGCCGCCGATCTGCTGCCGGGACGGCTCGCCCCCGGTCGCGATCTCCTGGCGTTGGGCCTCCTGACGGCCCGTGACATGCTCGGCCCCGTCGCCGGACTGAAGCGGCAGCCGGACCGTACGACCCTCACCGCCCTCGCCGACGCGGGCATCTCGCCCGCCCTCGTCGAACGGTTCTTCCGGCCCTTCCTCTCCGGGGTCTTCCTGGAGGACGAGCTGGAGACCTCCTCGCGCTTCTTCCACCTCGTCTGGCGCAGCATGCTGCGCGGCACGCTCTGCCTGCCCAGCGCGGGCATCGGGGCCGTACCCGCCCAACTGGCGGACGGCCTGCCGCCGGACACCGTCCGCCTGGAGACGCCGGTCGCGGAGCTGACCGACGACGGCGTCCGTGGCGAGGACGGTACGGAGTGGCCGGCGGACACCGTCGTGGTGGCGACGGGACCCCGCGCGGCGGCGCGGCTCCTGCCGGGCCTCGACGTGCCCGCCACCCGCACGGTCACGACGTACTACCACGCGGCCCTCGCCCCGCCGCTGCGCGAACCGACCCTCCTGGTCGACACCCGACGCCGCTTCCTCAACACCTGCGTGATCAGCGAGGTCGTGCCCGGCTACGCGCCCGCCGGCCGGTCCCTGGTCTCCACGTCCGTCCTCGGGCCGGAACTCCCGGGCCGGGAGGCCACCCTGCGCGCCGACCTGGCCGACGCCTACGGCGAGAGCACCGGCGACTGGGAGCCGCTCGCCACGTATACGATCGAGGACGCCCTACCCGCCATGCCCCCGCCCTGGCCGCTGTCCCGGCCGGCCCGGACCGGCCCGGGGCGGTACGTGTGCGGCGACCACCGGGCGACCGGCTCCGTGCAGGGAGCCCTGGCCTCGGGGACCCGCGCGGCCCGTGACGTACTGGCGGCGGACAGCGCCCGGGACCATCCACGAGCGACACGACGAAAGGGAAGCCAGTGACCCGGACAGCCCCGGCCCACCCCCTCAACGACGGTACGACGCTCCCCGCCGTCGGCCTGGGCACCTATCCGCTCAAGGACGACGAGGCGGAGAAGGCGGTCGCCGGAGCCCTGGAGCTCGGCTACCGGCTGATCGACACGGCCGTCAACTACCGCAACGAGGCCAGTGTCGGCCGGGGCCTCGCGCGGGCGGGCGTGCCGATCGAGGACATCGTCGTCACGACCAAACTCCCGGGCCGCGACCACGGTTTCGAGGAGACCCTCCGCTCGTTCGAGGAGTCGCGCCGCGCCCTGGGCCTGGACCGCGTCGGCCTCTACCTCATCCACTGGCCGCTGCCGCGCGTCGGCAAGTACGTCGAATCCTGGAAGGCGATGGTCAAACTCCGCGAGGACGGCCTGGTCGCCTCCATCGGCGTCTCCAACTTCACCGCCGCCCATCTCGACCGCCTGGAGGCGGAGACGGGCGTGCTGCCCTCGGTCAACCAGATCGAGATGCATCCCCTCTTCCCTCAGGAGGAGTTGCGCGCCGTGCACCGGGCCAAGGGGATCCGCACGGAGAGCTGGAGCCCCCTCGGCCGCGGCACCGACCTGCTGAAGGACCCGGAGATCGGGGCCATCGCCGAGGCGCACGAGGTCACCCCGGGACAGGTCGTGCTCCGCTGGCACACCCAGGTGGGCGCCGTACCGATCCCCAAGTCGGGCAGTCCGGAGCGGCAGCGGCAGAACCTCGACCTCTCCGGCTTCGAGCTGACCGGGGACGAGATCACCCGGATCGAGTCACGCCCCCACCGCAGGCTCGGCGGCGACCCCGACCACCACGAGGAATTCTGACCTTCCCGGGCGTCACGCCCCCGCCCGGTCCGGGCTGTTGAACCGTGGACAAACAGCAGCGCACGCGCCGGTGAAACCGGCCGTCCGCCGCCCTCGGCGCCCGTACGGTGACCGGACGATCCGGACCGGCGGGGTGTTCGGGCCGCGCGTTCAGGGGGGCCTGGCGACCGTGGAGTGGTTCAGTACGGAAAACGTCGTCGCGCTGGGCACGGCGCTGCTCGGCATTCTCGCCTCACTGGGCGTGCTCTGGTTCGAGCGCCGCGTGCCCGCCCACCGGCGCATCGGTTACCGGATCCAGCTGGACACGCCGGTCGGCAGCGCGGAACGCAGCGGCCGGGCCGGCGTACGCCTCGGCTTCTTCCAGGACAACCCGCACCTCTCCGACGCCACGCTGGTCCTGCTGCGCATAGAGAACGACGGCTCGCAGAGCATCGGCGACGGCGACTACACGGGGCGCGAACTCCACGGTCTGACCGCGGTGTTCACCTCCCGTACGATCCACGGTCTCGCGGTCACCACCCCGCCGGGCGACGAGCATCTGCTGGACCACTTCACCCCGGCCGCCGGTCTGCGCCACGCCGAGGACACCGTCTACCTCCCGCGTGTCCCGCTCAACCGGGGCCGGCACTTCAAACTCCTCGTCCTGCTCACCGGCGGCGCGGTCGGCGATCCGATCCGGGTCGCGGGCGGGCTCAGGGACGGGGACGTGTCCCTGAACCGCAGCACCACGCCGGACGACACCCCGCCGCTGTTCAGCAGGGCGTCCAGCATGATCACGATGTTGCTGACCGTCTGCGTGGTCATCCTCGCGTCGATCATCGTCGTACGGGACGACGCGCCGCCCCCGATGGGCTGCGCGCGGGGCAGCCTGACCATCACCGGATCCACCGCCTTCGCGCCGGTCGCCGAGGAACTGGCGGCGAAGTACGAACAGGACTGCGCGGGCTCCACCATCACGGTCGACGCCCGCAGCAGCCGCGACGGGGTCAGGGAGCTGGACGAGCGCGGCGCCGCGGCGAAGGGCGGTTCGCCCGCCCTGATCGCCCTGTCCGACGGTCCCAAGACGGCCGGCTTCGGCCGGCTGCGCGAGAACCGGGTCGCGGTCTCCGTCTTCACCCTCGTCGTGAACGACAGCGTGCCGCTGAAGAGCCTCTCGACCACGGACGTACGCCGTCTCTACCGCGGGGACGTGTCGAACTGGAACCAGCTGCGCGGCCCCGGCCGGGTACGCGGCCCCGACCTGCCGATCGTCCTGGTGAGCCGCAACTCGGAGTCCGGCACCCGGGACATCTTCCAGCGCCGGGTGCTCCACGCGTTCGAGCAGGCGTACTCCTCCACCGACTGCCGTCACAAGGACGACACCACGGCCAAGGTCTTCCGCTGCGAACTCGGCAGCACGGACCGGGTCCTGGCCACCGTCGCCGACACACCGGGCGCGATCGGGTACACGGACCTGCGCTCCGGATCCACCCCCGACGGGCTCCACCCGCTGGCGCTCGACGGGCGGACCGCGTCCGTGGACGCGATCGCGGACAGCGCGTACCCGTACCGCGAGATCGAGTACGCGTACACGTACGGCGATCCGCCGGCCGACTCGCTCGTCTCCAGTTTCCTCAACTACCTGATGAGGGGCAGCGGCCAGGACGTGGTCCGTACGCACGGGCACCTGCCGTGCGCGTCACCGGAAGGGCTGCGGATCTGCGCGGAGATGGGGTAGGGGGCGGGTCGCTCGCGCGGCCCCCCCCGGGCTCCTGGGCTCAGTGGAACTGCGGGACGATCAGATACAGCCCGTAGAGCACGGCCGCGGCGCAGGCGAGGAAGCACAGCCCGGCGACGGCCACCGCCGGCGCTCCCGGCCGGCTCGCCCCGGCGCGGCGGCCCCCGTACGCGGTGCTCCCGCCGCCCGGAGGCTTCGCGCCGCCCGGCTCCCCGTCACCGCTCTTCCCGTCATCCCTCTCGCCGTCTCCCCCGGTCGCGGCCAGCGCCCGTACCCCCAGCGAGAAGACGATCACAAGGCCGACGGTGGCGCCGATGCTGACCACGGCGACCTCGCCCAGCGAGCTCCAGTTCAGATCCATCGGCTCCTCCTCCCCGTTTCCCGGGCCGTGTCGGTCACGGCCCGTCAGACATTCGCCTTGGCGGGCCCCGGGCGGACGGCCACCGCGTGGTCGTCGTTGACATTGCGGGAGGTGACGCGGGTGCGCCGGGACATGATGAAGATGAACGCGGCGAGAGCCGCGGCGACGACGGCGACGACCACGATCCCGAGCGTGCCGCCGTTCACGACCACACTCGCGGCGAGCGCGCCGACAGCCGCGGCGGCGGGCAGGGTCACGCACCAGGCGGCGACCATGCGGCCGGCCGTTCCCCAGCGGACGTGGGCGAGCCTGCGGCCCAGTCCCGCGCCGAGGATGCCTCCGGCGCAGACCTGGGTGGTGGACAGGGCGAAGCCGAGATGGGCGGAGGTGAGGATGACGGTGGTCGCGGAGGACTCCGCCGCGAAGCCCTGCGGGGCGCGGATGTCCGTGAGTCCCTTGCCCATCGTCCTGATGATCCGCCAGCCGCCCAGATACGTACCGAGCCCGATGGAGAGCCCCGCCGAGCCGATCACCCACGCGGGCGGCCCGGCACCGGGCCCGAGCGCGCCCGCCGAGATCAGGGTGAGGGTGATGATCCCCATGGTCTTTTGCGCGTCGTTGGTGCCGTGCGCCAGCGAGACGAGGGACGCGGAGGCGATCTGCCCGAGCCGGAATCCGCGGTCCACCGAGGACCGCCGCCCCCGGTGGGTGAGGCGGTAGGCGAGGTACGTGGCCATCAGCGCGGCGGCCCCCGCGATGAGCGGGGAGGCCACGGCGGGAAGGAGGATCTTCTCGACCACCTTCTCGAAGTGCACGCCCTGCCGGCCCGCCCCGACCCACACGGCGCCGATCAGCCCGCCGAACAGCGCGTGCGAGGAACTGGAGGGGAGGCCCATCAGCCAGGTCGACAGATTCCACAGGATGGCGCCGATCAGCCCCGCGAAGATCATCCCGGGGGTGACGAGACTGTCGTTCACGATGCCCCCGGAGATCGTCTTCGCGACCTCCGTGGACAGGAACGCGCCCACCACGTTGAGGACCCCGCTGATGAGGACCGCGACCTTGGGACGCAGGGCTCCGGTGGCGATGGAGGTGGCCATCGCGTTCGCGGTGTCGTGAAATCCGTTGGTGAAGTCGAACGCGAGCGCGGTCACGATCACTATTGCCACGAGGAACGTGATGTGGTCCATTTGCCCCATACAAGCGCAGCCGCCCCCGTGAGAAGGAGATCCGGCGGACCGACACCGGATGCTTCCTTCCAAAGGGTCAGCGGACCGGGCAGGGCCGGGGCCGATCGCCGCACGGGCGGCGGACGCCGTCCGTAGGCTTCCGGCATGACGACGGAGGACGGACCGGCCCGGACCGACACCACCGCTGGCAGGGGCGGGACCGGTGGCGGCATCGACGGGGGCCCGGAGTCGGCGCGCGCCGTGGAGGCCGCGATCGAAGGGGAGTTGCGGCTCCTCGACCCGGAGGTACGGTCGTCGCCGGCGCTCGTCTCGGCGCTCCTCGACCCGGAGTTCGTGGAGTTCGGGGCGTCGGGGGCCCGCTGGGACGCCACGTCGGTCCTGGGGGTCACCGGCGACGGTTCCGTGACGGAGGGGGCGCCGGTCGGCGTCACCGCTCTGGCGGGGCGGCTGCTCGCTCCGGGGCTCGTCCATCTGACGTACGTCTCGGCCCACGCGGGCCGCCGGGTTCGCCGCAGCTCGATCTGGCGCCTGACCTCCGACGGCTGGCGCCTGTACTTCCACCAGGGCACCGGGACGGGCGGCACGGACGTCTGAACAGCGACGGCCGCCCGCGCTCCGGCCGCGCATCCCGTCCACGCGCCGCCGGGGCTCGGATCAGGCCGCTGTGCCCGCGGCCCGCGCCGTGCCGTCACGGCGGCCGCGCGGCGCAGGTAGCGCCCGCAGTTCCCGGACCAGGGCGCGGACCGCGCGGGTGCGGGACTGTTCGGGAGTGGTCACGTAGCCGACCGCGCGGGTCGGGCGGTCCGGGCCGAGCGCGGTGATCTCGATGGTGGGCGGTGCTCCGGTCAGGGAGAGCGCGGGCATGATCGCCATGCCCAGACCGCTGCTCACCATCGAGAGCACCGCTCCGTCGTCCTCCGCCTCCACCGTCGCGCGCGGGATCCAGTCCTGCGCCGCCCACCAGGCCTTCGTGTACGACGTGCAGTTCTCCGCCCAGTCCACCAGCGGGAGCGCTCTCGGATCCGGGTGGCCCGCCGGGTGCACCAGCGCGTACGGCTCCTCGATCAGGACCGACCGGACCAGCCCCGCCGGCATCGGCACGCGCGTGCCGATCGTGGCGATGCCCAGGTCCGCCCGCCCCGCCGCCACCTCGCCCGCCGCCCCCGGCCCCACCTCCCGTACGATCCGCACCTCCGGGTCGATCCCCGGATGACGGGCCCTCAGCCGTTCCAGCGCGGCCGGCAGCAGGTGCAGCGCCGCGCTGCGGAAGGCCGCGATCCGCAGGGGCCCCGCCGGCGTCTCCGCGCCCGCGCCTCGCGCCGCGCCCCGGGCCTCCGCCACCAGGACGTCCAACAGCCGCAGGATGCGCCGGGCGTGAGCCACGGCGCCCGCCCCCGCCGCCGTGGGCCGCGCTCCCCGCCCGCTCCGTTCGAAGAGCACCGCTCCGACTTTGGTCTCACTGCTCCGCACCGAGTGCGACACGGCGGACTGCGTCAGCCCCAGCACCCCGGCCGCCGCGGAGAAACCACCCGCGTCCGCGACCGCCACCAGGATGCGGAGTTCGTGCGGGGCCAGGTCGGCCATGGGGCGCTCACCTCGTCCTATGAGGAACATTCATGGGCCGGGCGGCCCCATGAGCCCAACCCCCTGCCTGGCGCGCGCATTCCTCCCTACGGTCGCCATCATGACCGTCAAGACGCCTCCCACCGCCACCCCCGCGACCGCCATCGCCGTGCACCAGACCGCCCGCCCCCACGGCTTCCCGACCCCGGACCTCTTCGCGTTCGTGAAGAGTCCCGTGCCGTCACCGGCCCCCGGCACCGCGCTCGTGGAGAACCTCTACCTCTCCGTGGATCCGTACCACCGCGAGATGATGGACGGCGGCTTCGCGCTGGACGCGCCGCTGGAGGGCCGGGCCCTCGGCCGTGTGCTGCTCTCCAGGGACCCGGGTCTCGCCCAGGGCGACCTGGTCTTCCACCGCCAGGGCTGGCGCACCCACGCACGGGTCACCCTGGGCGCCGCGGGCACCAGGAAGCTGCGGCGGTACGAGGGCGTTCCGCTCGTCGCGTACCTGAGCATCCTCGGCGGCACCGGCCTCACGGCCTACGTCGCGCTGACCCGTACCCTGCGCCTCGCGGAGGGCGAGGACCTGTTCGTCTCGGCCGCCGCCGGAGGCGTGGGCACCGCGGCCGGCCGCATCGCGCGGCTGCTCGGCGCCGGCCGGATCATCGGGAGCACGGGCTCGGCGGCCAAGGCCGCGTACCTCACCGGCCAGGTCGGCTACGACGCGGCCTTCGACTACCACGAGGGCCCGGTGGGGGAGTCCCTCGCCAAGGCGGCGCCCGACGGGATCGACGCCTACCTCGACAACGTCGGCGGGACGCACCTGGAGGGCGCGATCTCCGCGCTGCGTGAGTACGGGCGGATCGCCCGGGTGGGCACGGTCGCCCAGTACAACGCCACCGAGCCTCCCGCGGCCCCGCGCAATCTCCCGGACATGGTGGAGAAGAGCCTGCGGATGGAGGGCATGCATGTCCGGAACCACACAGCCCTGCAAGGCGAGTTGGAGGACTTCCTGGTCCCGCATCTGCGCAGCGGGCGGATCAGCCCCGATGTGACGGTCACCGAGGGCTTCGGCGGGACCGTGCACGCCTTCCTCGGCATGCTGCGCGGCGACAACACCGGCAAGGCGGTCGTCCACGTCGCCTGACGCGCCGTCCGTCCCGCCTGGGCGGCATCCCGGCTCGTCCGATCGTATACAGGGAGAGCGCTGTCCCGAGCCCGGCCACCTCCGTACAACCGGTGGCCCGGCCATATAGTTTTAACCCTGAACTAAAGCGGTCCCGTCGCGGCCGCCGACGAGAGCCGAGCTCCGGGGCCCGGTGCGCGCACGTCGCGCACCGGGCCCTTCCCGTACGGACGTTGCCGTCAACTCCGTCGACTTCCGGCCTTTCGGACGACTGTCGCGGCAATTTGACCACGCCCTTGACAAATTAAGTCCCCGTTGCCAGCATGCAAAAACTCGCGCGAGTCTCCGCACAACCTTGATGCCGCATCGAAAGCTCTCCCCAGCTTCCCCCTAGATCGGTACGGCTGCCGCCCAGGTGACGGGACATCACCCAGGCGCAGGCTCCTCCCTCAGTGACACGGCAGCGTGCCGGTCGCGCACGCATGCCCGCATCGCTCCCCCCGCAAGGTCAGGAAGGACGCTCCATGTCAGGACTGTCAGGACGGTCACGCCCGAGACGTGCGTGGTTGAGGTGGCTCACCGTGTTGGGCCTCGTGGTGAGCGGAGGTGCGCTCGCCGTCCCCACGGCCTCCGCGCACCCCGGCCACCCCGAGCACGAGGCCGCCGCCGCGGTCATCCCCACCGGTGACTACCAGCAGGTGCAACTTGCCCTAGGAAACGCCGAGTTGGGCGAGGCGATGTCACTCGCCGTACTGCCCGACCGCGCGGTGGTCCACACGGCCAGGGACGGTACGGTCCGTTACACCGACGCCGCGGGCAACACCAAGACGGCCGGCAAGCTGGACGTCTACACGCACGACGAGGAAGGTCTCCAGGGCATAGCGGCCGACCCCGGCTTCGCCACGAACCGCTACCTGTACCTGTACTACTCGCCGAAGCTCACCACGCCCGGCGGCGACGCCCCCACCACCGGCTCGGCGGCCACCTTCGAAGCGTGGAAGGGACACCTCAACCTCTCCCGCTTCACCCTCAAGGCCGACAACACCCTCGACCTCGCCAGCGAGAAGGTCGTCCTCGAAGTCGCCAACGACCGGGGCCAGTGCTGCCACGTCGGCGGTGACATCGACTTCGACGCCGCCGGGAACCTCTACCTGACCACCGGCGACGACACCAACCCGTTCGAGTCGAGCGGCTACGCGCCGATCGACGAACGGACCGACCGCAACCCGCAGTTCGACGCCCAGCGTTCCTCCGGCAACACCAACGACCTGCGCGGCAAGGTCCTGCGGATCAAGCCCACCGCCGCCGGCGGCTACACCGTGCCCGCGGGGAACCTCTTCGCGGCCGGTACGGCCGGGACCCGTCCCGAGATCTACGCGATGGGCTTCCGCAACCCCTTCCGGATGTCCGTCGACAAGGCCACCGGAATCGTCTACCTCGGTGACTACGGCCCCGACGCGGGCGTCACGGACGGCGCCCGGGGCCCCAGCGGCCAGGTCGAGTTCAACCGGATCACCGCCCCCGGCAACTACGGCTGGCCGTACTGCACCGGCACGAACACCGCCACGGAGACGTACGGCGAGTACGCCTTCCCCAGCGGCCCGTCCGCCGGGAAGTACAACTGCGGCGCACCGGCCAACAACTCCTTCCGCAACACCGGACAGGCCACCCTCCCCGCCGCCAAGTCCTCCTGGATCAAGTACGGCGGTGACTCCGGCACTCCGCCCGAGTTCGGCGGCGGCTCCGAGTCCCCCATGGGCGGTCCCGTCTACCGCTACAACGCCGCGCTGAACTCCAGCGTCAAGTTCCCCCAGTCCCTGGACGGCCGCTTCTTCGCCGCCGAGTACGGCCGCAAGTGGATCAAGGCCATCGAGGTCAAGGCCGACGGCACCCCCGGTGTCATCGAGGCCTTCCCCTGGACCGGTACGCAGGTCATGGACCAGGCCTTCGGCCCCGACGGCGCGCTCTACGTCCTCGACTACGGCACCGGCGCCAACAACCAGGCCCTGTACCGCGTCGAGTACACCGCGGGCAGCAACCGCAACCCGGTCGCCAAGGCCGCCGCGGACAAGGTCTCAGGAGCCGTTCCGCTCACGGTCGCGTTCTCCTCGGCCGGCAGCTCCGACCCCGAGGGCAAGGCCCTCACCTACGCCTGGGACTTCGGCGACGGCACCAGCTCCACGGCCGCCAACCCGAGCCACACGTACACCACCAGGGGCACCTTCCGTCCCACCCTCACCGTCAAGGACCCGGAGGGTCTGACCGGCTCCGCGAGTCTCGTGGTGACGTCGGGCAACACCGCCCCCACGGTCAACCTCACCAGCCCCGGTGACGGCCAGCTGTTCTCCTTCGGCGACACCGTTCCCTTCCAGGTCTCGGTGAGCGACCCCGAGGACGGTGCCATCGACTGCTCCAAGGTCAAGGTCACCTACCTCCTCGGCCATGACGAGCACCGCCACCAGATCACCCAGGCCACGGGCTGCTCGGGCAACCTCTCCGTACCGGCCGACGGTGAGCACGACAGCGCCGCCAACATCTACGGGGTCTTCGACGCCGAGTACACCGACGCCGCCGGGCTCACCACGCACAGCGCGCGCATCCTCCAGCCCCGCCACCGCCAGGGCGAGCACTTCGGCGCCCAGAACGGCGTCCAGGTAGCGGCCCACACGTCCGCCGAAGGCGGCAGCACCGTCGGCTTCACCGACAACAACGACTGGATCTCCTACAAGCCGTACGTCCTCGGCAACGCCAACCGCTTCACCGCCCGGGTCTCCTCGGGTGGCGTCGGCGGCACGCTGGAGGTACGGACGGGCTCGGCCACCGGCACCCTGCTGGGCACGGCGACCGTGGCACCGACCGGCGGCTGGGAGAACTTCGTCGACGTCTCGGCGAACCTGACCAACGCGCCCTCCGGCTCGACGGAGTTGTTCCTCGTCTTCAAGGGACCGACGGGCCAGGGCAACCTCTTCGACCTCGACGCCTTTACTTTCACCACCGGGACCAGCGGCGGGTCGAGCCAGACCGTCGAGGGCGAGTCGTTCAGCTCGGGACAGGGCGTCCAGGCGGCTGCCCACACCCCGGCGAGCGGCGGAAACACCCTCGGCTACATCGAGAACGGTGACTGGGCCGGGTACGCGGCCGTTCCCACGGCCGGGACCAAGACCTTCAGCGCGAAGGTCTCCTCGGCCGGCGCGGGCGGCACCATCACCGTCCGCTCGGGCTCCGCGACCGGCGCCGTGCTCGGTACGGTGGCGGTCGCCAACACCGGCGGCTGGGAGACCTTCGCCAACGTCACCACGACCCTGACCGGTACGGCCTCCTCCGGAGCGCTGTTCCTCACCTTCACCGGTGGCGCCGGGTCCCTGTTCGACATCGACACCCTCACCCTCACCAAGTGACGCGCGGGAAAGGGCCACTGATGTTCCGTCAACTCCGGCGCCTGCCGACCACCGCCGCCTCGGCGTTTGTCGTCGCCCTCGGTCTCGCCGGGTCGCTGCTCACCCCGGCGGCCACGGCGCAGGCGGCCGACCCCGCCTACAAGGTGCTCGTCTTCTCCAAGACGGCGGGCTTCCGCCACGACTCCATCCCGGCCGGCACCCAGGCCATCAGGGACCTCGGCGCGGCCAACAACTTCACGGTCACGGCCACCGAGGACAGCAACGCCTTCACCACCGCCAACCTGGCCGGCTTCAAGGCGGTGGTGTTCCTCTCCACCACCGGTGACGTCCTCAACGCCACCCAGCAGTCGGCCTTCCAGTCGTACGTCGACGGGGGTGGCGGCTACCTCGGCATCCACGCCGCCGCCGACACCGAGTACGACTGGCCGCAGTACGAGCAGATCGCCGGCGCCTGGTTCAAGAGCCACCCGGCGATCCAGCAGGCCACGCTGAGGACGGAGGACCGGGCCAACCCGGCCACCGCGCACCTCGGCCAGACCTGGAACCGTACCGACGAGTGGTACAACTACCGCACCAACCCGCGCAACAACGTCAAGGTGCTCCAGAACCTGGACGAAGGCAGCTACAGCGGCGGCGAGATGAGCGGGGACCACCCGATCACCTGGTGCCATCCGCAGGGCAACGGCCGGTCCTTCTACACCGGACTCGGCCACACCCAGGAGTCCTACGCCGACCCCGCGTTCCGGACGCTGCTGCTCGGCGGCATCCGGTACGCGGCGGGCTGGGCCAAGGCCGACTGCCGCGCGGAGACCGGCTACACCACGCTCTACAACGGCTCGACCACCGGCTGGTCCCAGGCCGGTCCGGGCAGCTTCACCAACACCGACGCCACCCTCACCTCCACGGGCGGCATGGGCCTGTACTGGTACCAGGCGAAGCAGTACGCCGCGTACTCCCTCAAGCTGGACTGGCGGATGCCCGGGGACGACAACTCCGGTGTGTTCGTGGGCTTCCCCAGCTCGACCGATCCCAACTCGGCGATCAACCAGGGGTACGAGATCCAGATCGACGCCACCGACACGGCGGACCGGACGACCGGATCGGTGTACGGCTTCAAGTCGGCGGACATCGCGGCCAGGGACGCCGCGCTGAACCCGCCCGGCGCCTGGAACACGTACGAGATCCGGGTGGAGGGGGAGCGGCTCCAGGTCTTCCTCAACGGCGCGAAGATCAACGACTTCACCAACACGGACCCGGTCCGCTCCCTCCAGCAGGGATACATCGGGATCCAGAACCACGGCACCGGTGACGACGTGTCCTTCCGCAACGTCCGGATCAAGGAGCTGGGCGGTACGACCCCGCCCACGTCGTCCACGTACGAGGGCGAGTCGTTCACCTCGCAGCAGGGCGTCCAGGCGGCCGACCACGCTCCGGCGAGCGGCGGCAGGACACTCGGCTACATCGAGAACGGCGACTGGGCGGGCTACTCCCAGGCGTCCCTCACGGGTGCGAAGACCTTCACCGCGAAGGTGTCCTCGGCCGGCGCGGGCGGCACCGTCCAGGTCCGTTCCGGCTCGGCCACCGGCCCGGTGATCGGCTCGGTCGCCGTCGCCAACACCGGCGGCTGGGAGACCTTCGCGACCGTCTCGACCCCGTTGACCGGCACACCGACCGGGCCGGTGTTCCTCACCTTCACCGGTGGCGCGGGTTCCCTGTTCGACATCGACACCTTCACGATCGGGAGGTAACAGGCCGCACCGGCGCGGCTCCACGACCGGCAGGGCGGGTCCCGGACACACCGGGGCCCGCTCCGCCGTGCCCGGCTCCACCCGCCCGCCTCCCGGCGACTTCTCCGCCTCTCGCCCGACCGGGCACCCGTAAGCCCCCGGCTATGCGGCAGCCACCGGACCGTGGGCAGACCGTCGCCTTCCGGCCACCGCCTGCTGCGAGCCTCCACAGATGCTCGCCCTGAACGCGGAAGTGAACCCGCGCCGATGCCGGATGCTGGGGCTCGCCGGGTCCGTCGCGCTCATGACCGGCGGGCTGACCGCGGGCGCGCTCCCCGTACGCGACGCGCTGCTGCCCTCCTCCGGACGCGCCGCCCTGGGCGTCGTCTGCGCGTACTTCGGCCTCGTCCTGTTGATCGCCGCCTGGTGGTGGCTCGGCAGGTCCGTCCGCGGCCCCCGCCCGCCCGCCCCGCGCGCCCTGCTCGTGACCCTGGGCGTGTGGGCCGCGCCCCTTGTCCTGGGACCACCCCTGTTCAGCCGTGACGTCTACAGCTACCTGGCGCAGGGCGCCATGGTCGACGCGCGGATGGACGTGTACGTCCACGGCCCCGCCCACCTCGGCGGCCCGCTCGCCACCGAGGTGGCACCCGTCTGGCAGCACACCCCCGCGCCCTACGGCCCGGTGTTCCTCTTCCTCGCCGAGAAGACCTCTTTCCTGACCCGCCTCGACATGCCCGCGGGCATCCTCGGCATGCGGCTCGTGGCGCTGCTCGGCGTCGGACTGATGATCGCGTTCCTGCCCTCGCTCGCCCGCCGCTGCGGCGTCGAGCCCCCGGCCGCCCTGTGGCTCGGCGCGCTCAACCCGCTGGTCCTGCTGCACCTGGTCGCGGGCGCCCACAACGACGCCCTCATGCTGGGGCTGCTCGGCGCCGGACTGGTCGCCGCCCTCGGCGCGATGCCCGCCCGCGCGGCCGTCCTCGTCTCCCTCGCCGCGCTGGTGAAGGCGCCCGCCGCGCTGGGCCTGCTGGCGGTCGCGGTCCTCTGGGCCGGCCAACTCGACGGCCGGGGCCGTACCGCCAGAGCCGCCGCGCTGACCTGCGCCGTCGCCCTGGCCACCACCGTGGTCACGACGGCCCTGGCCGGGACGGGGTACGGCTGGCTCGGCGCGCTCTCCACCCCCGTCTCCGCCGACAACTGGTCCCTGACCAGCGGACTCGGACGGCTCAGCGGGGCGCTGCTGGACAGCGTGGGCAGCGGCCTCGGCGACCTCGCGGTCCCGGCGTGGCGGCGGCTCGGCCTGGTGGTCACCGTGCTGACCGTGGCGTGGCTGTGGCTGCGCCGCGCGCACCGCGTACGGCTCGGACCGGTGTACGCGCTCGCGCTGAGCCTGCTGGCGGTCTTCGTCCTGGGTCCGGCGTTCCGGCCGTGGTACGCGCTGTGGGGGCTGTTCCTGATCGCCGCGGCGGCGCCCGACGGGCGCGTACGGAGGTGGGCGTCCGTCGGCAGCGGGATCCTCGCGCTCGGCATGCTGCCCAGTGGATCCCCGCCGGACGGTGCCCAGTTGACGTTCGCGGTCGCGGGCGGCGCGCTCGCCCTCGTCACGCTCTGGTGGATGTTCCTGATGTCGGAACCCGCCGTCCTGCCCGCCCGCACCCGGGCCGTGTCGTGAGGTGGCCGCGCCTGGTCATGGCGCGGCCCGGCGGGCGGGCCGCCGTCGCGGTGTGCCTGGTCGCCGCCACCGCCGTCTTCCTGGCGACCGTCCCGCTGTTCCGCGACTTCTTCGACGTCGGTGTGTACTACGGCGCGGTGGGGGAGTGGGTCCACCACGGCGGCCGGATCTACGACTACCTCAGCCCCGGTACGTCGTACGGCTTCACGTACCCGCCCTTCGCGGCCGTCTCCATGCTGCCGATGGCGCTGGTCTCCTGGCCGGTGGCCGTGGCGGTCAGCCTGGTCCTGAGTGTCGTGGCGTCGGCGCTGGTGCTGAACTGGCTGGTGGGTCCTGTCGTCCGCCGCGAAGGCCGGCGCGGCTGGTTCGTGTGGGTGGTGATCGGCTGCCTCTTCGGCCTGTTCGAACCGGTCCGCGACACCTTCACCTTCGGCCAGGTGAACCTCCTGCTCGTCGCGCTGGTCCTCGCCGACGCCCGGCTGCTGGCCACCGGGCGGGGTCGGTACGCGGGGATCGGCATCGGCCTCGCGACCGCGGTCAAGCTCACCCCCGCGCTCTTCATCGGCTATCTGCTGATCACCGGCCGCCGCAGGCAGGCCGCGGTCGCCTCGGGGACGGCGGCCGCGGCCACCCTGTTCGCCGCCGCCCTCGACCCCGGGGCGTCCAGGGACTTCTGGACGCGGGCGCTGTGGGACACCGGACGTGTGGGCGAACTCAGCTATGTCTCCAACCAGTCGGTCCAAGGGGTCCTGTCCCGCCTCCGCCCCGAGGACACCGGCCACACGGTGTGGCTGGCGTGTGTGGCCGCCGTCCTCGCCGTGTGGGCGTACCGCGCCCGCGCGGCCGTCCGGAGCGGGGACGACCGGGCGGGGTTCGCGCTGACCGGACTGGCCGCCTGCCTGGTCAGCCCGGTGACCTGGGTGCACCACCTGGTCTGGGTCGTCCCCGCCCTCGTCGTCCTGACCGACACCGCCCTGCGCCGGGATCCCGGGGGCCGGCGCGACAGCGGACTGCTGACCCTGTGCGCGGTGGTGTACGTGCTGCTGTGCAGCAGTGTCGTCTGGCTGTGGCGCGACGGCGCGACCGGCCCGGACGCCTTCGTCGGCGCCAACGCCTACGTCTGGATCACGCTCGGACTGCTGGTCGCCCTGCCGTTGCGTACGACTCCGCCGGACCACCACGTGCTGGTGGAGGAGGTGACGCGGCGACGGCCGGGAACCGTACCCCCGCACGCCGTCCCTGAGGCCTCCCCGCTGAAGACGTAACGGGGGTCAACCGGCCTTCGCCGGGGGCGCCTTGATACGGCCCTCGATCGTGACCACACCACGCCCGGCGACCTCCGGCACCAGACCGTCGCCGACCGTGACCCGCAGAGTGCTCGGCCGGCCCATCGACGCGCCCTGCGACACGGTCAGTTGCTCCCCGGCCCCGAGCAGGCCGTGGTCACGCAGCAGGGCACCGAGCGGGCCCGCCGCGCTGCCGGTGGCCGGGTCCTCGTCCAGCCCGGCGCCCGGGTTGAAGAACCGGGTGTGGACGGTCACTTCGCCGGAGCCCGCGACTCCGGCCCCGCGCGTGGAGGCCGCCTCCGGCCACGCCAGATACACCCCCTGCGCGCCGACGGACCGGGCGAGCCCGACCAGTTCGGCCTTCCGCACGACCGCCCGGGTGAGCGCCGCGTGGGAGGTCAGGGTCACGATCAGATGGGCCGCCCCGGTGTCCACGACCCGGGGTGCGGGGTGCGAGCCGATGTCGGCCGGGGAGAGGCCGACCGCCTCCGCCAGCCCCGCCACGTCCTCGACCGCCGCGCCCAGCCGGGCGGGCGCCTGCCGCAGGGCCAGGGCGCCGTCCTCCCGTACGAGCACGGGCAGTTCACGCCCGCCGATCCACTGGACCAGGGGCCCGGCGCCCGGCACCGGGCGTGCCACCCGGCCGCTCTCCAGCAGCCACCACCACGCACCCAGGGCGTTGTGTCCGGCCCCGGTCACCTCCACACCTCCGGCGGTGAAGGACCGCAGCGCGCGCAGGGCGCCCTCCTGGCCGGGCAGCACGAACGTCGTCTCGGACTGCCGCAGTTCCCGCGCCACCTCGCGCAGCCACTCCTCGTCCACCGGCTGCTCCCACGCCGTGAGGTCCACCACGCCGAGCGGGTTGCCGGTCAGGGACGCCTCACCGAAGACGTCCACCAGCGCGAAGGGCACGGTGCCGGTGTCACGGTCCGCGTCCGCCCCGGCCTCGGGTTCGGCCTCCTGGAACAAGGTGATCTGGAGACCGCCCGGCGCCCCGAGGCGGGAGTTGAGGGAGTTCCAGGGGGTCCGCGTCGGTGCCGCGATCAGCTCCGCCCCGGCGTCGACGAGGGTACGGGTCGAGCCCTCCGCGTCGTCCACCTCGAACGCCAGACGCAGGTGCGGGCTGACCGGCCGGCCCACCTCCACCGCGTCGATCATCGCCACCTGCGCCGGGTTGGCGATCTCCAGAGTCGCCCGCCCCGCGTCCAGGATCACCACACGCGCGCCCCCCTCCCCCGCGAAGGCGTCCCGGGCCGGGAGGCCGAGCGCCTCCCCGTAGAAGGCCACCGCCTCGTCGTAGTCGGCGGCCGACACGACCACGCGCAACTGTCGTACCACTGGTGTCCGTCGGTCTGTTCCCATGCCCGTTAAGCTAAATCCTCACGTCGGTGTGAGGTGCAAGCCAGGGGAGTGGGCATGCTGCGGATCGGTGAGCTGGCCGCCCGGAGCGACGTCAGCGTGCGGTCGCTGCGCTACTACGAGGAGCAGGGCCTCCTGTGCAGTGTGCGCGACCCCGGCGGCCGACGGCGCTTCGCACCGGAGGCGGTGGCGCGGGTCGGCCTGATCCAGCGGCTCTACGGCGCGGGCCTGTGCAGCTCGAAGATCGGCGAGCTGCTCCCGGCCCTGGAGGAGGCCTCTCCCGGCGGGGCGCCCCAGCTCCGTAGCGCGCTCTCCGTGGAGTTGCGCCGCCTCGACGGGATGATCAGGGACCTGGAGTCCGCCCGCGCCGAGCTGCGGTCGGTCATGGACACCTTCGCGCCCGCTTCTCCTGCGACCAGGGCGAGTTGACCTCGTACCCCCGTACCCTCGCGGAGATCACCGGCCGGCGGGGAGCCACTCGATCAGCAGGATCGTCGCGTCGTCACGCAGCTGGTTCTGCTGCCGGTCCAGGATCGAGTGGATCAGCACACGCAGGGCCTCCGGCGCGAGCTTCCCCGAGGCGGTCGCGCGGATGATCGAGTCGGTGAAGCGTTCGAGGCCGAGCTGCGCGCCGCTGTCGACACGCGCCTCCGTCACCCCGTCCGTGTAGAAGAGCACCCGGTCGCCCGCCTCCAGCGCCACCTCGTTGACCTCGTGCGGCGCGTCGGAGAACTGGGCGGCGAGCCCCATCGGCGGCTGGGGGGTGCGTTCCAGGGCCTGGCCCAGCACCCGGCGGTCGCGGATGAGCAGCGGCGGCGGATGCCCGCAGTTGATCCACCGGAACACACCATCGTTCAGGTCGAGTTGGCTGAGGATGCCGGTGCAGTACTGGTCGGGCAGCCACTGCGCGAGCGCCTGGTCGACCGTGTCGACGAGCTGCGGCAGATCGGCGCCGGCCCGGCGGGCGTTGCGGCAGCCCGCCATCGCGACCGCGGTCGTGAGACCGGACGCCAGGTTGTGGCCCATGGAGTCGAGGATCGCCGCGTGCAGGGTCGACTGGGTCAGCGAGTGGTCGAACGCGTCACCGCCGATGCGGTACGCGGGCTCCAGCACGCCCGTCGAGATGACCTTCGTGTTGCCGATGGTCCGCGGCGGCAGGAACGCGCGGAGCATCTCCGCGGGCAGCCGCATCGGCTCGGAACGGGCCCGCCGCGCGAAGCTGTCGCTGTACGCCCGCTTCGAGGTGATCACCATGGCGAGCACGGCGGCCAGCATGCGGCAGCGGCGCAGGCGCGTGGCGTCGAACACCGCCGTACGGATGCCGAGCACACCGAGCCGCTCCGCGCCGTCGACCAGCGGCAGCCACGCGGTCAGCTCGTCCCCCCGGTGGCTCTCCTCCATCTGGAGGGAGAGCGTCCGGTACGCCTCACCCGCCGTCGAGGAGTCCACGTCGAGGGACGGCAGTCCGTCGGTGAGCGACACGAGGTGACGCTGCTGGAGGTCGATGACGTACACCGCGAGCTGCTGGAGACCGATCGCCGCGGCACACCGGTCCACCAGGTCCGGCAGGTCCATCGGCGCCGCGCCCTGCGCCTCCCCGAGAAGCTTGTCGAGCAGCGCCTCGCCCGGCCCGGGACCCGGCCCCAGTTCGGGGCGGGAGCCGGGTCCCGTCGCGGAAGATTCGGCGGCCACCGGTATTACCTCCTTACCGGCAGTCTCACACCATCGGGGAGGTTCCGCGCGGCCGGAGGGAGGCCCCCGCCGGCCGGTGATCACGGGGCGGCGGACCGTACGGCGGGCTGCCCGGTCAGACGGTCGTGATCAGTCCGCCGTCGATGCCGAAGTCGGTCCCGGTGATGTTGGACGCGCGCCCGCCGGCCAGCCAGACGACGAGGTCGGCGACCTCCTCGGGGCGGGTGAACCGCCCGGTGACCGAGTCGCCCGCCGCGTGCTCGGCTACGGCGGCCGGGTCCTGCCCGGACGCCCGCGCCACGGTGGCGGCGACGCCGCCGTCCCCGAGCCAGAGCGCCGTGGAGACGGGCCCCGGACTGATCGTGTTGCTCCGGATGCCCCGGGGCCCGTACTCCTTGGACACCGCCTTGCAGACGTTGGTCAGCGCCGCCTTGGCCGCGCCGTAGTCCACGACCAGCGGATCGGGGAGCGCGGCGTTCACCGAGCTGATGGTCACGATGTTCCCGGCGCCCCGGTCGAGGAAGTGCGGGACGACGGCCCGGATCGTCCGTACCGCCGTCATCAGGTTGACCAGCAGCGCGTGATCCCAGTCGTCGTCCGTGACCGACAGGAATCCCTCGGTGCGGGGACGCACCCCGCCGACGTTGTTGACGAGGACGTCGACCCCACCGGTGAGTTCGACCGCCCGCGCGATCAGGTCGGCGGGCCCCGAGGGGGCCGCGAGATCCACCGCCACCGGGTGGACGGCGTGGGTCCCGGCCAGCTTCTCCAGTTCCTCGGTGACCGAACGGGAGCCGGCGACGACCTGCGCCCCCTCGGCGGCCAGCGCCCGGGTCACGGCCAGTCCGATGCCCCGGCCGGCGCCCGTCACGACCGCTGTTCTGCCGCTCAGTTCCATGTCCATGGCGCTGCATGCCCTTCTGCCGATGGGGATCAGCCCCGAGAGTATGCGATCTCGTGGTCCCCGAGAGCCCCAGGAACACGGTCAGGAGAGCGGTCAAGAAGTGGTAATGATTTTCATAGCTGAGCAATGGGCCATGCTCGGCCTGCTGGCGGCCCCGGCGGGAGCCGCGCAACGCCTCACCGCCCGCCCCTACCGCGCGCTCGCCCTCTCCGCCGGCCTGGCGGTGGCCGAGATGTGGACCGGGCTCGGACTCGGCTACGCCGTGCCCAAGGTGCCGCCCAGCTTCGGAACCCTGGCCACGGCGACCGTCGTGTACGCCGCGACGTACGTCCGGGTCCCGCAGCGGCGTCGTACGGGCCGGGCGGCGCTCTGACATGACGGACGACCGGGCGCCGTGCGTTCCACCGTGAAGCAGGTACGGGTCGGCCCGAGCACCGTCCACCGCACCCTCACGACGCTCGTCGGGTCCGCCCGCCGCCGGGCTCACATCCGGCCGAAGAGCTGCGTCCAGTACGTGCCCGCCGGGCCGCCGCCCGCGTACCCCACGCCGAGGTGGGTGAAGTCCGGCTTGAGGATGTTCGCCCGGTGCCCGGGGCTGTTCATCCACCCCTCCAGCACCTCGGCCGCCGTCCGCTGCCCGCAGGCGATGTTCTCGCCGATGCCCCGGTGGGGCGCGCCCGCGGCGGCCGCCCGGTCCCACGGAGCGAGCCCCTCGGGTGAGGTGTGGGAGTAGAAGGCCCGCGCGGCCATGTCCACGCTGTACGTCTGCGCGGCGTCGGCCAGCCGCCGGTCGGGGGCCAGCGGCCGGAGCCCGGCCGCGCCACGCTCCGCGTTCGTCAGGGCGAGCACCTCGGCCGTGATCCTGACCAGGCCCTCGGCGGTGAAGGGCCGGGCCCACAGCGCCGTCCAGCAGAGGTCGCCGGAGCGCGGGTCGACCGCCCGCCCGATCCCGGCGTCGGTCAACGCGGAGTCCCGCAGCGGACCTCGGGTCGAGGCGTTGGACCGGCAGTAGTCCAGGAACTCACGCGGTGTACGGGGTCCTGAGACCAGCTGCTGCTCGATCCGGAGATAGCGGTACCCGCCCGCCGTGATCCGCTGGAAGACCGATGTCCCGTCCGGCGCCTCCGCGCCCAGCCGGCCCTGCCGTGCCATGGCCTCGGCATGGGCTCGGGCCGCCGCCGAGAGCCGGGGTTCGACGATCACGGGCGGGGCGCCGGCCCCGAGCCGTTCGGTACGGACAAGGGCGGCGAACTCCGCCTCCGTACCGTCCGCGAGGGCCGCCTGCGGGGAGGCGGGCGGCCGAGGTGTGGTGCGGGCCGGGGTCGCTGCGCGTACAGGAGATGCGGCCGGCGTCGGGGACACGGCGGCGGGTGCCCCCGCCTCCTCCGCCACGTCCACCCCGAAGTCACGGGCGATCCCGCCCAGCCCGTCCGCGTACCCCTGTCCCAGCGCGCGCAGCTTCCACGCGGAGCCCCGCCGGTAGATCTCCGCCAGCAGCAGGACCGTCTCACGCGTCGGGCGTACGGGCGTGAACCGGGCCAGGACACCCCGGCCCTCGCCGCTGACCGTCAGCGCCGGAACGGGCAGCCGGCCGAGCGGGACACCCGGATCGGCCGCGCTCACGACGACGGTGAGCCGCCCGGCCCCGGCCCGCAGCCGCCGGGGGTCCACCCGGACGGTGCCGGAGCCGAGCCGGACCCCGGGGGCCGACGGCTGGTTGTAGAACACGAAGTCCTCGTCACCGGCCACCTTCCCGCCGTCTCCGGTGATCAGGACGGACAGGTCGAAGGGGCCGGGCACCTGGATCGTCAGCGCCCCGTCCGGCAGCGGCAGATTCCCCCCGGGAACCAACTCGGTCATCGGCACCACCCGTCCCGTTCGCCGAACACGCCGGTTCGTACGGCGCTGTGAGGAGAACGCGTGCCGGGGCCGCGACGGTTCCAGCCCCCGGCGCCCGCCCCCTCGCCGGATAGACTCGGCCCGCCCTGGCCGACAGCGTGGAGCGAGTTCAGAAGGTGGTTGCCGGATGGTGGTCATCCTCGATGTGCGGCAGGTGGCGCCGGCCGAGCGGGCCGAGGCGATCCGCGAGGCGATCTGGAACACAGTCGTCCGGGTCGAGATCGAACACCAGCCGGAGCCCGACCGCATCGCCGTGTGCGGTGTGATCAGCGACGTGGGACGGCTCAACGTCTGTTCCGTCGCGGCCAACGCCACCACCGTCCGGCGCACCCCCCGGCTCGCCCGGGACGATCTGCCGCCCAGCGTGTTCCTCGGCCTCCAGGTGTCCGGCACCAGCATGGTGGTCCAGGGAGGCCGCGAGGCGGTGCTGCGGCCCGGCGACTTCGCGATCTACGACACCACCGTCCCGTACACGCTGCTCCAGCCGCAGGGGATCCACCAGCACTTCTTCCGCATGGCGCAGAGCGATCTGGCCCTCCCGGCGGACGCGCTCGGGCGGCTCACCGCACTGCGGTTCGGTACGGAGCACCCGATGGCCGACCTCGCGGCGACCTATCTGCGCCGGCTGGCCGAGACCCCGCACGTCCCTGACCTCACGGTCGCGGACGCCGTCGGCACCGCCAGCATCGAACTGATCCGGGCGGCCCTCACCTCCCGGCTCCCCGACCCCCGGCCGGCGCGCGAGCCGCTCGAAGCCACCCTGGACGTACGGATCATGGAGTACGTACGCGCGCATCTCGCCGACCACGACCTGACCGCCGCCCGCATCGCACGCCGGCACAACGTGTCCGTACGGCATCTGTACGCGATCCTCGCCCGCTCCGGCGTCCACCTCGGCGACTGGATCAGGACGCACCGGCTGGAGAACTGCCGCAGGGACCTCGCGCGGCCGGGCGCGGGAGCCGTGACGATCGCGTCGGTCGCCCGGCGCTGGGGGTTCGGCAACGCCAGCCATTTCGGCCGCGTCTTCAAGGAGGCGTACGGGATGTCCCCGCGCGAATGGCGCGACAGCAGGTGAGCCGAACGACCGCCCGCGACACCACCGCACTGCGCTCGCGTTCCCCGACGCGGGCGAAGGCGGCGGTCGGCGACGAGGCGGCGACCGTGGGGGTGAGCCGTGAGTGTGCCCTGCGCAGCAACCACGCCCGGCCCGGCGATCCCGTCGAGGCCGCTCGTGTCATCGTCGGGCTCGGCCGGCGCCCCGGCGCCCCGCACCGGCTCCAGCCGGGACGGACCACGACGATGTCCCCGGCGTCCGAGCGGAACGCGGCGGCGACAACCCCCGCCGCCGCGCTCGGCGGGCTCCTCGACCACCGGGACGTACCAGGCGGATCGTGAGGTACGGGTGGGGAGAGGGCCCCGACCGCCCCCGCCTCAGTCGTGGTTGTGGGTGGACGAGGTGTCCTCCGGGGGGACCGTGCGGCCGCCGTCGCTGCCGCTGATCATGATGGCGAGCAGGGCCGCGATGACGGCGGCCGCCGCGAACCGGCCGGTGAACCGCAGGGCCCAGCCCGCCGCCGAGCCGGTGTGGGCACCGGGCCGCGCCAGCTTCTCGGAGCGTCGCGCGGGAAGCAGCAGGCGCACCAGCAGGAGCGCGGCGATGGGCAGTTGGAGCAGCCACACGGTCGTGCGGAACCACCCGTCGTACCAGACGTTGGTGCCGTAGAGGAGGACGTGCCACACGCTCAGGACGTACACGACGATCACGAAGCGGTGCAGGACCCGCCAGGTCTTGGGACCGATCCGGTGCCTGACGTAGAAGAGCAGTCCGAGAGGGATCGCCACGTAGAGCGCGGCCTGCCCGATCGGCATCGCCCACACGCCGGTCCCGGAGTCGTACCCGCCCGGGACGAACGCCTCGACGAACGCGGTGTAGACGGCGGAGTTCCAGCGCGCGGTGTCGTGGCGCACCAACTCCGCCGCGAACAGCAGGGCATGGGCGAAGATCAGGGCGATCGTGTTGAGGCTCGTGGTGCGGTGGAGACGTTCCAGGCGCGGGGCCGACATCGGCAGCCAGCGGGGTGTGGAGCCCCCGAGCAGGAGTCCGAGGACGACGGTGGTCCACGCCCACAGGAGGGCGGTCCAGCCGAAGGCCTGGCTGAGGAAGTACATCCAGAAGCCGCCCGCGTCGGCCATGAACGGCATCACGGTCACGGTCGAGGACGTCTTCGCCTTGATACGGGCGTAGATCAGCGCGAAGACCGCCGCGGTCAGGACCAGGGCGATCAGGCCGTCGGGTATGGAGGCGCGCAGATCCGAGCGGAGTGTGACCCGGCCCCGCGAGCGGTCTGCGGTACGTTCGGCCTCGGCCGCCTCGGCGGTCGGGTCGGACCCGGTGGCGGTGTCGGATTCCGCGGCCGTGTCGGCTTCTGCGGATCGGCCGGCCGGATCGGGGGCGGCGGGCGCTGGGGTCGGCTTCATGGGTAACGGCTTTCTCGGTGGCGTGGGGCGGAGCGGGGACACGCGCGTCTCCCGAGGAGTCGGCCCGCGTACCGGAAAAGTTCCCCGCGCTGTTGTGTGACATGGATCACAGGGAAGTGTTGTCCTTTCTTAGCGGGCGAACTGGCGACGTATCAGGATCGGCTGCCCTTTTCCGATGCTCCCGCGCGAGTGGCACGATGACCGCCATGAGAGCCGGGCCCGCACTCCGTCTCACACGTGCCGCGATCTTCGCTGCCGTGTGCGTAGCGGTGTCCGGGCTCGGCCACGCCCTCAGCTCGGGCGGTCCCGTTCCGTTACCCGCGCTGGGCGGCGCCTTCGTGATGGTGCTCGGCGCGGGCTGGTGGCTGACGGGCCGGGATCGCGGCGCCCCGGTGGTCGTGGCCGCGTCCGCGGTCGGACAGGCGGTCCTGCACTACCTGTTCGGTGTGCTTCCGCTCTGTCTGCCGGCGTCCGGTACGGCGGGGACGGCCGGTGCCTCCGGTGGCGGCCGGTCCGGCATGACGATGAGCATGGCCCACGCGCACCAGGAGATGAGCGCGGAGTCCGCCGACCTGATGGCGCTGACGATGGCGTACGACGGTCACTCCCCGACCGCGGGCATGGCGGCCGCCCACCTGCTCGCCGGTCTGCTGTGCGGCTGGTGGCTGTGGCGGGGCGAGACCGCGGTCGGCCAACTCGCCCGCAGCCTGGCCCTGTTCATCGGCTCCCCGCTCCGCCTGGCCTGGCGGGTCCTGTCCCGGCCCGCCGCCGGACACCGCCTGCCCGCCGCCCGTCCCACCGTCCCGCACCGGGCGCCACGGCGCCCCGGCCGTCGTGTCGTGCTGGACTCCGCCTCCCGGCGTGGCCCACCGCTCCTTCCGTCCTGCCGCTGAACCCCCCTGCCTCTTCACGGCCCGGCACACCGCCGGGCCGCCGGCGCCTGTCCGCCCGCGGCCGGGGGAGTACACCGTCATGCCCCGCTCCGGTGACCCGCACGGCCCGGAGCCCGGCCACCGAGGGGGCCCGATCCCGTCCGGGACGGCCCACGAGGACGCGAAGGACTCTTTGCGATGTTCACTGCCCCGACCACGATTCCCCCCACGATGTCCCCCACAACTGCCCGGCCCGTCAAGCCCGTTCCCGCCCCCGTCCGTGCCACCACCCGCCATGACAGCCACCGGGACGACCGCGTCACCGCCTGGGCGCTGGCCGCAGGACGCGGTGACCGGGAGGCCGCCGAGCACTTCGTCCGCGCCACGTACGACGACGTGCGGCGGTTTGTCGCCCACCTCAGCGGTGACGTGCCCGGCGCCGACGACCTGGCCCAGGAGACCTACGTACGGGCCCTGACCGGCCTGGCCAAGTTCGCCGGCCGCTCCTGCGCCAGGACCTGGCTGCTGTCGATCGCCCGGTGTGTCGTCGTCGACCGCTACCGCAGCGCCGCCGCGAGACCCCGGGTCGCCGACACCACGGACTGGCAACTGGCCGCCGAGCGCGCCCAGCCACGCCATCTGCCCGGCTTCGACGAGAGCGTGGCGGTGTACGACCTCCTCGACACGATGAACGGGCCGCGCCGCCAGGCCTTCGTCCTGACCCAACTCCTCGGCCTGTCCTACGCGGAGGCCGCCGTCGCCGCCGACTGCCCCGTCGGTACGGTCCGTTCGCGCGTCGCACGGGCCCGGCGCGACCTCACCTCGGTCTGGCAGGCCGACGGCGCGGTCCTCGCCGGGCAACCGGCCTGACACCCGGTGCGTCACCGGTCCGCGCGGCGGACCCGCCGTACCGGTGACGCACCGCCGCCGTCAGCACCACGGGCAGCACCACGCACTGGAGCGACACCACGCCCCAGAACGCCCCTGCGGAGCCCGCCTGTTCGGCCACGCCGTACAGCTGCCCGCCGACCACCCCGCTCGCGAACGCCCCGATGCCCGCCGCCAGCCGCTGCCGGCCGAAGACCGTGGCCGGGGGCGCCGACGACCGGGCCAGGGCCTCCAGGTCGTTCTTGAGGAAGAGCACCAGCTCACCCAGGCAGATCAGCGCGGCCCCCGCCCCGATGCCCGCGTACCCGCCCGTCCCGATGACCGCCGTCCCGGCCGCCATGGCGCCGAACCCCACCCGCATCGCGCCCGGGTAGGTGAGCCCGGCGATCCACCGGGACAGCGGCGGCTGCGCGACGACGAGGAGGCCCGCGTACGCCATCAGCACGACGCCGTAGAAGGAGGCCGAGGTGCGGGGGACCGCGTACAGCGCCAGGTAGTGCTGGAAGAACATGAAGACGTACACGCTCACGACGGTGACGAGGAAGGGCAGGACACCGTCCCCGGCACCCGGCTTCACGCCGGGAGCGCTCTTCTCCGGAGCGCCCTCGTCCGGAGCGCCCTCGTCCGGAGCGGCCTCGGGGGAGACCACCGCCGGGAGCAGCAGATGCCCCACCCCCACGGCGGCGAACAGCACACTGACCACGGTGAACAGCGCGGCCGGTGAACTCAGCACGAAGGGCGCCGCCAGCGGAGGCCCCAGCGCGATCCCCGCGTTGAACGCCGAACCGCTCGCCGACAGCAGCCGCGGCCGGTCCCGCTCCGGCGCCCCCTCCACGAGATACGCCTTGTTCGCCGGGAGATACAACGCCGCCCCGCAGGACACCAGGAACAGCGCGCCGACCGACGCCACCGGACTGCCGAGCCCCGGCACGAACGCGGCGAAGCCCGCCGTACGGACCGCCAGCGCCACCAGCATCGTGGCCCGCAGCCCGATGCGCCGGGCCAGCGCCGCGCCCACCACCCCGCCGGAGAACTGCACCAGCGAGGCGACGGCCAGCACCACACCGACCGTGCCGAGGCCGAGACCCAGCCGCTGGTGCAGCACCACCGACATGTACGGCAGGACGGCGAAGCTGCCCAGCGTGATCAGGAACGAGGCAGCCAGCAGGAACGACCGGGGCCCCGACCGGAGCCGCGCACCGGCCCGGGGCTCATCCCCGTCGGAGGCCCCATGGCCGGGACCCGCCCCCGCCACCGGCCCCGCCCTCACAGGCCGTCGTCGGCCGCGACAACGGCCCGCACACCCCCGGCGGCGCTGAGCGCCCGGTGCAGCGCCAGTTCCGCGGTGGCGCCCTCCGCCAGCACGATGCCCGTACAGCCGCGCTGGTCGTGCACGTACCGCACCGTGTCCCCCGGCGCCCGCGTCGGGAACCACCGCACCGAGCCTGGGTAGTCGCCCAGCCCGTCGAGCCCGCGCCAGCCGGTCAGGACGCCGGGCCGGTCCGCGTACACGAGGACAAAGCCGCTGGCGGGGCCCGTGTGTCCGAGGCGGGCGTCCATCAGCGCGGGCCGTACACCCAGCGCCACCTCGATCACGGCCTCGTACACATTGGTCCCCAGTGACAGGCACAGCGCCTCACCGACCAGCGCACCGCCGATCCGCCGGTTGATCTCGACCAGCTGCGGCCCCTCGGAGGTGAGGACGAACTCGACGTGCGCGAAGCCGCTGTGGTGCCCCGCGGTGTGCAGGACCCGCCCCACCCACTCCTCGATCTCGCCGAGTCCGCCGTGCGGGAACACGACGGGGAAGGCCGCGGCCTCCTCCCGTACGGCGGGCTCCCGCGAGGTCTGCCGGCTGAGCACCCCCAGCAGCCGGCTCTCCCCGTCCCAGCTGATCGTCTCCGCGCTGTAGAGCGGACCGGACAGGAACGGCTCGGCGAACAGCCCCCCGGTGAGGGCGCGTTGTCCCGCCTCGCCGAGCGCGGCGCGCAGCGCCTCCTCGTCCCGCACCACCCAGACGTCACGCGACGAGGTGCCCGACGCGTCCTTGAGGACCACCGGCAGGCCGACCGTACCTAGCACTTCCGCCGCGCTCGCGGGGTCGGGGGCCACCCGCAGGGCGGGGCTCTTGCCCAGGCCCTTGCCGTGCAGGAGATCCCGTACCCGCGCCTTGTCCCGCAGCAGCCGTACGGACTCCGGATCGGGCCCCGGCAGCCGGTACTCGGCGGCGAGCAGCGCCGCCGGCACACTCCACGTGTCGGTGGTGTTGATGATCCCCGCGACCCCGGGCACGGCGGCGAACGCCCGCCGGGTGGCGTCCACGTCGAACGTGTCGACGTCCACCACGTCCAGGGCCGTACCGGGCGGCAGTGTGTCCAGCTCGTGCCGGTAGACCGACCGGTCACCGGTGAGCAGGCACAGCCGGTGCCCGGCGGACGCCGCGGCGGCGGCCGTCCTGGCCAGTCCGAAGGACAGCGCCTCCAGCGCCACCACCGTCATGAGACCTCCTCCGCCGGCGTCGCGCCGGACTCCTGGTGGGCCCGCCCGGCCCACTCCATCACCGACCACGGTGGCCGCAGTTCGTCCAGGTCCGTGATCCGCCGGGGCCGCAGCGACGACCGGTCCAGCGCCTCCGCGTGCCGGGCGAACACCCTTTCCGCGTACCGGTGTCCGGTGTCGGCGCCGATGACAAGATGCTGCCGCCCGGGATCGAGGGCCGCCTCCCACGAGGCGACCAGGTGGGCCGCCCCGGTGGACAGCCCGGCGAACACCGCGTGGTCCCGCAGCAGGCCCACCGCACCCGCCATGGCATGGCGGAAGTCCACCCAGTGGAGTGTGTCGTACAGCTCGTGCCGCACGTTCTCGAACGGGATGGAGCTGCCGATGCCCGCGATGATCGCTTCCGGGTCGCTGAACCGCTCACTGCCGAAGGTCACACTGCCGAACGGCTGGATTCCCACCAGCCGCACCGACCGCCCGGACCCGCGCAGCGCCTGCACCAGACCGCCGGTGGACGCGCCCGTACCCACCGCGCCGACCACCGTCAGCTCGGCGTCGGGCAGAGCCTCGGAGACCAGACCGGCGAACTCGCCGTAGCCGGCATAATGCACGGGGTCGTGGTACTGCCGCATCCAGTGGAAGTCCGGCCGCTCCGCCAGCAGTTGACGTACGTGCCGCACCCGCCGCTCCTGGTCCAGCCGCAGGCTGCTCGACGGCGGCATCTGGTCGACGGTCGCGCCGAGCACCTCCAACTGCGCGCGCATCACCGCGTCGACGGTCGTGGAGGCCACGATGTGGCAGCGCAGGCCGTAGCGGTGGCAGGCCATCGCGAGGGCCAGCGCGTAGATGCCGCTCGAACTGTCCACGAGCGTCTGGCCCGGGACGACCCGGCCCGCGCGCAGCAGGGCGCGGACGGCGCCGAGCGCCGCGTACACCTTCATCGTCTCGAACCGGGCCAGCACGATGTTGTCGCCCAGCCTGATCAGGTCCGGCGCCTTCATCGCGTCGGTGATGTGCGCGTGCACGGGTGCGGGCACGGAGGCCGACGCCGGTACGGACGCGGACGCCGGGGGAGCGGCGACGGCGTAGTCGAGGTCCGGCGCCATGACGTCCCGGGCCCTCATTTCCTGGTCCCCCTGACGATCAGGCGCCGGGAGTGCTGGTCGTAAGGAGAGCCGTCGAAGCCGCCGAAACACTCGACATCGGTGAAGCCGGCCGCCTCGAACAGGTCGTGGAGTTCGGCGCCGCTGTAGAGGAAGGAGATGATCGAGGCGGTACGGGCCGTCGTGCCGCGCACCAGCGTCCAGTCGGTCCGCAGCCGGCGCCAGCTGTCGAGGACGACGTCACGCTGCACCACGTACGAGCCGTCCGGGAGGTCGACCGCCTGCGGCCGGCCGATCCAGCCTGCCAGCACCTCCTTGCCCATCACGTCGACCAGCAGCCGCCCGCCGGGCGCGAGGCTCGCCCACGCGTTGCGCAGCACCTGGAGGTTGTCCTCGGGGTCGTCGAAGTAGCCGAACGACGTGAAGACGTTGAGCACGACGTCGAACGCGCCGGGATCGGCGTACGCGAGCATGTCGGCCCGCACGAGCCGTACGTCGACCTCCGCCTCCGCGCACGCGCCCGTGGCCCGCTCCAGCAGGGACGGGCTGAGGTCGACCCCGGTGACGGCGTAGCCGCGGCGGGCCAGCGGGACGAGGAACAGCCCGGGACCGCAGCACAGGTCGAGGACCCGGGTGCCCGGCGGGAAGTCCAGGAGGGGGGAGGAGCTCACGAGTTCGGCCACCGTCTCACCCCGGTCGGCCGAGAACATCGTGGAAGCGAAGTCGGACCAGAGAGATTCGTCCTCGTACCACTTCAACACCACGGCCCTCCTCCTGGACCTCACGGCCCTTCCGGCTCACCTTCTCCTTCAGTGGTCGGCTGCCACCGCCGTCGAGTTCCCGGCGGGGCGGCGCGAGTTGGAGGAGGGCCGGTTACGGCTCAGCAGGCCTTGGAGGAGGATTTCGGGGCGTTGTACGCACACGTGTCCTGAACGGCCTTGGTGGCGCGCCGCAGGGTCGCGGTGTCCTTGTCGTTGTTCCAGACGTAGGCGCCGCGCTTCTGGAACACCGTCGCGGCGGTGTTCGTGCCCTTGCCGGTCTTCACCGTGACGGTCTTACCGGCCTTGAGCGTGAACGTACCGAACGTATAGGCGTGCTTGGAGGCGTCGGTGAGCGTCCAGCCCTTGAGGCTCACCGACTTGGTGGTGGTGTTCTTGATCTGGACCCACTCGCCGTTGAGGCTGGCGTTGGAACGGCTGTCCGAACCCGGGGAGTTGTACCAGATCTTCGTGAGGTGCACGGATCCGGCGGCCTGGGCCTGGCCGGGGAACATGAACAAGGTGGCGGCCGCGGTGGCGGCGGCGGTGACGGCTATGCGGGTACGGGGCATGGCAGAACGTCCTGTTCCGGGTGGGGCGCCGCACGACGAGGCGGGCGCGAGGTGCCAGACATTACGCATCTTGTCCCGGCCGGACACGGCCTGTTGCGAAATCAGGACGGAAACGCGTTCTGCCCCACCCTGCGCCCGCCGGGCGCCCCGGTCAGTTGCCCGGCGACTGGTAGAGGCCCCGGCCCGCGCGGTGGGCGCGGGAGGTGGCCACCAGCCGGTCGAGCGTGCTGCGAACGGCGTTGATGCTGCCGGGGCTGTCGTCGCGGCCCAGCTTCGCCGCCACGTCGCGCGCCCGCACCGGTGAGTCGCCCGCGTCGGCCAGGATCTGGATGACCTGCTCCGTGAGGCCGCCGGCCGACTCGGACGTGTCGTCCGCCGACTGCTCGACGGGCGCGGCCTTGGCGGGCTTCGCCGCCTTCACGCGCTTCGAGGCGGTGTTCTTCTTGGCCGGCGGCCGGGTCTGGCCCTGCTTCTTGGGCCCCGCCGCGGGCAGCTTCCGCTTGATGCCGGAGGCCGCCTTGCGACCCGCCGGGGCGGCCGTCCCGACCGTCACGTCGGTGGTGTCCTGTGCCACCGGCGCGGCGGCCTCCGCGACCGGCGCCGGCACGGCCGCCGCCGCGGCCTGCTCGGCCTCCTGGAGCTCGGGCGCGAGGGACAGGGCCCGCAGCGCGCTCAGCGCGGCGCGCACGGACTCGAGCCGCTCGGTGACCGCGGCGAGATCCTTCTCCAGTGTCTGCTGGTGCTCTTCCAGCCGCGGGAGTTCGGCCTGCAACAGCGCGGTCGTCGCGTCGATGCTGCCGGGGTTCCCGGGCGCTCCGGATGTGGTGGTCATGGTGGCTGCCTTCCGTTCCGGGCCACCGCTGTTGTCCCACGAGGGTGACCTCTGTACCGCAGCCTAAGGTGTGTTGTTGTGTATTGAGTAATCCTTGACACCCCGGACCGGGATCCGAACGGCCCGAGCCCGCCCCGCCGGTGACCGTGTCCGCCTCTGCAGGGGCCCCTGGTAAGGGAGTTCAGTGTGTTCCGGCGTCGTGGGGCGTGAACTCCCCGACCGTACGCCCCACCCAGCCGAGGAGCATGACCGACGCCACCGCGGCGACCGCACACCAGGTGGAGACGAACTCCAGCCGCCACAGCAGGGCGCACACGACCGCCCCGGCCGCGACCGTCCCGCCGAGCAGCCGGAGCAGGGGATCGCCGGCGAGGAGCAGGGCCCCGAGCGTGGCGAGCAGATAGCCCGCCACGACCACGGGCGCGTCCGGAAGGTCGAGGACGTACCCGACGGTGTGACCGCGCACCTCCGCCCGTACGGTCCCCGCGGACAGCTGGAAGGCGAGGACACCGGCGACGGCGAGCCCGAGCACGGCGGGCACCACCAGCCGGCGCCTGGCGTGCCCCTGGGCGGCCAGCAGGACGCCCAGGGGCACCCACACCGCCAGGAGCGGCAGCGCCACCACCGCCCAGGCGAGCGTGGCGGCCCCGGTGCCCCCGCCGCCGTCCCACACGACGGCCTCGGTGATCTGGTGGGCGCCCAGGAGCAGCGGCAGCGCGGCGAGCGGCAGATCGCGGGCCCGGCGCACGCGCGCCACACACGCCACGCCGACCGAGGCGATCGCGGCGCCCGCCACGAGATTGGCCGTCGCACTCCAGCACATGGCGCCACCCCAGGACCGGAACCGGCGGAAGGACCCGTCAATCGTCGCGGCCACCGTACGTGCGCCACGGCGGCCGCACCCGGCGGCGACACCAGGAAATCCGTGTACGAAGGGCCGGCCGGGATCCGTGCGATATCTATGGCGGCGAGTACAGAAATAGCGTCGATGCGCGGTCAGTATTTATGGCACGGCAGGCGGAGTGATAACACCTGCCGTGCTCGTCCACATGCACCGTGCTACTGTTGATCTCAGTTGCAGTTGTGGTTCCCAAAGACTTCAAGTGCTCTTCCCGGCTTTATGTGCCGGTAGGTGCACTTTTGTATTTCCGGATTTCTTCCGGACGGGGTAATCATCGCGGCGACGTGGGGTGCGCACAGTGCGGACCTCCGGGCACATTGCCCCGAAGGAGATCAAAATGGCCAGTGGTACCGTCAAGTGGTTCAACGCGGAAAAGGGTTTCGGCTTCATCGAGCAGGACGGTGGCGGCGCTGACGTCTTCGCCCACTACTCGAACATCGCCGCCCAGGGCTTCCGCGAGCTCCAGGAGGGCCAGAAGGTGAACTTCGACGTCACGCAGGGCCAGAAGGGCCCGCAGGCGGAGAACATCGTTCCCGCCTGACGCTTAGGCGCATGACAAGCTGGGGTCCGCTCCTTGGGATGCGGACCCCAGCTCGTTGCTTTTTGCAGGACCCGCCCGGACCGCCGTAACGGCCGCGTCGGGCGACGAGAGACCAAATACGCCGGCTCAGGCCCTTTTCGCCCCGGCGTGGCTCCGTTCAACGAAATTCCGGCTCGTTCTTGCGATTCTCTGTGCGGTCACCCCTGCCAAGAATTCTCGATACGTGCCGCATCGAGAAAGGTTCGGATATGAACCGCACACGCACGAACGACCGCTACTCCCGTACCCGTACGGGCGGCGGCTCCGGCTCCACCGGCAACGGCGCCGGCCGCTTCCGCTCCGGTGCCGCACCTACCCGTTCGGGTGCCCCCGGCCGCTCCGGCGGTTCGAGCCGCAACGGCGGCTCCGGTGGCTCCTACGGGCGCCGCCCCTCCGCCGTCCAGGGCGAATTCGCCCTGCCGGTGACCCTCACCCCCGCGCTGCCGGCCGTGACGAGCTTCGCGGAGCTGGACATGCCGTCCGCGCTGACGGACATGCTCACCAGCCTCGGCATGAACGAGCCCTTCCCCATCCAGGCCGCCACGCTGCCGAACTCGCTGGCCGGCCGGGACGTCCTGGGCCGCGGCCGCACCGGCTCCGGCAAGACCCTCGCCTTCGGCCTGGCCATGCTCGTCCGCACCGCGGGACAGCGCGCCGAGGCGAAGCAGCCGCTCGCCCTGGTCCTGGTCCCCACCCGCGAGCTGGCCCAGCAGGTCACCGACGCGCTCACCCCCTACGCCCGGTCGCTGCGCCTGCGCCTGGCCACGGTCGTCGGCGGCATGTCGATCGGCCGCCAGGCCGGCGCGCTGCGCGGCGGCGCCGAGATCGTCGTCGCCACCCCGGGCCGCCTCAAGGACCTCATCGACCGCGGCGACTGCCGCCTGGACCGGGTCGCCGTCACCGTCCTCGACGAGGCCGACCAGATGACCGACATGGGCTTCATGCCCCAGGTCACCGCACTGCTCGACCAGGTGCGGCCCGACGGGCAGCGGATGCTGTTCTCGGCGACCCTCGACCGCAACGTCGACCTGCTGGTGCGCCGCTACCTGCACGACCCGGTCGTCCACTCGGTCGACGCCTCGGTCGGTACGGTCACCACGATGGAACACCACGTCTTCCACGTCCACGGCGCCGACAAGTACGCCACCACCACCGAGATCGCGGCCCGTGAGGGCCGGGTGCTGATGTTCCTGGACACCAAGCACGCCGTCGACCGGCTCACCGAGCACCTGCTCAACAGCGGGGTGCGCGCCGCCGCGCTGCACGGCGGCAAGTCCCAGCCGCAGCGCACCCGTACGCTCGCCCAGTTCAAGACCGGCCATGTCACCGTGCTGGTGGCCACCAACGTCGCCGCCCGTGGCATCCACGTCGACGACCTCGACCTCGTCGTCAACGTGGACCCGCCCAGCGACCACAAGGACTACCTGCACCGCGGCGGCCGTACCGCCCGCGCCGGTGAGTCCGGCAGTGTCGTCACCCTGGTCCTGCCGAACCAGCGCCGTGAGATGACCCGCCTGATGGCCGACGCCGGCATCACCCCGCAGATCACCCAGGTCCGCTCCGGCGAGGCCGAACTGAGCCGTATCACCGGCGCCCAGGCCCCGTCCGGCGTCCCCGTCGTCATCACCGCCCCCGTCTCCGAGCGCAAGCGTGGTACGTCGGCGGGCCGCGGTCGCGGTCGTACCGGCGGCCAGGGTCACCGCTCGGGCGCCTCGTCCCGCACCCGGACCGGCGGCGCCCCGCGCCCGGCGTCGGCGGCGTCCGCCGTGTCGGCCGCCCCGCGCAGCAACGCCGCGTAAGGCCTGGGACGTACGGCGTGCCCGTACACACACCGAGGCCCCGGTACCTGCTGGTACCGGGGCCTCGGTGTGTTGTCGTCGGGGTTCGTGCGGGGGAGGGGGACGGTCAGTGGTCCGAGTAGCTGAAGTCGCCCACCGTCCAGGCGCTGACGTCCTTGACGGCGATGCGGTACATCCCACCGGTCTCCGGGATGCCCACGCTCCCCTGGAGGATCCGCGCGACGTGGAAGTGCAGATGCGTGGGGGGCTCGCCGGGCCGCAGGACGGCCGCACTGCTCGCGGACCCGAAGACGGCGGCGAACGGGCCCAGGCGCTCGGAGTCCCGCAGCACCTCCGCGACCCGCTCGCGCCAGACGGCTTCGGGGGCCAGACGCCCGGTGATGACAGCGCCCTGGACGACCACGGTGAGGGACATCTGATTGCTTTGCTCGGACTCCACCGCTGAGGCGATGTCAACAAGCAGATGATCAGGCTTCGACATGGGCGCTGACTGTACTACGCGCGAGGCGCCCCACGGCAGGTCGTGACCCGTACGGAGGGCGTGCGCCCTCCGGCCCGGTCACGACCGATCAATCAATTCTGTACGGGAGTCCCGAGCATGGCGGACGCCGACTCCAGCGGGGAGAGCACCGGCGCCGGGGCGGCCACGGGCTCGGGCGCCACCGGGTTGCAGGTGAAACCGAGACGCGTCAGCGCCCTGGTGACCTCGAAGGACGTGAAGTCGCGGCGGTCCTGGCGGGTGATCACCTCACCCACCTGCTTCACGGGGAAGACCCGGCGGCCGATGACCACGGACTCACCCGTGATGGGCTCGGGCTTGATGCCCTTCATCGACTGCTGCACCTCGCTCTTGACCAGCTCGAAGGGGAAGCGGGCGATGACGCAGCGCATAGTGCCTCTGGGGGAAGAAGGGAAAAGCCTGAAACTTCAGCATCCCACAGAAAAGTAACGATCGGAGGCCGGGCTTTCGCCGGGCCTCCGAGAACGTGGTGGGTGCGTGGCACGCGGACGGTCAGCCCTGGCGGGCCTTGAACCGCGGTTCCTTCTTGTTGATCACGAAGACACGGCCCCGGCGGCGGACCACCTGGGCGCCCGGCTTGGCCTTCAGCGCGTGCAGTGACTGGCGGACTTTCATGGCCTGTCCCTTCCGTACGGCGCACCGCCTCACGACGGTCCGCACTTCGTGTCCATGCCAACGCCGGGAGGGGTAGCCGCATTCCCACCCCAGCGGCCGGGGGCCCGTACGCGGGCGCTTGGGCGTGTCCGCGAAGTGGCGTCTGGCTCGCGGCGTCGCCCTAGTTCCCGTCCGCGTCCGGCCGGTGCTCCACGTACTCGACGACCGTGCCGTCGGGGTGGCGGGCGGTGAAGCCGGATCCGGTCGGCACCTTCGACAGCGGGTCGAGGATCTCGGCCCCCTCCGCCGTCAGCCGCTCCAGATAGGCGTGCGCCGAGTCGACCAGCAGGGTGCCGTCGGTCGCGCGGAAAGGCTCCAGCGTCTCGGCCGTCCCCTCGACGAGGAGAAAGGCACCGACCGTGGCGAGCGCGAGCCGCTTCTCCGGAAACGTGAACCACATGTCCCGTTCGGTACCGAGAAGCCTTTCGTAGAAGGCGGTGACGGACTCCAGTGTTCCCGGCCCGGTGTACACCCGGACGAAGACGCGGGGAGCGGTGAGCCCGGAGGAGTTGTTGGTACGGCGCCACAGGCGCGGGAGGTACGTGTTCTCGGTCATGGGAAGAGCCTCGTGCGGCGACGGCCGCGTAGCCAGACAGGCGTTCGTACGGTGAGCGGGAGTCATAGGCTGGCGCCATGACCACGACGACCGGAGCGGGCACGGAGAGCGCGGAAGCCGTCCGTACGACCGGTACGGGGAGCGGCACGGTCGCGCTCCGGCAGGAGCTGGGCGGATTCCTGCGGGCCCACCGGGACCGGCTGACCCCGGCGGAGGTCGGCCTGCCCGCCACCGCCCGGCGCCGTACGCCGGGACTGCGCCGGGAGGAGGTCGCCGCGCTCTCCGGCGTCTCTGTCGCCTGGTACACCTGGCTGGAACAGGGCCGCGTCGAGACCTCCCGGCAGGTGATCTCGGCGGTCGCCGGCGCCCTGCGGCTCGACGAGGCGGCCCACCGTCACGTCCTGACCCTGGCGGGATTCGTCCCGGCCGCCGCCACCCCCGAAGCCGGCGCGGCGGATTCCGCCGACCGGTCCGCGCACCCCCTCGTCAGGATGCTGGAGAGCTGGCGGGACAGTCCGGCCCTCCTGCTCGACGACACACTGACCGTCACCGCGTCGAACACGGCGTGCGCCACGCTGTGGCCCGATTTCGCCCCGTCCGCGCAACACGAGGGCAACCTGCTGCTCCTGCTCGTCGGCGACGCCGCGTGCCAACGGGCGCTGCCCGCCTGGGAGTCGGTGGCCATGGACCTCTACCGCCACCTCCGTACCCGCGCCGACACCCGCCCGCACGACGGCCGGTTCCGTGCGCTGACCGACCGCCTGCGCGCGGCCCGCCCGGACCTGGCCCCCTGGTGGGACTGCCGGTCGGTGGGCCCGTTCACGTCCCGTGCGGTCGAACTCGTCCAGGGCGACGGGACCCGCCCGCGCTACGGGATGTCGCTGCTGTTCCCGGCGGACGCGCCGGACGCGGCCGTGCTGGTCCTGACCCCGGCCGGGCCGTGAGCCGTCCCCCGGAGGCTTGTGGTGGCGGTCGCCCCGAGGGCTCCCGCGCAGGTCAAGGCCGCCGGTCGCTGTGGCCGCAGATCCATGCCAGCGCCGCGTGCACCCCCTGGATGTAGTCCCGGGGAATGGTCCGCTGCGTGGCGTCCTCCAGTTGTACGGTCGCCGCGTCCGCCTCCGCCGTCAGTACGGACAGGTCGGGCGCCCCCTGGTCGGTGGCCCCGGTCACCGGGGCCGCGTCGCCCCGGCCCAGCGCCCAGAGATAGCCCGTCATGGCGCCTCGGGAGAGCTGTGTCTGCCCCGTCGGCGCGGCGGCGACGGCCTCCAGCTCGCGGAATGCCTCCTCGACCTGGGTGCGTGGCCTGGTGCCCACGAGCTCGTCGCCGTGCGGTTCGGTCTGTTGAGTGGTCATGTGCTGCGTCTGCCCCCGTGAGCGCGATCGAGCCGAAATGGGTGAAGTCGGTTCAAGGGGCTGCCCGTGGCGGAGGTCTGGCGCCACACTTGCCGCCTGGGGGTGACCATGTCGGTCTATCAGGTGTCCTGTCCTGCGCGGATTCTCTTCCTGCCGGAGGAGCTTTCCGCCCTGGGGGAGTTGGACGGCGGCTTCGATGTCGAGCCGGGTTTGTGGTGCACGCTGGAGGCGGGCCACGCGGGTTCGCACCACGTGATCGCGCAGTGTGTCAGGGGATCGGGGCCCATCGCGCCGTGGGACATGTGGGCGCGCTGGCCGGACGACGACGAGTACGGCCCGGGGCGGGAGCTGGTACGGCTGGACTCCTGCCCGGCCAAGTTCCTGAAGGGGGCGGTGTCGGAGGAGGGGTGCCATCTGCCATTGGGACATCCGGGGCGGCACGGGTACGAGTTCGGTCCGCCGATCACGGCGGCGGACGTGCTGCCGGACTGGCTGGTACGGCGCTTCTTCGAGTGACGTGGAGCCGGACCTTCCCCGTACGTCCGGTACGGGGAAGGTCCGGCGCCGGTCCGCCGGAGTGGCGGCATCATGGAGGTATGCCAGAAGGAGACACGGTGTACCAGGCCGCCCGGCGCCTGCACGGCGCGCTGGCCGGGCACCGGCTCGTACGGTCCGACCTGCGCGTGCCGTCGCTCGCCACGGCCGACCTCACCGGCCGTACCGTCCTTGACGTCACACCGCGCGGCAAGCACCTGCTCACGCGTGTCGAGGGCGGCTGGACCCTGCACTCGCACCTGCGCATGGACGGGGCGTGGAAGGTGTACGAGCCCGGCGCCCCGTGGCGCGGCGGCCCCGGCCACGAGATCCGGGCCGTCCTCGCCACCGCCGACCGCACCGCCGTCGGCTACCGGCTTCCCGTCCTGGAACTGCTCAGGACCGGTGAGGAGGACCGGGTGGTGGGACATCTCGGCCCCGACCTCCTCGGCCCCGACTGGGACGCGGACGAGGCGCTGCGCCGCCTGCTGGCCGACCCGGACCGGCCCATCGGCTCGGCGCTCCTGGACCAGCGCAACCTCGCCGGCATCGGCAACGTCTTCATGGCCGAATTGTGCTTCCTCGCCCGGGTCACCCCGTGGACCCGCGTCGGCGACTGCGCCGCGATCGAGCGTCTCGTCCCGGCCGCGAAGCGCCTGCTGGAGGCCAACCGCGAGAGCGTCGACCGGACCACGACCAGCGCCGCCGTCCGGGCCCGCTCCCGCCACCGCCTGTACGTGTACGGCCGCGCGGGCCGGTCCTGCCTGGTCTGCGGTACGCCCGTACGCGTCGCGTCCGAGACCCACGGCCGGATCGGGCGCGAGCGCCCCGCCTACTGGTGCCCGCGCTGCCAGCACGGCCCGGTCGCGCCCTGAGCCCGCGGCCCGGTCACTCCCCGGGGAGCGGGATCCTGAGCGCGGTGGTCCCGCGCATGTCCAGCCAGGCCGCTTCCGGCCCCCGGACCATCCGCATGACCACCGCGTCGCACTCCGGACACCGGGCGACCATGCCCGGGGCGTGGGTGTAGACCCGCAGCTCCGCCAGCGGACCCGCCCGCCCGCAGGCGGCGCACGTCCCGGTCGCCGTGGTCAGGTCGGTCGTGAAGAACTCGCGGAAGGGGCCCGCCAGCACGTTGCCGTCCTGGAACGCCTCGCCGGTCGTCGTACCGGCCGCCTGGGTGGGACGCATGTCAACCTCCGACCGGACCAAAACGCTCGGTCCTTATCCGTTGCGGATCGTGGCCCTGCGCCACGAGGATCTCGGCCGCCCGCTCCACGAACCCGGTCGGGCCGCACACAAAACACATCGGTGCGAACTCCGCGGGCCAGCCGTAGGCCGCCACGTCGTCCTCGGTGAGCCGGCCCGGCGGCCGGCGCGGGCCCTCCGGCGCCGACCGGGTGTACAGATGGGTGATGTCCAGCCCGCCCTGGGCACCTCCCGGGCCCAGCTCCCGTGCGTAGTAGCGTTCCTCGGGCGTGCGGACCGAGTAGAGCAACCGGAAGAGGACCCGGCTCCCGACGTTCCTCCGGGTACGGATCATGGACATCAGCGGGACCACCCCGGAGCCCCCGGCCATCAGCAGCACGGGGGAGGGATCGGCCGGGTCCCAGACGAACCACCCGCCGACCGGGCCGCGCAGTTCCAGCTGGTCACCGGCCTCCAGCACGTCGACCAGGTAGGGCGAGACCTCGCCGTCGCCGATCCGCTGCACGGTCAGCTCGATCCGGTCGCCGCCGGGCGCGGACGCGAGTGAGTAGCTGCGCTGGGTGCTGTAGCCGTCCTCCGCCGTCAGCCGTACGTCCACGTGCTGACCGGCCGCGTGGCCCCGCCAGTCGGGTGCCCGCAGCACCAGCGTGCGCGCGGTCCCCGTCTCGTCGCGGACGTCCTCGACCGTCGCCGTCTGCCAGCGCAGCCGGCCGGTCAGTCGCCCTGATACCGCTGCTCGCGCCACGGGTCACCGTATTCGTGGTAGCCGAGGCCTTCCCAGAAGCCCGGCTCGTCCGAGTCCATCAACCGGATGCCGTTCACCCACTTCGCCGACTTCCAGAAGTACAGGTGCGGCACCAACAGCCGTGCGGGACCGCCGTGTTCGGCGGGGAGGTCGTCGTGGTCGTAGCGGTACGCGATCCACGCCTGCCCGTCGAGCAGATCCTCCAGCGGCAGGTCGGTGGTGTACCCGCCGTAGCTCTGGACCATGGCGTAGTCACCGTCGAGATCCACACCGTCGAGCAGGGTGTCCAGGGACACCCCTTCCCACTCCGTACGGAACTTGGACCACTTCGTCACACAGTGGATGTCGACCGTGGGCCGCTCGGCGGGCAGCGCGGTCAGGTCCTGCCACGACCAGTGACGGGTGTCCCCGGCCACCGTGGTCAGGGTGAACTGCCAGTCCTCCTTCGCGACCACCGGCGTGGGACCGGCCGACAGCACCGGGAAGTCGTGCACCACGTACTGGCCCGGGGGCAGCTTCTCCTCCGTCGGGCGCCGGCCGTGGAAACCGCGAGAGATGACAGCCACGTCGGTCTCCTCTCCCTCCCCGGCACCGCTGAGCGGGGCGCCGGTGAGTGTCGCCTGTCTGTAACGTCGCCTCCCAGTCTGGTCCCGTCGCACCATGAGCACCATCGGAACCGCTCGCGGCCTCGGTGCGGGGAGACCCGGAACCCCGGACTCCCCGCACCGGCCCCCCGGATCCGGGCCCGTCAGGACACCCGGACCAGGTGCACCGCCGTACTGGCCCAGTCGCCCTCGGGCAGCTCCGGCAGGATCCCGTAGCCGGTCAGCACACGCGCGGAGTGGACCGAGCCGGTCCGCGCGTCGCGGTAGCGGGCGTCGGGGTCGAGCCCCGCCAGCCGGAGCGGCGTGCGCGGGCTGCCGTGGCGCGGACCCCGCTGCCAGACCAGCAGCAGCGCCTCGCTCCGGTCCGCGCTGGTGTACTGCACCGCCGACGGACCGTCGTCGACGGGTCCGCGCGGCCGGTGCGGGACACCGTGCTGGACGAGCGGGCGGACGCGTTTGTAGTCGGCGACCAGCTCCGCGGCCTCGGCCAGCTCCTCCTCGGACCACCGGGTCAGGTCGCCGCCGATGCCCAGGGCCCCGGCCATCGCGACGTGGAAGCGGAACCGCAGCGGCACGGAGCGCGCGGTGAGCTGGTTCGGTACGTCCGTCACCCAGGCGGCCATCGTGCGCGCCGGGTAGATCTGCCCGTATCCGTGCTGGACGGACAGCCGGTCCCAGGCGTCGGTGTTGTCCGACGCCCAGGCCTGGTCGGTGCGGGACAGGATGCCCAGGTCCACCCGGCCGCCGCCGCCGCTGCACGACTCGATCCGCAGTCCGGGATGGTCGGCGCGCAGCCGGTCGAGGAGGGCGTACAGGTTCTGTACGTAGGCCGTCCCCAGGTGATCGGCGCCGTCGGCCCGGTCGGGCCAGCCGGCCTCGCTGAACGCGCGGTTCATGTCCCACTTGAGGAAGTCGACGGAGTGCTCGCCGACCAGCCGGGTCAGCCAGCCGTACGCCCAGTCGGCGACGTCGCGGCGGGCGAGGTTGAGGACCAGCTGGCTGCGCAGTTCGGTGCGGGTACGGTGCGGGAAGTGCAGCACCCAGTCCGGGTGCCGGCGGTACAGGTCGCTGTCCGGGTTGACCATCTCGGGCTCCACCCACAGGCCGAAGCGCATCCCGAGCCGGTGCACCTCCTCGACCAGCGGCGACAGTCCGCCGGGGAAGCGGTCCGGGGACGGGGTCCAGTCACCGAGCCCCGCCTCCGCGTCGCGGCGGGCGCCGAACCAGCCGTCGTCCATGACGTACAGCTCCACCCCGAGCGCCGCGGCCCGCGCGGCCAGCGCCTTCTGGCCGGCCTCGTCCACGTCGAAGCCCGTCGCCTCCCACGAGTTGTACAACACGGGCCGTACCTCGCCGGGGTGGGGCAGCACATGGGCGAGGGTGTACGCGTGCCAGGCGCGGCTCGCCGCGCCGAAACCGCCGTCGCTGTACAGGCCCGCGAGGCGGGGGGTGGTGAACTCCTCGCCGGGGCCGAGCGGCAGCGCCGTACCGTCCTGGCCCGCGCCGCCGGTGAAACAGGCGCGGCCGTCGGGGGTGCGCTGCACCGTGACGCGCCAACTGCCGCTCCAGGCCAGGGCGGTGCTCCACACCTCGCCACGGTCCTCGGTCGCGTCTCCGGCGTCCAGCATCACCCAGGGGTTCGCGTGATGGCTGGTGATGCCCCGCCGGCTGGTGAGGGTCGTCTCGCCGTACGGCACCGGCTCCCGGCGCAGCCGGCTCTCCGCCGACCACTGTCCCGTGACATGGCTGAACCGGTAGTCCTCCCTGGCCGGCAGCGTCCACGCGGCGGAGTCCGCGCGCGGCAGCGTCACGGGGGTGTCGCCGGTGTTGCGCAGGACGGTCCAGCGCTCGATCACGTCGCTGTCGCCGTGGACGCGGTAGTGGAGGTCGACGTCCAGGCCGTAGTGCGTATCGGCGAACTCCAGGACCAGTTCGGCCGATCCGGGGGCGGACTCGTCGACCCGGTGGCCGGTGGGCCGCCACTCGAAGGCGCGGGTGCCGTCGGCGAACCGCACCTGGAGGGAGGGGGCGCCGTACCGGGCCCCTCCGTCCACGGGCAGTTCCTCCCCGACGGGCGAGCGCCCCTCGAAACTGCTGGCCGGCGACGCCGGGGGAGCGGCAAGCTCCTGTGCCTCTTCGAGGGTCAGCCGGGGTCCCCATCCGAGGTGGCAGGGCGCGCCCGTCTCGTCGATCCGCAGCGCGTACGACGTGCGCGGAGTGGAGAGCAGCCAGACCCCGGTGTGAGGGGCGAAGGAGATCACAGGCATGGATCCTCACGTTCGTTTTGCGCCTCGAGAGCAAACCGCAGCCAACCTTGCCTTGGATCAGGTGTCAATACCCGGAGGCTGGCGCACATTTGCAAGTTGAGACGTCCCTTGTTTGGCATTTCGAAAGGGGCTTGCTTCTTTCATTGACAGTGGAAAAGAACACCCCTACGTTTCGGCCATGCGCTCGACCCCTCGTACCGAGGCGGTTCCGGCACCGACGCCGGCCGCTTCCCTGGTCTTCACGACCGTGCTGTCCCACGGCCCGCTCACGCGGATCGAGATAGCCCGGCGCACCACGCTCTCCTCAGCCGCCGTGACCAAGGCGGTCCGTCCGCTCATGGAGGCCGGCTACCTGGTCGAAGGGGTGGACGAGGAGGCACGCCCGTCGCTCGGACGCCCCGCCAACCTGGTGCGGGTCGACGGCGGACGGGCCCTGTTCATCGGCGTCAAGGTGACGGGCGACGAGATCATCGCCGTCCTCACCGACCTGTGCTGCCGCATCCGGGTCGCCCGGCACCTCCCCCTCACCGACCGCGAACCGGGCGCCGTGCTCGCCGCCATCGCCGGACTCGTCCAGGAACTCCTCACGGAGGCCGACGGGTTCGGCGTCGAGGTGCGCGGGCTCGGGCTCGCCGTCTCCGGCGACGTGGACCGTACGGCCGGAGTCGTGCGCTACTCGCCCTTCCTGGACTGGCGCGACGTCCCCCTCGCCGAGCTGGCGGGAACCGTGACGGGGCTGCCGGTCACGGTCGACAACGACGTCCGCGCGCTGACCGTCGCCGAGCAGTGGTTCGGCGCGGGCGTCGGTCTCTCCGACTTCGCGCTCGTGACCGTCGGCGCCGGCATCGGCTGCGGGCTGGTGGTGCACGGCCGAGTCGTCTCGGGCGCCCACGGGGTGGCCGGTGAGATCGGCCATCTGTCCATCGACCCGCTGGGGCCGCCGTGCCACTGCGGCAACACCGGCTGTGTGGAGGCGATCGCGGGGGACTCGGCCATCGTCCGCCGCGTCCGGGAGGTGACCGGTCTGCCGGTCACCGACTCCGCGCGGGCCCTGGAGCTGGCGCACCGGGGCGACCCGGGCGCCAAGGAGGCCTACGCGCGGGCCGGGGAGGCGATCGGCCGGGCCATCGGCGCCGTCGTCAACGTCCTGGGCCCCCAACGAGTGATCATCTCCGGCGAGGGCCTGGCGGCGTACGACCTGTTCGCCGAGCAGATCCGTGACGCGTTCGCCGCGTCCGCCTTCGGAACCGCCGCGCAGTGTGACGTGATGACACGTCCGCTGCCCTTCGAGGAGTGGGCGCGGGGCGCCGCGGCCACCGCCATCCAGTCCTTCATCGGAACAGACACGTACTAGGAGTAGCGATGACGCTGAGCCGCACCCCCTCGCCCTTCCACGTTCCGAGCCGCCGCCACGTGGTCCGCGGCGTGCTCGGGGCCGGCGCCGCCGCCCTGGCCGCGCCCGTCCTGACCGCCTGCGGCGGAGGGCCCGCCGCCGACCCGAAGACGGTGACCTTCGGCTCCAACGGGGCGGACGCCACTCCCAAGAAGGCCTACTCGGCCGTCACCGGCGCCTTCACCAAGGACAGCGGCCTCAAGGTCAAGACGAACACCGTCGACCACGACACGTTCCAGAAGAGCATCTCCAACTACCTCCAGGGCACCCCGGACGACGTCTTCACCTGGTTCGCCGGCTACCGCATGCAGTTCTTCGCCAAGAAGGGCCTGGCCCACCCCGTCGACGACGTGTGGGACACGATAGGTTCCGGTTTCAGCGACGCCGCCAAGCAGCTGTCCAAGGGCCAGGACGGCACGTTCTACTTCGTCCCGCTCTACAACTACCCCTGGGCCGTGTTCTACCGGAAGAGTGTGTTCCAGGAGCGCGGCTACCAGCCGCCCGCCACCTGGAGCGCGTTCACCGCGCTGGCCAAGCAGATGAAGAAGGACGGCCTCTCGCCGATCGCCTCCGGCTACGGCGGCGGTGACAGCTGGTCCGTCCTCGGCGCCTTCGACTACCTCAACCTCCGCGCCAACGGCTACGACTTCCACATGTCGCTCATGCGCGGCGAGGCCGCCTGGACCGACAGGCGCACCAGCAGGACGCTCGACCTCTGGCGCGAGATCAGCCCGTACTACCAGGAAGGCGCGGGCGGCCGGTCCTGGCAGGACGCGGCCCAGTCGCTGCTCGACAAGAAGTCCGGCATGGCCGTCATCGGCCTCTTCCTCGGCCAGCAGATCACGGACGAGAAGCTCCGCGACGACATCGACTTCTTCCCCTTCCCCACGATCGACCCGTCCTTCGGCCAGGACACCGTCGAAGCCCCCACCGACGGCTTCATGCTCAGCCGCAAGCCCAAGAACCTGGACGGCTCCACCAAGCTCCTGGAGTTCCTCGGCAGCGCCGGGGCCGAGAACCTCTACATGGGCGTCGACCCCAGCAATGTCGCCGTCAATTCCGGCGCCGACACCAGCACGTACAACGCACTCCAGAAGAAGTCCGCCGAACTCATCGCGTCGGCGAAGCACATCACCCAGTTCGCCGACCGGGACAGCGACCCCGGCTTCATCTCGACCGTCGTGCTCCCCGGCCTCACCCAGTGGCTGGGACACCCCGACGACGGCTCGGCCCTGCTCAAGAAGATCGAGTCCCAGCGCTCGCGCTTCTTCACCGCCTGATCAGGACCGGGAAGGTTCCACCATGTCCTCCGTGCGCCCAGCGCCCCCCACCACGCCGCGCGCCCGCCCCCGGCCGCGCAGGCTCAGCGCCGGTGACCGTCTCTTCCTCGCGGTCATCGTCGGCATCCCCGTACTCGCCCTGCTCGTCTTCGTCTGGCTGCCGGCGCTGGCGTCCATCGGTCTGTCCTTCACCAGCTGGGACGGCATCGCGCTGTCCGACATCCACTGGATCGGACTGGACAACTACCACGAGATCTTCACCAACTACCCGCCGTTCTGGCCGGCCGTCCAGCACAACGTGGTCTGGCTGCTCTTCACGGCCCTGCTGCCCACCCCGTTCGGCATCTTCCTGGCCTACCAGCTCGACCGGAAGATCCGCTTCACCCGGATCTACCAGACCGCGATCTTCCTGCCCATGGTGCTGTCCCTGGCCGTGGTCGGCTTCATCTGGGAGATCATCTACAACCCCGACAACGGACTGCTCAACGGCATCCTCGACGGGGTCGCGCCCGGCCACCACATCGACTGGCTCGGCGACCCGGACCTCAACCTCTGGGCCGTACTGGTCGCGTCGGCCTGGCGGCACACCGGCTACATCATGATCCTCTACCTGGCCGGCCTCAAGGGATTCGATCCCGCGCTCAAGGAAGCCGCGTCACTCGACGGCGCCAACGAACGCCAGACCTTCCTGCGCGTCGTCTTCCCCGCCCTCAAGCCCGTCAACATCATCATCCTGGTCGTCACCGTCATGGAGTCGCTGCGCGCCTTCGACATCGTGTACGTCCTCGGCGGCGGCGTCGGCAGCAAACCGGGCATGGAGCTGCTCTCCCTCCTGATCACCGACAACATCATCGGCGAGTCCAGCCACATCGGTTACGGCTCCGCCCTCGCGGTGGTCCTGCTCGTGGTCTCCCTGCTCGCCATCGGGACCTTCCTCGTACAGACCTTCCGCAAGGAGGACCAGTGACCGCGACCGCCACACCGCCGGCCGCCGGCTCACGCACCCGCCGTACCGCGTCGCAGGAATCCGGCCCTTCGCGTCCCAAGAGCCAGGCGGGCCGCCACGTCCTGCTCGGCGGCATCGCCCTGCTGTGGCTCGTCCCGCTGCTCTGGGCGGTCTACACCTCGCTGCGGCCGTACTCGGACACCAGCAGGAACGGGTATCTCTCCTGGCCGCGCAGCCTCAGCCTGGAGAACTTCTCGGACGCCTGGAGCCAGTCCGGGATGCCGCACTTCTTCTGGAACTCCGTGCTCATCACGGTCCCCGCGGTCCTCGGCACCCTGCTGTTCTCCGCCGCCGTGGCGTTCTTCGTCTCGCGCTTCGACTTCCGCTGGAACATCGTCCTGCTGATGCTCTTCACGGCGGGCAACCTGCTGCCCGCCCAGGTGCTCATCACCCCGCTGTACCGGCTCTACCTGCTGATCCCGCTGCCGGGGTGGATGAGCGACTCGTTCCTGCTCTACAACTCGGTGTGGGGCATCGTCTTCATCCACATCGCCTACCAGTGCGGCTTCTGCACCTTCGTCCTCAGCAACTACATGCGGACGATCCCCAAGGAGATCACCGAGGCGGCGCTGGTCGACGGCGCTCCCGTGTGGCGCCAGTTCTTCCAGATCGTGCTGCCGCTGTGCCGCCCCGCCTTCGCGGCGCTGGCCACGCTCGAATCGATCTGGATCTACAACGACTTCTTCTGGTCGCTCGCGCTGATCGAGACCGGCGACAAGCGTCCGATCACCTCCGCGCTGGCCAACCTCCAGGGCCAGTACTTCACCAACCCCAACCTGATCGCGGCCGGTGCGCTGATGACCGCGATCCCCACGCTGCTGGTGTACTTCGCGCTCCAGCGCCAGTTCATCAGCGGGCTGACCATCGGTTCGGGCAAGGGCTGAGCCGAAGGACGGGCCTACGTACGACCGTTGTCCCGTACGCCCGTCCCCCTGCCCCGACCGCACGCACGCTCCGTGCACGTCCATGCGCCGACAACAGGAGGTCCTGACCCATGCGGTCACCCGCGTACCCCTTCAGAGCCGTGCTCGTCCTGGCCCTCGCGGCCGGCCTGACCACCGCCGTCCCCTCGGCTATGGCGGCCACCCCCACCACCGCCGGGGCGGCCGTCGCCCAGGCCCCCGCCGCGGCCCCGGCCGCCGATGCCGCCGCCGGGCTCGCCGAGAAGCCCTTCATGGGCTGGACCAGCTGGTCCATGCAGTCGTCCAAGTACCCGGGCCTCAACCCCGACGGCGACTACAGCTACCTGACCGAGAAGAACGTCCTCAAGCAGACCGACGCGCTCGCGTCCAAGCTCAAGAAGTACGGCTACGAATACGTCAACATCGACGCCGGCTGGTGGATGGACCTGGCGTGGAAGCCCCGCTTCGACGCGTACGGCCGCCAGGCCGCCGACCCCGGCCGCTTCCCCCGGGGCATGAAGCCCGTCGCCGACGACATCCACGCGAAGGGCCTCAAGGCCGGCATCTACCTGCCCGTCGGCCTCCAGAAGGAGGCGTACGGCGAGGGCAAGGTCCCGATCTTCGACGCGCCCGGCTGCACCACGGCCGACATCGTCTACTCCGACCTGCGCACCACCAACGGCTGGGACAGCGCGTACAAGATCGACTTCTCCGGCCCCTGCGCGCAGAAGTACGTCGACTCGCAGGCGCGGATGTTCGCCGACTGGGGGTACGACTACCTCAAGCTCGACGGCGTCGGCCCCGGGTCCTTCAAGAGCGGCGACAACTACGACAACATCGCCGACGTGGCCGCCTGGCAGAAGGCGATAGCCACCGCCGGCCGCCCGCTCCACCTCGAAGTCTCCTGGTCGCTGGACATCAACCACGCCGCCGACTGGCAGAAGTACACCAACGGCTGGCGGATCGACACCGACGTCGAGTGCTACTGCAACACCCTGGTGTCGTGGGAGAACTCGGTGAACGACCGCTTCGACGACACCCCCAAGTGGACCCGGTTCGCCGGTCCCGGCGGCTGGAACGACCTCGACGCGATCGACGTCGGCAACGGCGAGATGGACGGTCTGACCAAGGCCGAGCGGCAGAGCTACATGACCCTGTGGGCCATCGCCAAGTCGCCCCTCTACACCGGTGACGACCTGACCCGTCTCGACGACTACGGCGTCTCCCTGCTGACCAACAGGGACGTCCTCGCGATCAACCAGGGCAGCACCCCGCCCGCGCGGCCCGTCACCGCCACCGGCGACCAGCAGGTGTGGAGCGCGAAGAACGCCGACGGCAGCTACACCGTCGCCCTGTTCAACCTCGCCGACTCCTCCGCAGCCGTGACCGCCGACTGGCAGTCCCTCGGCTTCACCGGCCAGGGCAAGGTCCGCGACGTCTGGAACAAGGAAGACCTCGGTACGTTCAAGGACAAGGTCACTCAGGCCCTGCCGGCTCACGGCTCGCGCCTGTTCACCGTCACCCCGCGCGGAACCGCCTTCAAGAAGACGGCGTACGAGGCCGAGTCGCCGGCCAACACACTGAGCGGCAACGCCTCGATCGGCGACTGCGGCGCGTGCTCCGGCACGCACAAGGTCGGCAACCTCTACCAGGGCGGCAAGGTCCGGTTCAACGACGTCGTGGCCACGAAGGCCGGCCACTACATGATCGACGTCTCCTACATCAGCGGTGACTCCCGCCCGGCGAAGATCTCCAGCAACGGCAACGGCGCCACCGCGCTGAAGTTCCCGTCCACCGCGGACTGGGGGACCGTCGAGACCGTCACCGTCCCGGTCACCCTCAAGGCCGGCACGAACACGATCACCATCGACAGCGGCGACGACTACGCGCCCGACATCGACCGGATCGCCGTACCGCGGCTGTAGTCCCGCGCGGCCCTCTCTCCACACCGGTGCGGGGCTCCGAAGCCCGGGCCCCGCACCGGCCCCATCCTTCTCCCGGCGGCCCGGCACCCGCAGGCCCGCACCGCCCCTCCGGAATGGAGTGCTCCGTGGACGACCAGCACACCGGCGCAGCCGCGCCCGCCCCGACGTCCCCCCGTGGCCCGAGCCGGCGGGAAGCCCTCTCGCTCGCCGCCGCGGTGGGCGCCTTCACCGCCCTCGGCGGCCTGCCCGCCTTCGCCGCCTCCGGACCCGTGGTCCGGCAGACCAGGTCCCCCCTGCTCTCCGAGGCGTCGGCGACCCGTTTCTGGTACCAGGCGCCGGCGTCCGACACGAACATGATCGAGCAGGGCCTGCCGGTCGGCAACGGCCGGCTCGGCGCCCTCGCCGGCAACGACCCCTCCCGCGAGGTGCTGCTCCTCACCGACGCCACCCTGTGGACCGGCGGCCTCAACGGCACCCTCGACGCGGACGGCCAATTCCCCTACGGACGCCAGGACTTCGGCTCGTTCACCCTGCTCGGGCGGCTGACCGTCGACATCCCGGACCACGACCTGTCGTCGCTCTCCTCCTACCGGCGGGACCTCGACATCAGCCAGGGCGTGGTCTCCGCCACGTACGTACGCTCCGGAGCGACCTACGAGCGCCGGATCTTCGCCAGCCACCCCGACGACGCCATCGTCCTGCACTTCACGCAGAAGGGCGGCGGGCGCTACACCGGCTCGGTGAGCCTGGCCGGCACCCACGACGAGAAGACCACCGCCGACCGCGCACGGAAGTACGCCTCGTTCCACGGCTCCTTCCCGGACGGGGGACTGCGGTACGGCGCCGCCGTCACCGCGTACAGCGACACCGGCAAGGTCGCCGTCGACGGGACGCGGATCACCTTCACGGACTGCAAGGAGCTGACGGTCGTCGTCAGCGGCGGCACCGACTACGCCCCGGACGCGGCCACCGGCTACCGGGATCGCGCCGTCGACCCGGAGCCGCTGGCCAGGACCAAGGTCCTCGCGGCGGCCCGCCACTCCGCCACCACCCTCCTGCACAGCCATGTCGCCGACCACCGCGAGCTGTTCGAGCGGATGGACATCTCCCTCGGGCAGTCGTCCGCGTTCCAGCGCGGCCTCGACACCTGGGAGCGGGTCAGGGCGCGCTACACCGACGGCGAGGCGGACCCCGAACTCGAAGCGTCGTACCTCCAGTTCGGCCGCTACCTGATGATCGCCGGATCGCGGGACAGCCTGCCCGTCGCCCTCCAGGGGCTGTGGCTGGACGGCAACGACCCGGACTGGATGGGCGATTACCACACCGACATCAACATCCAGATGAACTACTGGATGGCCGACCGGGCGGGCCTGTCAGGCCTGTTCGACGCGTTCGCCGACTACTGCGTGGCACAGCTCCCCTCGTGGACGAAGCTCACCCACGACCTCTACCAGGACCCGCGCAACCGGTTCCGCAACTCCACCGGCAAGGTCGGCGGCTGGGCCGTCTCCTTCTCCACCAACGTCCACGGGGGCAACGGCTGGTGGTGGCACCCCGGCGGCAGCGCCTGGCTGGCCAACTCCCTCTTCGAGCATTACGAGTTCACGCAGGACAAGGCGTACCTCGCCAAGATCTACCCGCTGCTCAAGGGCGCCGTCGAGTTCTGGGAGGCGCGCCTCATCACCACGACGGTCACCGACCGGGCCACCGGCGAGACCCGCGAGGTGCTCATCGACGACAAGGACTGGTCGCCCGAGCACGGCCCGCAGGACGCCCAGGGCATGACGTACGCCCAGGAACTGGTCTGGGCGCTCTTCGGCAACTTCCGCACCGCCACCGACGTCCTCGGCAAGGACGCCGCGCACAGCAGGACGGTCGGCGCGCTCCGGGAGCGGCTGTACCTCCCCGAGGTGAGCCCCACGTCGGGCTGGCTCCAGGAGTGGATGTCCCCCGACAACCTCGGCGAGACGACCCACCGCCACCTCTCCCCGCTCATCGGGCTGTTCCCCGGGGACCGCATCCGCCCCGACGCCTCCACGCCGAAGGAGATCGTCGACGGCGCGACCGCCCTGCTCACCGCCCGGGGGACGAACAGCTTCGGCTGGGCCAACGCCTGGCGCAGCCTGTGCTGGGCGCGGCTCAAGGACGCCGAGAAGGCGTACCAGGGTGTCGTGACCAACCTCCGGCCGTCCATCGGCGGCACCAACGGCACCGCCCCGAACCTCTTCGACATCTACGAGGTCGAGAAGGGACGGGGCATCTTCCAGATCGAGTCCAACTTCGGCACCGCCGCCGCCATGATCGAGATGCTGGTCTACTCCCGGCCCGGCCTGGTCGAGCTGCTGCCCGCGCTGCCCGACGCGTGGGCCGCCTCCGGCGCGATCGCCGGCGTGGGGGTGCGGGGCGGATTTGTCCTCGACCTGCGGTGGAAGGCCGGCAAGGTGACCGAGGCGCGGCTGCGCAGTGTCGGCGGCCGTACGACCACCGTGCGGTCCGGCGGCAGGACGCAGAAGGTCAGCCTCAAGCCGGGCGCCTCGGTGTCCCTGCGGGACCTGACGTGAGACGGCCACGGCCGGTCCGCCGCCGGTACGCGGCGGGCCTGGTCGCCGCGCTGCTCGTCACCCTCTGCGCCCCGGCGACGGCGGTGTCCGCGACGGCGTCGTCGGGGGACGCGACGGCTGTACGTGCCACCGCCGCGAGCGCGTCGGGCCGCCACCAGGTCGTCACCTGGGGCGCGAGTGTGGACCGGCAGGGCGAGGCACCCCGCGACCGGAGCTACCGGGCCGTCGTCCGTACCAGTGTCGGCGGCACCGGCACCCGCGTCCGGCTCTCCAACGCGTTCGGAGACCAGCCGCTCACCTTCGACAGCGTGTACGCCGGCAAGCGGAAGGAGGGCGCCCAGCTCGTGAGTGGCAGCAACCGCGCGCTCACCTTCGGCGGCGCGGGCTCGGTCACGGTCGCGGCGGGGGAGAGTGTGGTCAGCGACCCGCTGTCCGGGCGGCTGGCCGCCCAGAGCGACCTGGTCGTCAGCTACCACGTGCTGAGCGCGGGCGGCGCCTCGACCGGCCACGGCATGGCCATGCAGACCTCGTACGCCACGGCGGGCAACCACACCGCCGAGGAGAGCGCCGCGAGCTGGACCGACCGGACCGGGTCCTGGTACTACCTCGACGCGGTGAGCGTGGAGACGGACCGGAACACCGGCGCCGTGGTCACCCTCGGCGACTCCATCACCGACGGCTGGCAGTCGAGCGCCGACACCAACCGGCGGTGGCCCGACTACCTTTCCCGCCGCCTCCGGAGTGCCGCCGGGATCGGCGTCAAGGGCGTGGCCAACGAGGGAATCTCCGGCAACAAGGTCCTGGCGGACGGCGCAGGGCAGAGCGCGCTGAACCGCCTCCAGCGGGACGTGCTCTCACAGCCCGGCGTCCGTACGGTGCTCCTCTTCGAGGGCATCAACGACATCAAGGCGCACTCCGGCGTCACGGTGGCCGACCTGATCGCCGGATACCGGGAGATCATCGAACGGTCGCACGCGGCGGGCAAGTGTGTGGTCGGCGCGACCGTCCTGCCCTTCAAGGGCTGGTCGGAGTACGACTCCGAGGGCGAGGCCGTACGGCAGGGCGTCAACGCGTTCATCAGGACCAGCGGTGAACTCGACGGCGTCGCCGACTTCGACCGGATGCTGCGCAGCCCGTACGACCAGGAGAGGCTGCTCCCGGTCTTCGACGGCGGCGACCGCCTGCACCCGAACGACAAGGGCATGCAGGCGATGGCGGACGCGGTCGACCTCAAGAGCCTGAGGTGCGACCGCTGAGCCGGGTGCGTACCTGAGGTGAGGGAAGAGCGAGGGCTCCCACGCCGGCGGACGTGGGGGCCCTCGCCCTTTCCTGACGGCCCGGCGGGGGGCCCGGCCTACGGCTTCTCGGTCTCCGCCTCCAGGACCTTCCTGGTGGCGGGCCCGTACACACCGGAAGCGTCACCGGTGATGTCGCGGTCCTTCTGGTAGCGGGCGACCGCGCGCTCCAGCTCGGCGTCGTACGTGCCGTCCGGCATCCCGAGGTAGCGCAGGAGCAGTTGGCTCATCCGCTTCTGCAACTCGACCACCTCCGGGCCTGTGTCACCCTCCCGCAGGACGGCCGGGCCCGACGACGGGGTGGAGCCGGGGGACGTGGACCCGCTCGGCGAGGCGGAGGCCGTGGGGGACGCCGGGGTGTCCTCGCCCGCCTCGCCCTTCGCGGAGGTCGCGGAGGCGGAGGCGGACGCCGAGGACTCGTCGGACGGGCTCGCGCCCGGGTCGTCCGACGGCGAGGAGGTGGCGTCCGGGGACGGACTGTCCGGGGTCGGGGAGGCCTTGTCGCCGGCCGTGCCGGTGGCTTCGGGGAGCGCCGTCCGCGCGGCCGAGGAGGCCGAGCCGGGGCCCGCCGCCTCGTCCTCGCCGCCGCCCCGGACCGCGACACCGGCCGACACCGCGATGACGGCGGCGACCACGGCGATGGCGACGGCCAGGTAGACGCCCTTGCGGCGGCGGGCGGGCGGCTCGCCCGGCTCGTCGTCGCCGAAGGAGCCCTCACCGGCGCTTTCCCCGGCCCCACCGCCGGCGCCACCCGCACCCGCGTCGTCGCCGGCATCATCGTTGTTGTCGTCGGCATCGTCGTTGTCGTAGCTGTCGTCGCTGTCGTGGGCGGCCGCTCCTGCCACCACACCCTGCACGGCCGTCGTTTCGGCCGCGGCGCTGCCGGGAGGGCCGAAGGCCGCGCGCTCCCGCTTGGCGCGCTCCCGCTCGGCGTCGGCGGCGTCGGCGGCAGCGGTCGGCCCGGCCGCGCGTTCCGGGGCGTCGGTCCCGCTCCCCAGCGAGACATACGGGCGTACGTGCATCTGATCGCCGTCACCGGACCGGTCCGCCGGGTCGGTGAGGCTCGTCCCGGCGATGTCGGCCCGGGTGGCGCACGCGCAGTCGGGATGACCGGCCTCGCCCGGAGGTGCGAAACAACGGGGGCAAGATTCCTGCGTCACGGACGTTTCCTTCCTGGGGACGCAGCGATTATGCAGAGCCGCCGCTGCTTTGCGCAGCGCTTCCCGGTCCCGAAAAGAGTCACAATCAGTCATCAGGGAGAGCGATAACCGGTCATATGGAAGGGGAAAGGGTCAAAACAAGAACACGATGTGTTCGAACTCGCATGCGATCACGGGAGTGTTGAGGCCCGTCGAGCCGGATGACAACCGCTCACGCCTCGCTCTGCGCCGCCACCAGGCCGTCCCCGGCCGCCGTACGGCAGTAGAGCACCGACCGCCCCGCCCGCTGCCTGACCACCAGACGGGCGTCGAGCAGCACCTTGAGGTGGCGGCCCACCGAACCGAGCGCCATACCGGTCAGCCCCACCAACTGCGTCGTGCTCTTGGGGGTGTCGAGCAACAGCAGGACCCGCGCCCGGAACGACCCGAGCAGCCGGCCCAGCGCCTCCGGCTCGGCCGCCCCGCCCGGCCCGGCCGCCGGGCCCGTACAGGGGTACACCACGGCGTAGCGGTGCGGCGGCTCCTCCCAGCAGACCCACCCCGACCGGGGCGTGACGGGCACGAACACCAGCTGCGCGTCGGTCACTTCGCGAGGCGGGTACGCGCGGGTGTTGATCTGCAACCGCCCCTCCCCGAGCCAGCGCATGCGCGGACGCATGTCGTCCAGGGCGGCGGCCCAGCCCCCGAGCGTCAGCTGCCGGGTCCGCGCGACCACATCGGCCTCACAGATCCGCCGCCGGGCCGGCCAGTACGGCAGGACCGTCTCCGTCCAGACCCACTCCAGAAGGTCGGCGACGCGCCCCGCCGGATCGGACCGGATCAGCCGTTCCGGGACCGGCCGGCCCTGGGCCACCGCCAGATCCGCCCGTACGGCCTCCGGCGAGGTCTCCCTGATCCGGGCCAGCTCCCGCGTGAACGCCGCGCTCCCGTCACCCTCCGGCACGGGGGCCGGGTGCGCCCCGGGGGTGGGCGTCATGAAGTCCGCGTTCCATCCGTTCCCCCGCGCCGCCCGCACCAGCTCCGCGGCCTGCGGATCGGCCGCCAGCCGCTCCCGGTACGCCGGCCCGTGGGCGTCGAACCACCCCCGCTCGCCCGGGTGCGCCGGAGCGCCCCGCTCCAGGGCGAACAGGCTCGCCGTGGTCTCCGCCAGTGGCGAGATCACGAACCGGCTGCCCGCCAGGGTGTCCGTACCGATCTGCCACCAGCCCATGGTTTCGCCTCCACGCGAAACAATAACGCCGCGGGTACGGCCCTGATGAGACTGCCGTCCATGCGCACCTACGGGCAGCTCTTCCGCACCCCTGAGTTCACCCCCTTCTTCCTGACCTGCTCCGTGCAGGTCGCCGCCACGACCGTCGGCGGACTGGCCCTGGCCACGCTCGTGTTCCGGTCCACCGGCTCCGCCCTGCTCTCGGCCCTCAGCATGTTCGGCCCCTCCCTGGCGCAGGTGCTCGGCGCGACCCTGCTGCTGTCCGCGGCCGACCGGCTGCCTCCGCGCTCCGCGATGACCGCCGTGGCCCTGGTCGTCGGCGCGGGCACCGCTGTCCTGGCCGTACCGGGCCTGCCGCTGTGGGCCGTCTTCACGGTCCTCCTCGTCGAGGGCCTGGTCACCTCGGTCGGCGGCGGGGTGCGCTACGGGCTGCTGAGCGAGATCCTCCCCAAGGACGGCTACCTGCTGGGCCGTTCCGTCCTCAACATGTCCGTCGGCACCATGCAGATCGCCGGGTACGCCACCGGCGGCGTCCTGCTCGCGGTCCTCTCCCCACGCGGGGCCCTGCTCACCGCCGCCGCCCTCGGCGCCGCCTCCGCGGTCCTCGCCGCCGCCGGGCTCTCGTCCCGCCCGCCCCGTACCGCCGGAAGACCCTCGGTCGCCGAGACGTGGCGTACCAACAGCCGGCTCTGGTCGTCGCCCGCCCGGCGCACGGTCTTCCTGGCCCTGTGGGTGCCCAACGGGCTGATAGTCGGCTGCGAATCCCTCTTCGTCCCCTACGACCCCCGGAACGCGGGTCTGCTCTTCGCCTGCGCGGCCTTCGGGATGCTCATCGGCGACACCCTCGCCGGCCGCTTCCTGCCCCCGCGCCGGCGCGAGCGGCTGGGCGCCCCGCTGCGCCTGTTGCTCGCCCTGCCCTACCTGGTGTTCGTGTGCCACCCTGCGGCGCCCTTCGCGGCGGCGGCCGCCACCCTCGCCTCGATCGGTTTCGCGTCGAGCCTGCTGCTCCAGGAGAGCCTGATCGCGCTGACCCCGGACGACATCCAGGGGCAGGCCCTCGGCCTCGACACCTCCGGGCGGCTGACCATGCAGGGGGTGGCGGCGGCCCTCGCCGGGGCGGTCGCGCAGTACACTTTGCCCGCCACGGCGATCACGGTCATGGCCCTGGCGTCCGTCATCGTCACGCTGGCTCTCGCGCCCGGTCTGCGGCCGGAGCGGATCGCCGCGGCTCTCGGACCGGCCGGGGATCCGGCGTCCGGAAGCGGCCGGTAGCATGACCCACGGACCCCCGGTCGATCATGCGAGGAGCCGTTTTCGTGCGAGACATCGCTGTATTCAGCGGTAGTGCACATCCCGAGTTGGCGGCCGAGGTGTGCGGGCACCTGGGCGTTCCGCTCAGCCCCGTACGCACCAGTCGGTTCGCCAACGACTGTCTGGAGGTGCAGCTCCAGGCCAACTGCCGGGAGCGGGACGTCTTCCTGATCCAGCCCCTGGTCACCCCGGTCCAGGAGAACCTCGTCGAACTGCTGCTGATGTGCGACGCCGCCCGGGGCGCGTCGGCCAGCCGTATCACCGTGGTCATGCCCCACTACGCGTACGCGCGCTCGGACAAGAAGGACGCGCCGCGGATCTCCATCGGCGGCCGGCTGGTCGCCGATCTCATGGTGACGGCGGGAGCGAGCCGGGTGCTGGCGATGACCCTGCACTCGCCCCAGATGCACGGCTTCTTCTCCGTACCGGTCGACCACCTGCACGCCCTGCGGGAACTGGCCGCGCACTTCCACGACTACGACCTGTCGCGGACCACCGTCGTCTCGCCCGACCTCGGCAACGCCAAGGAGGCCGCGGCCTTCGCCCGGATGCTCGGCGCGCAGGTGGCGGCGGGCGCCAAGCAGCGCTTCGCGGACGACCGGGTCAGCATCAGCGCGGTCATCGGTGATGTCACCGACCGCGACGTCATCGTGCTGGACGACGAGATCGCCAAGGGCAGCACGGTCCTCGAACTCCTCGACCGGCTGCGCGAGATGAAGCCCCGCTCGATCCGGGTCGCCTGTACGCACGGGCTGTTCTCCGCCGGCGCCCTCAAGCGCCTCTCCGCGCAGCCGGACGTGCTGGAGATCGTCTGCACGAACACGGTGCCGATCCCGCTGGAGGATCACACCGAGAAGCTGCGGGTCCTCTCGATCGCCCCGGCCCTCGCGGAGGCCGTCCGGCGCATCCACAACGGAGAGTCGGTCAGCGCCCTGTTCGACGCCCACACGACCTGACCCGTTCACCGTTGCCCTTTGCCCTTGAGGAACCTTCCCCGCGATCCGATCGAGAGAGCCGGATGAGTGACGAGACTCCCGTACGGCTCGGCACCTGGCCCACCCCGCTGGAGCCGGCGCCGCGCCTCGCCCGGCTCATCGGGCTGGAACCGGACGACCTCTGGATCAAACGCGACGACCTCACCGGTCTCGCGGGCGGCGGCAACAAGGTGCGGAAGCTGGAGTGGACCGCGGGAGCGGCCCTCCGGCAGGGCGCCAGGACCCTGGTCACCAGCGGCGCACCGCAGAGCAACCACGCCAGGCTCACGGCCGCCGCCGCGGCGCGCCTCGGCATGGACGCCGTCCTCGTACTGAAAGGCTCACCGCCCGTCGCGGTGAGCGGGAACATCGCGCTCGACGGCATCCTCGGCGCCCGGATCGTCTGGGCGGGCGACGTCGACCAGGCGGGTCTGGACGCCGTCCTGAACGAGGTCGCGGAGGAGCTGCGCGCCCAGGGCGCCGAGCCCGCCGTGATCCCGTTCGGCGGGTCGAGTGTTCTCGCCGCCCGGGGATACGCGGAAGCGGGGCACGAACTGCTGGCTCAGGCTCCCGGCCTGGCGACGGTGGTGGTCGCGATGGGATCCGGCGGGACGATGGCGGGCCTGGTCCACGCGCTCGGCGCGGACCGGGTCCTCGGCGTGGACGTCGGAGCCGTCACCGATCCCGTCCAGGTCGTCTCGGACTTCGTCGCCGGCCTCGCGGGGCCCGGGGCGCGGGCTCCGCACGCGCTGCGTCTGCGCCGTGACCAGATCGGCGCGGGGTACGCGGACCTCACCGACGCCGTGACGGACGCGCTCACGACGACGGCGCGCGCGGAGGGGGTGGTGCTGGACCCGGTGTACACGGGCCGCGCCATGGCTGGTCTGATCGCGGCGGTCGCCGAGGGGGACGTACGGCCGGGACAGCGCACTGTCTTCCTCCACACGGGCGGCATGCCCGGACTGTTCGGCCACGCCTCCGCGATGGCGTGGGCGCAAGGTGCCGTCACCGGCTCCTCGACCGTCCGCAGCCGCCCGTAACACCCGCCCGTCCTGCGTGCGGGGTGACCCGCCGGGGCGTGGAACGCACGCGGTCAGGGCAGCTCGGGCAGCCATGCCGCGAGGGCGGCGCCGATCCGGTCGGGGGCGTCCTCCTGGACGAAGTGGATTCCCGGAACGCTGAGCTCGCGCTGGTGGGGCCAGGTGCGGCACTGCTCGCGAGGGTCGCCGGTGAGGAACTGGCCGGGCTCGGCGTCGACGAACAGCTTCGGCACCGGCGTGGTACGGAGCCAGGCCGCGTTGGCCTCGACCACGGCGGTGACGTCGGCGGGCTCGCCGTCGAGGGGCAGCTCGCGCGGCCAGACCAGCATCTGGCGGCGTGCTTCGCCGGGCTCGCGCCAAGGGCGGCGGTAGACGTCCAGTTCCTCCGGGGTGAGCTCGCGCAGAACGCCACCGGGAAGGAAGCTCTCGATGAACACATTGTCGTCGAGGACGAGCTTTTCCCCCTCGGGACCGCGAACGCGTCCGATGAACTCGCCCCCGTCGGCGAAGTGCGCCGGCGTCAACGGCGCCACGATCGCTTCCATGTACGCGATGCCGCGTACCGCGTCGGGGTGACGGCGCGCCCAGTCGAAGCCGAGCACCGAGCCCCAGTCGTGCACCACGAGCACGACGCGCTCCCGGACGTCCAGCCGGTCCAGCAGGCGCTCCAGGAAGGCGGCGTGGTCGGCCAGTCGCATGCCGCGCCCGGGCAGCGGGTCCGAGTCGCCCATTCCGGGCAGGTCGGGTGCCAGGCAGCGGCCGAGTCCCGTGACGTGGGGCATCACATTGCGCCACACGTACGACGAGGTCGGGTTGCCGTGGAGGAAGACGATCGGGTCGCCCTGTCCCGCTTCGACGAACGCGATCCTGGTGCCGTCCACATCGATGCGCCGCTTCTCGCCGGTCACCGGGCTCATCTCGACTCCATCCCCGCCATGTGTCAGTGGCGTTCGCTTCACGGCTCCGACAAAAGTGGCAGGCGCCGGCCAGCACAACGAACGATCAGGCCAAAGGAAACGGCGGGCGCGGAGAGCGGGAGGTGACCGCGACCACGCGCTGCGTCTCGACGAAGGGGCCAGCCCTGTATTTTTCGTCCAACTGGTCCCACCGTGCGACCCGTCCCACCGTTCGAAGGGCAGCCGACCATGGAACGTCCGACACCGCCCCGCTACCTCGACGAGCGGTCGGGCAGGACCTACCCGCTGACCGGCCGCCGCTGGCGCGGCGACGACGGCGCGCCCCTGACCGTGACCCCCCTGCCGGGCATCGGCCGCGACGACCTGGACACCGGCACCCGCTCGCTCTGGCGCTACCGCGCCGCCCTGCCCGTCGCGGTGGACCACCCGGTCTCGCTCGGTGAGGGCGGTACGCCGCTCCTCGCCTCCTCCTGGGGCGCGGTCCAGGTCTCCTTCAAGCTGGAGTGGTTCAGCCCGACGGGCAGCTTCAAGGACCGCGGGACGAGCGTGATGATCTCCCACCTGGCGGGGCAGGGCGTCACGGACGTGATCGAGGACAGCTCGGGCAACGGAGGCGCCTCCGTCGCGGCCTACTCCGCTGCCGCGGGCCTGGGCGCCGAGATCCTCGTACCCGAGTCGACGTCGGAGGCGAAGATCCTCCAGAGCCGCGCGTACGGAGCGCGGGTGCGCCTCGTGCCGGGCGACCGGGACGCGACGGCGGCCGAGGCGGTCCGCCGTTCGGCCGACACCCCCTACGCCAGCCACAACTGGCACCCGTTCTTCCTTCAGGGCGTCAAGACCCTCGCGTACGAACTCTGGGAGGATCTCGGCTTCACCGCGCCCGACAACGTCGTCACGGTCGCCGGCGCGGGCAGTGTGGTCCTCGGCTGCGACCTGGGCTTCTCCGAACTCCTGGCGGCCGGCCAAATCCGCCGCCTGCCCCGGCTGCTCGTCGCCCAGCCCGCCAACTGCGCCCCTCTGCACGCCAGTTTCCAGGCCGGGGGCGAGACTCCCGTACCGGTCGACCACGCGCCGACCATCGCCGAGGGCGCCTCCATCCGGCGGCCCGTACGGCTCCCCGAGGTGCTGCGGGCGATCAGGCGGTCCGAGGGCGACATGGCGGCGGTCCCCGAGGCGGACATCGTGTCCGCCGTCCGCCGGCTCGCCGCCAAGGGGCTCTACGCGGAGCCGACCAGCGCGACCGCCGCCGCGGCGATCGACCTCTTCACGGCCCGGGGGGTCATCAGGCCGGGACAGACCACGGTCGTGGTGCTGACCGGGTCCGGGCTCAAGGCCCCCGCCGTGATGGGACGGCTGGTCGCCGGGGAGGACGACGGGAACGGGTCGCCAGGACGGGGCGAGGGGACCGGGAGGACCGCGTGAGCGACGAGGACGAGCTGCTGCGGGAGTCCGAGAAGACCGTCGTCGCGCTCGGCCGGATGTTCCCGGGGCTGTGCGAGGTCGTCCTGCACGACCTGCGCGACCCGGAGCACGCCGTACGGGCGGTCGAGGGCGGGCTGTCCGGCCGTCGGGTGGGCGACCTCGCCACCGAACTGGGCCTCGCCCGCATCCAGGACCCCGGCTACCCCGACGTCCTCCAGAACCACCCCGACCGCGTCCCCGGCGGCAGGGCCGCCAAGAGCACCTCGATCGGGATCAGGAACGGCGAGGGCCGGTTCGTCGCGGCCATCTGTCTCAACCTGGACGTCTCGCCCCGCGCGCCCTGGGGCCCGCCGCCCGGAAGGAACTGGTCCGTTCCCTCCAGGCGCGGGGCTTCCTCCAGGTCAAGCACTCCGTACAGACCCTCGCCCAGTTCCTCGGGGTCTCACGCGCCACGGTCTACAACTACCTGCGCGGACGGCCGGACCGGGGACTGGGGGAGGAGGGAGACGAGGGAGGGCGGGATCAGCGGTAGACGGGTGAGGGGAACGAGGCGGGGGCCGGGCTGAACAGGGCCGTGTAGGGATCCTCCTCGTAGTGCCGGCGGTGGCGCCCCGCCTGGCCGTTGTCGACGGACGACGGGGACGGGGACGTGAGCAGCCCGTCGGCGGCGAGCGTCTGCACGCGCAGCAGGAGGGTCCGCAGGTCGAGTCCCAGCTCGCCGGCCACCGTCTGGAGGTCGAGGCCGGACTGCCAGCTCCACAGCAGGACGGAGTCCATGCTCGACGACCAGACGACGTTCTCCTCGACCATGGGCCCCGTCATGGGCGCGGCCTGGGGCGGCGGGGACGGGTCGTACAGGGCCGGGTCCGGGTGCTGCGGGTTCATCTCCTCCCTGGGGTGCGGCAGATGGACCTCCATCTCCGTGGTGGTGTCGACCGGGGAGGCCGTGGAGGCCGTCGAGACAGGGGAGTTCGGCTGGAGCGGGGGCTCCGGCGGGTCCTCGGCGGCGCAGACCAGGAGGAGGTTCTTGGCGACGCTGCGCGCGTCCTCCCGCCCGACGGTGCGGCGGGCCACCCGTACCTCCCGCTCGTTCAGTCCCATCAGATCCGCCACCGAGCCGTCGTTGCCGACGGTGACGGCGAAGGCGGCGAGGGTTCTGTTCCGCTCGGCCTGCGCGTCGTCCAGCGTCGACTGCGCCTGGCGGACACGCTCGTCGCTGGCACAGAAAGCTTCCGCCAGGACGATGTTCCGCTCCCAGAGTTCACGTGGATTCACACACCGAACAACGCGCCGACCGGCAAAGAGGATGGACCGTTCAATCAATTACACCCAAAGGAACCAAACGTGTGATCGGGGGAACTGGGGCAAATAGTATGCGAAAGGATACTGCGGTGCCTGCCCTGTACGTGCGTTCGGCTCCACGGCCCGGCCGTCCCACCCTGTGGAGTGCCGCTTTAACCGGCGGCTCCGTACGCGCGAGGGTGGGCGGGTGTCCCCCGCACCGCGAGCCGTCGACAGCGCCCCTTCCTGGTACGTGAACGCGACCGCGAGGGACTGGACCTGTGAGCCGCCACCGGCCGACGTACCCCTCTTCCACGCGGCCCTGCCCGCGCCCGGCCCGACGCCGCTGGTCGAACTGCCCGCGGTCGCCGCCGGACTCGGCGTCCGGCGCGCCTTCGTCAAGGACGAGTCGACCCGCCTCGGACTCCCGGCGTTCAAGGCGCTCGGCGTCTGGTACGCGGTCCACGGCGTCCTCGCCGAGCGCGTGGGCGCACCGCCGGGACCGGCGACCGTCGAGGAGATGCGCGCACGCGCCGCCGCCCTGCCCCGATGGAGTTGATCGCCGCCGGCGACGGCAACCACGGGCACGCGCTGGCCCGAACGGGGCGGCTGCTGGGCCTGCCGGTACGGATCTTCCTCCCCGAGGCGGTCGGCGCCCGTACGACCGCGACCATCGCCGCCGAAGGTGCCCGCGTGGAGGTCAGGGCCGCCGGGCGCCGGGCGCCTGCGCATCTCGCTGATGGGCCCAGCCAGCGTCGGGTATCAGCTGCTGAGGTCGAGCATGCCCCACGCGGTGAACGGCTCGGCCTGGACGTAGATCCTGTTTCCTCGGCCGACGACCCGTCGGCGGCCCGGGGCGGTGCCATCAGGGAGGGTGAGCAGGCCGACGTCCGTTGGCTCGACCGATGATTCGGTGAGCTTGCCGTGAGCGAGTCGGTCCTGCTCCTCACCGTAGCCGCCGTAGAAGGCCACCTGATCTCCGTGGACAGCCACTGCCTTGGCGCCCCGTATCTGGTTCGTCCAGACCCTCACGGGCTGTTCGCGTCGGTTGGGGCGTATCTCAGCGAGCGGGAAGTCCGTGTAGGTGCAGGCCCAGGCGGTGGTGCCCGACACGTTCAGGGCGTAGCAGTCGAAGAGGCCGGGGATGTCGGCACTGTCCGACGCCCACATGGGGTGGCCTGTGGTGCTCCAGCGACGGATTCCGGACGGGTTCTCGTCGAAGTGCCCGACCCAGATGAGGCCGGCCTCGTCCACGAGCAGGTGCTCGATGGCGTCTCCGACGGAGAAGGATGAGGTCTCCTGGCCGAGTCCGTCGAAGAGCTGGACCTGGTTCCCGTCCTCGTACCGACGGGCGCGAGACGCAGCGACGACGAATCCGCCGTCGGGCAGGCGGTCCAGATGCGGCCAGCGGGCCCGGACGGCGCGCAGCTCGGTCAGTTCGACGGCGCCGTCCGGATGGACGGACACGACCAGGGCGTCGAAGACCCGGACATCGCCGCCGGGCTGCGGGGCGTGTTCGGCGAGCAGCCAGTGGGCGACACCGAATACGTCGACGGTACTGGTCAGGACGTGGCGATCGTGGTGAGCTCGGGGGAGGTGAGCGTAGGGAGTGAGGGCGGTCGTCTGCACGGGCGGGCTCTCCTGGGTGGGCGGTCACGGCCATCGGGCGCTGCGGTGAGCGGCGGGCGGCGGCGCGCGAGCGGTAGAGAGGGGAGCGAGGCGCCTAAACGGCATGGCTCTTTCTGGTCGTCATGAGGTGATCGTTGTCGACATCCCACCTCGTGACAAACTCTTTCGCCGCACGGCCCCCATGACGACTACGGGTCGACCTGGCTGGCCTCAGGGCTGGCGCACCAGCGTGCACAGCCCGCCAGATCAAGTCCTCATCCGCCACCTCTAGTGCTCAGTCACACCACAGTTGTCGACCTGTCGCGCTCAGGCTCAACCGCCCACAACACCGTCGGTGACAACCAGCCTGCCTATGTGACAACCATCGTGCTTCGGCTCAATCGGCCGTCACAACGGGCTGCCGTACGGGCGCGGGAGCCTTGGTCAGTAGTCCAGTTCGATGTAGTCGATGTCCGTGAACTCGACCGACAGGCCCTGGGCGCGGCGGCCGCCGTCCTTGAAGTAGATCTCCTGGAGGCCCTCCGCGGCGATCGCGCGGAGTTGGTCCTCGGCGGCGCCCACGGAGCGGGCCTCGAAGAGGCGGGCCGCGTACGGGGGCGGGAGGTGCTGGGTGATACGGCGGATGCGACCGTCGTCCGATGTGCCGGGGGCCGCCGTGAAGCCGAAGCGGGCGCGCGTTTCGATCACCACGCCCGTGGAGCTCGCGGCCTTCCGGCGGGCGCGTTGCCTGACCCTCGGCTGCCAGTCCTTCCGTACCTCGTCGGCGAGGCGCGCCGCGAGATCGGCGCGCGGGCGTTTCAGCTGGCCCTTCACGTACCGCTCCACCGTGCGCTGCGAGATGCCCAGGCGCCGGGCGACCGCGCGGGTCGAGCCGCCCTCCTTCCGTAGGAGGAACTTCATCCGCGCCTGCGCGGACGCCGGGATCGGGCGCGTGAAGGTGTTGGCCTCCGCCTTGTCGAGACTGTCGCCCAGGATGCCCATCAGGTGTTACTCCCCGTCGATCGCGGCGTCGGTGCCTTTGATGTGCCGCGCGGGGTTGTGGCCCGCGTCGAGCATCCGTACCGCCCACATCAGATCCTGGGTGCCCTCGTGCTTGACCATGCCGGGACTGACGCCGAGCCGGAATCCGCCGGGCAGCGGCTTGCCCTCCGGGGTGTACGGCAGGAAGTCCAGGGGTGAGGGTCCGTCGGACAGGTAGACGGCGCAGTCGGAGAGCACCGCGACCGGGAAGAGGCCGGTGGCCGCCAGCTTGAGCATCTTGCGGTGCATGTTGACGCGGGCGGCGGAGATGACGGCGGCGCGGATGTCGGGCCGCCAGGTGGGGCGTTCGAGGGACGGCCAGCGTTCGCCGAAGGTGTACGCCGTGCCCTGCGGGCGCTCCCGCAGTTTGCCGATCCCGCCCTTGACCGTGGACTTGACGGCCGTCAGCACGGCGACCTGCGCGGGGTCGGCGCTCTTGTGGTGTTCCATCGCGGTCAGGAAGTCCCGCTCGGACATGCCGGTGACCACGCCGAGCCGCTCCATGGTGGCCAGGTAGGCGTCCCGCAGCCGGGTGTACCAGGCGTCGAGGTACGCCCCGTTCGCGGGCCGGACGTACGCCTCGGCGGGTCGTACCGGATGGCCCAGCTCCGCCGCGTACGCCACGGTCGGGGTCGCGTACCAGGCGGGGCCGGACGGCCGGGTCCCCTGCGGGGTGAAGGGGGACGGCAGGCGCGGGTCGATCTCGATCCCGGAGAGGTCGACCAGCCACGAGCCGGGCAGCTTCTTGTCGAAGGCCGGGTTCGTCACGTGGACCGCCGGGCCCGTACCGACCACCAGGCGGTTCGCGGCGGCGGCGAAGGCCATGTTGACGTCGATGCCGACCGCGTACGGCTTCGCGCACTCCTCGTCGGTCAGCAGCTCGGGGTCACGGATCCAGTCGTACGCCTCCTCGTCCAGCACCTCGTCAGGGGTGCGCCGGTGGGTACGGGGGTACAGCGCGGCGGCCACGGGGTGTTCGTCGGGGGCCTCGGGGGGCGCCGGGTCGACGGCGGCGGTGAGCGAGCCGGGCACCGGCCCGGAGACCCAGGCGCCGGTCTCGTCCTGCACCGCCCTGGTCGGGGGCCGCAGGGCGGTCATCAGCTCCAGGCCGGAGACGGCGGTGGAGCCGCGGGGGGTGAGGACCGACGTGGCGTAGGAGCCCAGCACATGGGCGAGGTCCGCGGGAGAGAGTGCGCCGGCGTCACCCCAGGCGCGTTGGTCGAGCGCGCCCCAGGGCACCACCGCGAGCTGCACACACTGCCGGCGGCCGTCCCGTGCGGGCCGGTAGATCCGCGCCCACGGGCCGAAGCCGCGCTTGGTCAACTGCCACTTGGCGCGGGCCAGTCGCTTGAGGACGGGGTGGCCGTCGGGCAGGCGCAGGGCGCGCCGGTCGGCCAACTCGGCGGGCAGGCCGAGGCGTTCCGCGGCTCCCTCGGTGAGCACGATCAGCGGGTCGGCGTCCTTGCCGTTGCGGTGCAGGCGGGGGGCGCCGAGTCCGGCCTCCGCGAGGGTCCAGGCGACGAGGGAGACCACGTCGTCGGCCGGGCAGTCCAGGACGGTGCCGGCGGCGCAGTACGCGTTCCCCTCACCGTCCAGGACCGCGAGGGGGCCGTTGGCGAAGCGGGGGTCGGGGGAGGTGGTGGGAGCGGTGGGGGTGGACGTGCGTGCGGGGGTGGGGCGTCGGCGTGGCGGTTGGCTCACCGGGGGGCTCTGCCGGACCGGGGCCGGCGGCTCGGCCGCGCGAGGCGGCGGGGTCGGGGCGGGGGCGGGGACCGGGGCTGGGGCCTGCTCGGGCGGCGGTGGCGCCGTGGGCGGTTGCTCGGCCGGCGCGGGGTGGCGGGCGGCGAGGCCCTCCAGCAGGCGGATGTACGCGGCCCGCTTCGGCGCGCGCGGTTCGGTGCGGCCCGCCTCCCAGGCGGTCACGGCCTCGCGGCGCACGTCCAGCGCCCTCGCGACCTGCTCCTGGCTCAGGCCGGCCGCCTTCCGCAGGCGCTTGCGCTCGTCCGGCTCGGGCAGCCCGTCCTGCGCGGCCACCTGCTCCAACAGCGCGTCGACCGAAGCGAAAAGCTCGTCCTGCTGCGACACAGCAGTCACCTCCGCCCCTCACCCTATCGAAAGCGCTCATCGCAACGCACATGAAACACACCGGTCAGGACGGGTCGTCAGCGCCCCGCGCCAGGCGCCGTGTCCGCACCCGCGTCCGCACCCGTCCCCGTGTCGTACGCAACACGCGAAGCCTCGATGCCCGCCAGGTTCTCCTCGGTCCAGTCCACGACCTGATAGAGGATCGTATGCAGGCCACGGCCGCGCTCCGTCAGCGCGTACTCGACCCGGGGCGGGACGGTCGGGTGCACCGTACGGCTCACCAGTCCGTCGCGTTCGAGCCGGCGCAAGGTGGCGCTCAGCATGCGCTGGGTGATCCCGTCGGTGAGGCGGCGCAGCTCGTTGAACCGCCGGGGAGCGCCGTCGAGGCGGCAGATGACGATCACCGACCACTTGTCGCCGATCCTCTGGAGCACGTCCCGCAGCAGGGCCCCCTGGTCGGCGCGCGGCACGTGCGCGGTGTCCGTCATGAGGTTCCCTCCGGGATACCAGGGCAGTCGGAACTGCCTTCCTGCGGGCTCCTGGGCCCCGTCCGATGCTGGACGGAGACAGTATCCACCGTATACCTAGTGGCCCACCGGGAGCCGATCGTGCCCGCCGCGGGCCGGTGAGGGCGAGTGCGCTGTGTCCGGTGTCCCTGGCAACGATCTGCTCATCCGTGGAGGCCACGTGGTGACGTACGACCCGGTGATCGGCGACCTTCCCTGGAGGAGCAGCGGCCGGACCACCGCGAAGGCCGCGCGGGTGAGGGCCGAGGAGTGGGACATCGCGGTCCGGGAGCCGGTGGTGTCGGCGCCGCCGGGATGGGCGGCGACGGCGAGCGGTCCGGTCGCGGGCAGTCTGCGGTCGAGTTCGTACGTGAACATCAGGTTGGCCAGCTTGGAATGCCCGTACGCGGCGGTCCGGTCGTAGGGGCGGGCCCGCCAGTCGGGATCGCCGAGATCGATCGGGCCGCCCATGCGGTGGCCCGCGCTGCTGACCGTGACCACCCGGGAGGCGGGGGAGGCGGGCAGCAGGTCCAGCAGCAGCCCGGTCAGGGCGAAGTGCCCCAGGGGCGATCTCCTCCGCCGCGTGCTTGCCCTTGTCGGGGTCCCGTACCGCCAGGACCACCGCCGCCCCGCGCAGGGCGAGAGCCTTGGCCGTCTCCAGGCCGATGCCGGTGTTGGCGCCCGTGATCACGGCCGTGCGACCGCTCTGGTCGGGGATGTCGCGGGCCGTCCAGCGTGCGGGCTTCGGTCGGGGCATCGGTTCCTCCACAAGTAGGGGGTACGGGGGGTTGATGGCCGGCACTCGGTGGCCGCCACCGGGCCAAGAGAGGCCCACGCCCATGGTGAATGCCATTCACCTTCTGGTGAATAGTGTTAACCTTGAGGCCATGACAGTCAAACGGCGCCCCACCGGCACCCATCACGGGGATCTGCGCAACGCGCTGGAGGAAGCCGCCCTCGTCCTGGTCGCCGAGCGCGGCCCGCACGGATTCACCCTCGCCGAGGCCTGCCGGAAGGCCGGGGTGAGCGTGTCCGCGCCGTACAAGCACTTCGCCGACCGGGAGGCCCTGCTGGCCTCACTGGCCGTGAAGGGATACGAGGAGCAGCGCCGCCGCTACCGCGCCGCGCTGGCCGCGCACACGGACCCGGCCGAGCAGCTGGCGGCGTTCGCGGTCGCCTACGTACGGTTCGCCGTCGAGGAGCGCGCCCTGTTCGACATCACGTTCATGGCCGGCCTCGACAAGAGCCGCCACCCCGAACTGGCCCGGGCGGGCGGTGTGTTGCACGACGACCTGATGCCTGTCACCGGCCGGATCGCCCCCGGCGCGGACCAGGCGTTCGAGCTGCTGGTCCAGGTCGCCGCGGCGGCCCACGGTCTGGCCCTCTTCCAGCGGCAGGACATGCTGCCGGGCCTCTGGAACACCCCCTCGTCCGTCGAGGAGCAGGCCGCCCGTGCGGCCCGCGCCCTCGCCGGCCGGCATATCCGCTGAGCAGTCGCTTTCGGAGACTTCCGGCGGCGCGGTGTCCGCTACGCCGTTTCGCCGCCGCTCGCGACCATGCGGACGAGGGTGTCGACCAGCGCGTCCGCAGTGGTGCGCAACTGGTCGGTGTCGAGGTGGCCGCTCAGCTCCATGTCCGCGATGCCGTGGGCGCCGCTGAGCAGCAGGGCGCCGTAGTGCCGTGTGTCGCGCCCCCCGACGACGTCCGCGACGATCGCCAGGAACTCGTCCCGGAACCGCCCGGCCGCGCGCATGCGGTCCGCGATCAGGTCGCCCTCCGTTCCGCACAGCTGACGCCGGACGTGATCCAGTCCCTCACCGAGTTCTTCGGGGCGGTGTCCGGGGCGCCGGAACAACATCTGGTACAGGTGCGGCCGGTCCCGGCCGACACGGAGGAGCGTACGGAGAGCGCCCCGCAGCCGGTCCGAGGCCGACAGGTCCGGGTCGGTCCGCAGCGCGTGGACCTGGTCGGCGATCCGCTCCCAGCTCTCGGTCGCGACGGCGGTCAGCAGGCTGTCCTTGCCCGTGAAGTGCCGGTACGGCGCCCCCCTGGTCACCCCGGCCCGCGCGCCCACCTCGCGCAGAGTGACCGCTTCGGGCCCGCCGAGGTCGAGGAGTTCGGCGGCCGCGTCGAGCAGGGCGCGGCGGGTGGCAGCGGCGGACTCCGCGCGGGTGACCATGGCGCCCATCATACAGTTGACAGTGTCATCCGAACTGGTAGCGTCGCCAAGGTGACAACGTCATCCGAAACGCAGAAGCTGATCGTCGTGACCGGAGCCTCCACGGGCCTGGGCGCGGCCACCGCCCGGGAACTGGCCCGGCAGGGATTCCACGTTCTGGCCGGCGTGCGACGGGAGAACGACGCCGACGCGATCCGGGCGGCCGGCGTCGAGCCGGTCATCCTCGACATCACCAGGTCCGAGCAGGTGGAGGCACTCGCCGCCCGGATCGCCGACGACCCGCGCCCGCTCCACGCGCTCGTCAACAACGCCGGAATCCAGGTGAACGCGCCGGTCGAAACCCTGCCGTTGACCGAGTGGCGGCGCGTCTTCGAGGTCAACCTGTTCGGCCACATCGCCGTCACCCAGGCGCTCCTGCCCGCACTGCTGCGTGCCAAGGGCCGCGTGATCAACATCAGCTCGATCGGCGGCAAGTACGCCATGGCCACCTACGGCGCGTACGCCGGCGCCAAGTTCGCCCTGGAAGCGGTCAGCGACTCCCTCCGCCGGGAGGTCGAGCCGCTGGGCGTCCAGGTTGTCGTGGTCGAGCCGGGCGGTGTCCGTACGGAGATCGCGGCCCGCGGCATCGCGACGGCGGACGACCTGGCCACCCGGATGACCCCGGAGCAGCACGCGCGTTACGGCAGCCTGGTCCGGGCGAACAACACCTTGATGGCCACGGGCACCGCGTCGGGCCTGACCGCCGACGCCGCCGCCCGGGTCGTCGCGAAGGCCGTGACGGCCCGCCGACCGCGTACCCGCTACACCGCGGGCCGGGACGCCGCCCTGATCATGCGCCTGGGCCCGTTCCTGTCCGACCGCACACTCGACCGCGTCCTCGCCGCCAACCTGCGCCGCCACCACCCGAAGGGAGCCGGGGCATCAGCGTCCATCGAGGTCTCGGCGTCCGCGTCTAAGTGAAACGCGGCAGCCAACTCGCCCGGTAGTCCGGGTGGTCGGCGTGCTCCGCCGCCAACTGGCGTACGGCGAAGCCGAGGCCGACCGCGCGGCCCGACGGGAAGTCGGCCGCGGGGGAGTCGACGTCGAGGGCCGCCAGGGGGACGTACTGGTCGAGCAGGACGCGGCTCGATCCGATACGCCGAAGGGTCCGCGCCGGGTCCTGGCGGGCGATGTGCTGGTCGAAGCCCCGGGTCCGGACGCTGAAGGTGATCGCTCCGAGGTCGTCGTGCACCTCGCCCGGCGACTCCTGGGGGGTGCGCCACCCGGCGCCTCCCGCCGCCTCGGCCAGCTGCTCCTCGTCGTCGAGGCGCGCGCGTACGAAGGCCACCAGGTCCGCGTTGTGCTCGGTCATCAGGCTGTCGGTCCCTTGCGGTCGAGTCCGGATCGCAGAGGGAAGCGTATCGTCACCGCCGGGTACGGACGTACCGTCCCTACGGCCGGGCAGGGCGGTCAGATGTACCGCCCGTACGGCCGGACAGGGCGGTCAGCCCGTCGGCCACCGCACCACGCCGGTCACCTCTTCCGCAGCCGCGCCACCATCTGCCGCAGATGGGGGATCTGCTCGTAGAGCGCCTCGCCGGGACACTGGGTCTCGTACTCGTCCCGGTGCCCGGAGATCACCTTCAGCTCCGCGGGCTTTCCCTTCGGGAAGCGGCTCCCGTCGTTGTTGGACACCATCCGCACCTGCCCCTCGGGGTCCACCCCGCGCGGCAGCTTCCACGCCGCGACGGCGGCGATCGACCTCAGCATCGCGGGCGGCACCTCCTGGCCGCTCCCGAAGTGGCCGAGCGCCGCGATCCCCAGGGTCCGGCCGTTGAACCCCTTCGCGTGGGCCCCGCGCACCGGCCGGTCCACCCCGCCCGCGCGCCCTTCGTAGATGTTCCCGCAGCGGTCCACGACGAAGTTGTAGCCCAGGTCGTTCCACCCCATGTCCTGGATGTGGTGCTCCTGCATGGAGCGCAGCATCCCGGGCACGTCCGCACGGCAGTCGTAGGTGTTGGAGTGGTTGGTGTGATGGAGGAACACCATCTCCACCGCCCCGGTGTACGCGGGCTTGTCCCGTACCGCCTTCTCGTCCGCGTGCCACACCGACCGCCCGATGATGGCAGGACGGGGCGCCGCCGGCCCGACCCGGACATGGGGGTGCCGTGGCTCCGGTGTCCTGCTCTCCGGAGCGTCGCACGTCACCACCAGTGCCAGCGGCAGAAGCGCCAACCCCTGCCTGATCTTGCGGGGCCACATCCCCCCAACCTGGACCCCCGGGCCCGTACCGCCAAGCGGGACGCGCCCGGTCGGGTGAGGGAAGTGCCCGTACGGCCGCCACCACCGGCCCCCGACGGACCAGGGCCTGTCCGGCGCCCGGCCCGGTACCCGGCGTCCCGCCGCCCACCCCCGGTACGGGACGACCGGCGGCGGGGGCGCGGGCGGTCAGTTCGCCTCGACCCCCGCCATGCCGTCCGGCGTGACGCTGAACCAGGTGTCGTCCACCCCGTACCCCTTGACGTCCCCGGGCTCCATGTCCTCGCTGTACCGGTAGACAGGCTGTCCCGACAGGGTCACCTGGAGGCTTCCGTCCGCCCGCTTGACCACACCCACGTCGGACTCCTTGACCCCGTCGACGAAGATCTTCCCCTTCGGGGCGATGAGCACCGGCGGCCAGGTGTCGGTGCAGGTGTCGTCGCAGTTCGACTTCGAGGGGCTCGCCCCGTCCTTGTCGAAGCGGTACAGCGTGAATCCGGCGCCGTTGACGACGTTCGAGTCCGGGCTCCCCGTCGTGACGGCGGTCAGCTGCACCCACTTCTTCGCCACCTCCGACACGACCGGCGTGCCGGGCACGTTCGCCCAGTCACCCGTCCTCGCCGGCGCGTGGTTCTCCTTGGCGGTGCCCGACAGGAAGCTCAGGTTCCCGAGCAGGGCCCGGCCGGCGGTCGCGGCGCGGTCCGAGGTCCCGCCCGTACCGTCGCCGCACGCCGTCAGCAGCATCGCGCCTATGACGGCCGTCGCCGCGATCGTCCCTGTGCGCTTGCGGAACAACATGGATCTCCTCGTGGTGCGTGCTCCGTCTCTGCCGGAGCGCCTAATCCTCACACGTGCGCAACCCCCTTGATTCCTCAGCCGGTTACCTGTCCGGGACACAACGCCGACCGGATCGTGGCCTGGGGGTGACCTGCCGGGACGACACTGGAAGCAGGACACCACCTGGACGAACGGGGGATCTTCCATGGCGGCCTTGTTCCGACGACGTGTTCGGCCCGCGGTTCCGGCAGCGGTACCGGAACTGGATCCGTACGACATCGCCCATCTCGCCGGCGGCCCCCGGCGGGTGGCCGAGACCGCGCTGACCGGGCTGCGGGACCGGGGCCTGGTCCGTGTGCTCGGCTCCCGGGTGCGGGCCGTCCCGTACGACGCGGGGGCGCCGGCCGGCCCGGCCGGGCATCCCGTCGAGGAGGCACTGATCGCGCTGTGCCCGCGGGGGAGGGGACTGGCCGCCGTGCTCGTGGGCGTGGCCAACGACCCCGTGACGGAGCGGATCGGGGACCGGCTCGTCTCGTACGGTCTGCTCACCCGGCGGTACGGCCTCACCCGGGCCGGACGCCGCCACCTGGAGTCCGCCCGCCGGGAGGGGACCCTCCCGGCGTACGTCTTCGAGGGCCCCGCCGCGCTCCCGGACGCGCGGTTCCGTGCCACGGTCACGGCCGCGACCCTGCCGTCCGGCCTCGGCAGGACCCTGCTGCGGATGGCGAAGGCCCTCGACAGGGACGCGGACTCGCACGGGCACGGCGACTCAGACGGGGGCCACAGCTGCGGGGGCGGCGGGGGCGGGGACTACTGAGCCGGGACCACGGAACCGGGCCCGCCGGTCCGTGGCCGCGCCCTCGCGGGAACCGGCCGCGACCGGATCGTGTCTGCGTGGGGGACGGGACACGGGCCGCCGTGCCAGGGTCGTGGAGGTACGGCCCCGGCGCAGAGGCGGACAACGACGGTCGCCACCGGGGCGGTTGTCAGGCGGGGGACACGATGAGCAGCAGGCATGGGCGGAACCGCCTCGCCACCGGGGGAGTCCGGTGAACGCGTGGACGGTCCCCGGGTACACCGAGTCCCGGGAGCTGGGCTCCGGCGGCAGCGGACGCGTCGTCCTCGCCGTGCACGACGGCACCGGCGTGCCCGTCGCTGTCAAGTACCTCAGCGAGAGCCTGCGCACGGACGGCGGCTTCGTCCAGCGGTTCCGCGCGGAGGCACGCCTGCTCGGGGCGCTCGGCTCGCCGTACGTCGTCGGGCTGTACGAATACGTCGAAGCGCCGCCGGGCGCCGCCATCGTGATGGAACTCGTGGACGGCATCGCCCTGCGCGCCCTGCTGCTGCGCGAGGGACCCACCGGCCCCGAGGCGGCGCTCACGGTCCTCAAGGGCTCGCTGCTCGGGCTGGCCGCCGCCCACCGCGGCGGCGTCGTGCACCGCGACTACAAGCCGGAGAACGTCCTCGTCGCGGCCGACGGCTCGTCCAAGCTGGTCGACTTCGGCATCGCCACCGCCCGGGGTACGACCCCGGGCGTCGCCGGGACCCCCTCGTACATGGCCCCCGAGCAGTGGCACGGCGAACCCGCCTCGCCGGCCGCCGACGTGTACGCGGCGACCGCGACCTTCTACGAATGCCTCACGGGCCACAAGCCGTTCCGGGGCGAGAACTTCGCCGAACTGGCGCTCCAGCACATCGAGGCGCCCATCCCCGAGGACGAGACCCCGGAGGCGCTACGTCCGCTGATCCGGCGCGGGCTCGCGAAGGACCCGGGAGACCGCCCCGAGGACGCCGAGGCCTTCGTGGCGGAGCTGGAGGAGATCGCCGGGGCGGCCTACGGACCCGACTGGGAGGAACGGGGCCGCGGCCGGCTCGCGGCGCTGGCCGCGCTGCTGCCGCTGCTGCTGCCGTCCGCGGCGGGCCAGGCCTCCGGCACCACGGCGCTGGCCACCACCGCGCTGGGCGCCGCCGGGGCCGGGCACCACCTGCGCCCCGGCCTCAAGGCCGTACTGACCGGTGTGGCCGCCCTCGTCGTCGCGGTGGTGGTCGCCGTCGCGGCGGGCGCCACCGAGGACGCGCCCCGGCGGACCACGGCGCAGTCCGTCGCCACCACCAGCGCGCTACCGTCCGTCACCGGCCCGTCCGGCGCCGGGACGCCCAGCTCCTCGGTGGGCCCGTCCGGCTCCGGGAGCCCGCTCCCGTCCGGCAGCGCCTCACCCGACCCGTCCGGCGGACCGGCCGACGAACCCGGTGCGCCCCCACCCACCCTCTCCGAACCGGCCCCGGATGCCACCGACACCACAGCCCCCGAACCCCCGCCGTCCGGGAAGCCGTCGGGCGAACCCTCCGGCGAACCCGTCGTCTCCCCGCCCGCCACACCCCCGGTGAAGGTCACGTCCGTCTCCGTCTCGGGGCTGCGGCGGTCCGGCGACTCCGGCGCCACCGCCAACCTCGACATCGCCACGGACGGCCCCGGTCCCGTGAGCGTCGTGGTCACCTGGTTCGCGGGCACCGCCCAGGGGGAGTTGGGCACGCCGGACGGCTCCACGACCTTCGAACGCAGCGGCGCGACGCGCTACACCCTCGCGCTGGACCACACGTTCGCCGAGAACGCGAAGGTCTGCTTCTGGGGTGTGCGGGCCACCACGGATCCGGCCGCCGCGACCGGCGGTTCCTCGCAGCAGATCCAGATCGGACGGGGGTGTTCCGCCGCATGACCGGAACACGTGGTCCGTACGACAGGGCCGGGGACGACGAGGCGTACAGCGCCACCGCGCTGGGCAGCCAGTGGTTCGAAGGACCCGGCAGCGTGCCGCCCGACCGGGTGGAGGGCGGCGTCCTGCGCTTCGGCCCCGGGGTGACGGCGCTCGACCGTACCCACCGGATGAGTGACACCACAGCCGCCCGGTGGCACGGCCTGCCGGCCGGGCCGGACTCCGCGCCGCCCCGGACGGCCCGCCGCCGCGGCCCGCGCCGCTACCTCCTGGGCGCCGTCGTCCTGCTCGCCGTGCTGGCCTTCCTCGCCTGGCAGCGGTACGGCACCACCGTGGCCGTGCGGGACGTGGCGGTGCACACCGCCGGGGGCCGCCCCGGCTGCGACGGGACGGCGGACATCGTGGGCGTGGTGCGGACCGACGGCCGTCCCGGGACCGTGACCTACCGGTGGATACGCAGCGACGGCACCACCTCGGGCGAGCTGCGCGAGCAGCTGGCGCGCGGCCAGGAACAGGCCGAGCTGCACCTGTTGTGGACGTTCCGGGGCCGGGGGGACTACCGCGCCGACGCGGAACTGCGCGTCACGGCGCCGACCCGCCATTCGGCCGCCACGCGCTTCACGTACCACTGCGGCTGAACCGCTCCCACCAGCGCCTGTCCTTGACGGCTTGTTGACGACGTGAGATACCCATCCTATTCTCGACTGAACACGTCTAGACAGGCAGGTCGGCGATGGCAGGCACTCTCGACAGCGGCTCCGGCTCCGGCCCGGGACCCGACTCCGGTTCCGGGTCAGGGCGACAGATCCAGGTGGAGACCCACGGTCTGGACGTGATCGGCGACGCGGAGCGCAAGGGCACCCCCCGTCAGCTCTTCTGGCCCTGGTTCGGGGCCAACGTCTCCATTCTCGGCCTCAGTTACGGCGCCTTCGCGCTCGGCTTCGGCATCTCCTTCTGGCAGGCCCTGATCGCCGGGCTGGTCGGCATCATCGTCTCCTTCCTCCTCTGCGGCTTCATCGCGGTCGCCGGCAAACGCGGCTCCGCGCCGACGATGGTGCTCAGCCGCGCCGCCTACGGCGTGCACGGCAACCGGCTGCCGTCGGTCGTCTCCTGGGTGCTCACCGTCGGCTGGGAGACCGTCCTCACCTCGCTGGCCACCCTCGCCACCGCGACCGTCCTCGGACGGCTCGGCTGGGGCGGCGGGACCGAGACCAAGATCATCGCGCTGATCCTCATCAGCGCGCTCGTCGTGGTCGGCGGCGTGATGGGCTTCGACCTCATCATGCGGCTCCAGACCGTGATCACCGTGGTCACGGCCGTTCTCACCCTCGTCTACATCGGGCTCGTCGCCGACCACATCCACTGGCACACCGTCAGCGCCCTCCCCGGCGGCTCCGCCGAGGAGTTCATCGGCGCGCTCGTCTTCCTGCTGACCGGCTTCGGCCTCGGCTGGGTCAACGCCGCCGCCGACTACTCCCGCTACCTGCCCCGCCGCTCCTCGACGCGCGGAGTGATCGGCTGGACCACCGTGGGCGCCTCCGTGGCACCGGTGATCCTGCTCATCTTCGGCCTGCTGCTGGCGGGCTCCTCCAAGAGCCTCAACACGGCCATCGCCGCCGACCCCATCGGCGCGCTCACCACGATCCTGCCCACCTGGTTCCTGGTCCCGTTCGCGATCGTCGCCGTCCTCGGCCTGGTCGGCGGCGCGGTGCTGGACATCTACTCCTCGGGGCTCGCGCTGCTCTCGGCGGGCCTGCGGGTGCCCCGCTACCTCGCCGCCCTGTTCGACGGCGTCCTCATGATCGCGGGATCGGTCTACATCGTCTTCTTCGCCGACAACTTCCTCGGCCAGTTCATCGGCTTCCTGACCACCCTCGGCGTCCCCGTGGCGGCCTGGTGCGGGGTGATGCTCGCCGACCTGCTGCTGCGCCGCCGGCCGTACGACGACCTCGACCTGTACCGCCCCCGTGGCCGCTACGGCGATTTCGCGTGGGTGCCCCTGGTGCTCACGGTCGTCGCCACCGCGCTCGGCTGGGGTCTCGTCACCAACGCCGCAGCCAGTTGGCTCAACTGGCAGGGCTACCTGCTCGGCCCCTTCGGCCTGGGCGGCAAGACCGGCTCCTGGGCCTTCGCCAACCTGGGCGTGCTGGCCGCCCTGGTGCTCTGCTTCGCCGGATATCTGCTCCTCGCGCGCGGCCGGGTGCGCGCCCAGGAGCGGCGGCCGGCGACGATCGGGGACAAGCTGCCCGTATGAGTTCCGTACGGGACGGCCGGCACCGCCCCGGACCCAACACCCCGAGAAGCTCGCGGGAGAAACGACATGACCGGAATCTGGCTCAAGCATCAGAAGATCTCCGAGGCGCTGGCCAAGGAGATCCGCAGCGGTGGACGGCGGGCCGGTGAGCAGCTGCCGGGTGAGAAGGCCCTGGCCCAGCGTTTCTCCGTGAGCCGTACCACCGTGCGCGCCGCCCTGGCGGAACTGAGCGAAGCCGGCCTGATCGTCACCCGGAGCGGCAAGGGGTCGTACGTACTCTTCGACGGCCAACCCCTGGACACGCCCCTGGGGTGGGCGCACGCCCTGGCCACCCAGGGCATCTCCTCCCGGGTCCAGACGATCGCCGTCGAGGAGGTCAACGACGACGCGCTGGCCGAGCGGCTGGGCGTGGATTCCCCCGTCTTCGTCCGGGTCGCGCGGATCCGGGAGCTGACCGAGGAGGGCTGCGTGGTGTCGTACGAACGCAGCTTCCTGCCCCCCGTTCCCGGGGTACGGGAGCTGCCGAGGCAGGGGCCGGCCGAGATGTCGCTCACGGAGGTCATGCGGCAGGCCGGACTCCACCCCGACCACGGGGAGCAGCGCCTCGGCGGGCGCCGGATCAACGCGCGGGAGGCGGAGCTGCTGCGGCGGGAGCCGGGCGACTGGTTCCTGGACGCGCAGCGCACCAGCTTCGCGTCGGACGGCTTCTTCGTCGAGCACGTCGTCAGCCTGCTCGACCCCGAGCACTTCCAGATGTCGCTCGAATTCCAGGGCGGGGCCTAAGACCCAGGGCCGGGGGCCTGTCCGGCGGGACTCAGCTGACGCCCTGCGGGCGGAACTGGACACTGATCCGGGGGCCGACGCCGCGTGTGGTCTTCGGGATCGCGTGTTCCCAGGTCCGCTGGCACGAGCCGCCCATCACGATCAGGTCGCCGTGCCCCAGCGGCACCCGCCTCGTGGTGCCGCCGCCCCCGCGCGGCCGCAGCGTGAGGTCGCGCGGCTCCCCGACCGAGAGGATCGCGACCATGGTGTCTTCCGTGGAGCCGCGCCCGGTCCGGTCGCCGTGCCAGGCGACGCTGTCCCGGCCGTCCCGGTAGTAGCAGAGCCCCGCCGTGGCGAACGGCTCACGCAGCTCGGCCGCGTAGTGGACGCCCAGGGCGGTGCGCGCCTCGTCCAGGACGGGGTGGGGGAGGGCGTCCCCGGCCCGGTAGAACGACAGCAGGCGCGGTACGGCCACCTCGCGGTCGTACATCCGGCGCCGCTCGGCGTGCCACGGCACGCCGGCCACCAGTTCCCCGAAGAGTGTGTCCGCGCCGCTCAGCCAGCCGGGGAGGAGATCGATCCACGCCCCGTCGCCCAGCGTGGTGCGCCGGAGGCCGCCGAGCGGACCCAGGCGTACGTCCTCGGACTGCTCGAAGAGTGAAGGCTGGAGATGTACGGACATGTGCACCAGCGTAAGCCCGAATAATCGAATGTGTGAGCTATTTTAACGCCGATGACGCAGGGTATCCGTGGCGTCGCGCCAGGTGCGGGAAAGGTGACCAGGGAAACGGCTGCGGGAACGGCTGCGCCGGACCCCCGGCGGCGTCCGTCGGAGGTCCGGCGCGCGTCCGCCCTGTCGGGTCGGTCAGAACCGGCAGTACGCCACCGGCGAGAAGTTCTTCACGTAGCGGGCCGAGACCCAGCCCCGCTTCGAACCGCCGAGCAGGTACCAGAGGTTGTTGCCCTCGACGTTCTGGCCGCGGGTCTTGCAGTACAGGGTGATGATCGTGCCGGGCTGGAAGCTGCCGAGGTACGCGGAGTTGGTCGTCGGCCTCTGGCGGATGCTCAGCGGGAGGCGGGCGGTGACCTTGCCCTTGGGGAGCGCCGCCACCGCCGTGGTGGCCTCCGGCGGGGTCGTGCCCGTCGCGGCGGCGGGCGTGGCGACCAGGGCGCCGGAGCCGGCGAGGATGGCGACGGCGAGGGCCGCGGTGATCCGACGCTTGATGCGCAGTTCGTACACAGTTCCTTCTTTCCCTGAAGGGGTGGTACCTCCTTATGGCACGTGGCCCCACCCGGCGCCGGGACGGACACGGGAACGTCACCCGGATGCCCCGGACAGCACACCGCCCGGCCGCGTGCTGCGGCCGGGCGGTGCGGTGGGGCGGTTGAGCGACGAGGGGTCAGCCGCGGGCGCGGCTCCGGCTCCGGCGCCCGGTCATCCCCAACACGGCCGTGGCGAGGGCGAGGCAGACGCACGCGGCTCCGACCGCGACGTTGCTCGCCATGGTTCGTGTCGTGGTCACGTTCCCGGCCACGACCCACGGGGCGATGATCGTCCACACGCCGATCCCCAGCGCGGCCCATCCCATGCCGTGCGTCCGCTCGTACGCCGCGGAACCGAACCCGAGGGTCAGCAGGGTGAACGCGATGCCGGCGATGAGGTTGGTCACGGTCAGGGTCGTCAGTCCGCTGAAGCCCACTATCCAGGGCGAGGCCGCCAGGAAGAGACCGGCCAGCAGGCTCAGGCTCTGCACGGCCTGCGCCAGGGGCGTCGCGATGGCCCGCTCGGAACGTGCCTGCAACGCACGGATGTCGGGATGGTCCTCGATGGTCGATGACGGACGAGGTGATGGTGATGCCATGGCCAACTCCTTCGGCTGTGGGTGTGGCTCGTAAAGTGACGTTCCCATCCTCGGACGATCAAAATGTCGCATAAGGTAAAAAATCCGTTAAGCGGAGTTTTAGGGCATATGTGAAGCCAGCTGATCGCTCTCCGTGCCCGGTGCGCCGGAAGCGGGGGCCCGCGCGCGGGCCCAGGAGCCGGGGAGTGCTCACCCGAATGGCGTGCTCCGGGGAGGGCGCGCACAGTGGAGTGCGAGGGGGACGACGGGGGTTCGAGTGAGCGATCAGCCTCTGCGAGAAGGGAAATCTCTCATGGCGGAAAACCAGTCCGCGGTGACCACGCGGCACAACGGAGCACATCACGAGGTCAAGGGAAACACGGTCATCGCCGACTCGGTCGTGTCGACCATCGCCGGCATCGCGGCGCGCGACACGGGTGGTGTGTACGCGATGGGCGGTGGCATGTCCCGCACGATCGGGGCCGTACGCGACCGCGTGGCGGGTAACGACGATCCCACCCGGGGCGTCAAGGTCGAGGTGGGCGAGAAGCAGGCGGCCATCGATCTGGAGATCGTGGTCGAGTACGGGACCCCGATCTCGCAGGCCGCCGGCGACATCCGCTCCCACGTCTCCGACGCGGTCCAGGGCATGACCGGACTCGAAGTGGTCGAGGCCAATATCAGCGTACTCGACGTGCACATACCGGGATCCGACGACGACGGAGACTCGGGGAACTCCCGCGTGGAGTGACCCACGACCCGAACGGCGCGTGAGCGCGCACGACGGCCGCGGTGACCCTTCGCCGGACGCCGGGCCCGTACAGGGACGTTGATCCCCGACGGACCCGGCGTCCGCCGGTCAGGAGCCGGTCAGGATGTCGGTCGGCAGTCGGTCAGGTGTCCCTCACGCCGGTTCGAGGCCGGGGTTCCCGGCCTCGGTCACGAACGACGCGGCGGTCGAGACCGGTGCGCCGGGTGTCGTGACGGCGGAGACGGTACGGAAGTCGGCCCGCGCCGACTCCCGGCCCAGCGTCACCAGCGCGTAGCCGCGCCGCCCGTTGTAGAACTTCATGTGCGGGTTGGCCTGCGTGTACGTCTCCCACGTCGCGGGCTTGTCGGCGCCGTCCTTGCCGCTGGCGATGGAGGTCGCCACGATCTCGGTGCCCACCGTCCGGGAGGCCGGGTCGTCGAAGTCGCGCTTGATGTCGTACGCGTAGGCGACGTGGACGTCACCGGTGAGCACCATCAGGTTGGCGACGCCGGCCGCCTCGGCCCCGTCCAGCAGGCGCTTGCGGGCGGCCGGGTAGCCGTCCCACGCGTCCATGCTGACCTTGGCGACCGGGTTCAGGTCCAGCCTGCGCGCGGAGAAGTTGACCTGCTGCGGCACGACGTTCCACACGGCGCGGGAGTTCTGCCAGCCGTTCAGCAGCCACCGCTCCTGCGTCTCGCCGGTCATGGTGCGCGACGGATCCTCCGACTCGGGCCCCGGGACGTGCGCCGTGTCGCCGTACGCCTGGTCGGAGCGGTACTGGCGGGTGTCCAGGACGTCGAACTGCGCGAGCCGGCCGAACTGGAGCCGCCGGTACAGCCGCATGTCCGGACCCTGGGGGCGCTGCGGGGTGCGCAGCGGCTGGTTCTCCCAGTACGCGCGGTAGGCGGCGGCCCTGCGGAGCAGGAACTCCTCCGGCGGTACGTCGTTCTCCGGCGTCTCGTCCGCGTAGTTGTTCTCGGTCTCGTGGTCGTCCCACGTCACGACGAACGGGTGCGCGGCGTGCGCCGCCATCAGGTCGGGGTCCGACTTGTAGAGGCCGTACCGCAGCCGGTAGTCCTCCAGCGTGACGGTCTCCCGGTTGTAGTGCGCGGGCAGCCGCCGGTCGGTGTAGTTGCGGGTACCGCCGACCGCCGTCACGGCGTACTCGTACAGGTAGTCGCCCAGGTGGAAGACGACGTCCAGGTCCTCCTCCGCGAGGTGCTTGTACGCGGTGAAGTAGCCGTCGTGGTACGCCTGGCAGGAGACGGCGGCGATCCTCAGCTCGCCGATCGTGGCGCCCCGCGCGGGCGCGGTACGGGTACGGCCCACGGGGCTGATCCACGTACCGACACGGAAGCGGAACCAGTACACGCGGTCGGAGTCCAGGCCCGGGACGTCGACGTGCACGCTGTGGTCGAACTCCGGGTGGGCGTCGACCTGTCCGCGCTCGGCGATCCGGGTGAAGCGGGCGTCGTGGGCGAGTTCCCACCGTACGGCGACCCTGTTCCTCGGCAGGCCGCTGTCCGGCTCGTACGGTCTGGGCGCGAGCCGGGTCCAGAGCAGGACGCCGTCCGGGCGCGGGTCACCGGAGGCGACGCCGAGGGTGAACGGATTCTCGGTGATCTTCGCGGCGTCGAGCGCGGCGGCGCTCGCGACCCCGGCGGTCGGCAGGTTCACGGCGAAGGCGAGCGCGGCCGCCGCGCCCGTCCCGGTCAGGAACCGGCGGCGGCCGAGATGCCGGGCGGCTGCTCTGAGTTCAGGTGCGTGGGTACCCGGCGCGTGGTGGTGTACGGGTGTCATGTGACCCTCCCCTGACGGCGGTTGTCAGGGGAATTGCAGTCGCGGGCCAAGGCGGCGCGCCGTCAGTCGTATGGCATGCGCATGGCGGATGGATGAGATCTTGATGTCGCGCCCCGTGGTCCGCCGGTCACGGAATCAATGCCCGTGCCCCTCCTCCGCACCCGCACCCGCGCCCGCCGCCGTGCGGTCGGTCCGCCGGCTGATCCTGACCAGGTGCTCGAAGTCGACGGCCACTCCGCGCAGCAGCAGGTCCACCAGGGGCCCCGCCGTGCCCCGGTCGACCGGCCCGTCGCCGAACAGCGCCCGCTGGTAGACCGTCGACGCGAGCAGGTCGACCAGGAGCGCGGGATCGACGTCGGGCAGCAGGTCCCCCCGGTCGACCGCGCGCCGCACCGCGACCGTCGCGGCGTGCCTGGTCGGCTCGACCAGCACGTCGATCAGCCGCCGGTGCAGGACGGCGTCGCCCGCGCAGTCCGCGATCAGCGGGGCGAGGACCCCCTGGGGCAGCCGCTCGTCCAGCGCGGTGGCGAGCAGCCGCACGCTCTGGACGAGATCGCACCGGGTGCAGCCGTTGTCCGGCACGGGCGGGGTGACCAGGACCGACGCGAGGGCGTCGACGACCAGGTTCTGCCGGACCGGCCACCGCCGCCGTATCGCCGCCTTCGTCGTGCCGGCCCGGGCCGCGACCGTCTCCAGGGCGAGGCGCGCGTAGCCGCGCTCCCGCAGGACGTCCAGGGTCGCCGTCAGCACCGCCGCGTCGATCGCCGGGTCGCGCGGGCGTCCGGCGGCCGGGCTCACCGCCCGGCGTCCTGCGGATACCAGCGCAGCTCCACGGTGTTGCCGTCCGGGTCCGCCACGTAGATCGACTGGGCGTCGCCCCGGGCGCCGTACCGGCCGACCGGGCCCTCCAGCACGGTGAACGTGCCCGCGTCGATGACCTCCTGCCAGTCCAGCGGGTCGACGACCAGGCAGATGTGGTCCACGTTCGACTCACCGCGCGGGCGGTCGACCAGGTCGATGATCGAGACCGGGCTGACCCGTACCGACGGGAACGGGACCTTGCCCGCCCGCCATTCGTCCACCCGCACCGGCTCCAGGCCGAGAGGCCCGCAGTAGAAGTCCAGCGCGCGCTCCACGTCCCCCACGTTGAGCACCAGATGATCAAAATCCTTGACCCGCATCAGGCCGTCCCCCGTCTTACTTCGCTCCACCCGGTCCGCCTTCGCGGTCACCGGTCCATTTGAATACGACCCGGTTCGGATCGTAAGAGGCACCTTACCCCGGATCCGGCGGCGGTACGCCCAGTTCGTAACGGGTCATCTGATGGCGCCCGGCCGCCAGGACGACGAGGAGGACCGCGACCGCCGCGACCGATCCGGCGCCCGTGCCCCCGGCGAGGAACAGATACGCGCAGACGGCCAGCGAACGGGCGGCCAGGTTCAACTCCGCCGCGAACAGGGCCGATCGGCGCGTCGGGCCGCCCGGTGTACGGGCCTGCCGGACCAGCCGGGCCACCGACACGGCGTCGCAGCCCGTCGCCAGGGCCAGACAGAGCCAGGCGGCCGCGCCGGCCGCCCCCGCCACGGGTCCGGCCACCGCCGCGGCCCACCCGGCCGCCCCGAGCCAGGGCACCACCAGCAGCGCGGCGACGCCCGTGGCCACCCGGGCCCCCCGCCGCACGGGCAGGGTCAGGCAGCGGGCGCGGCGGTCGCCCTCCGCGTCACCGATGGCCAGGAACAGGTTGTAGAGCGTGCCGTGGACCGCCGCCGCCCCCGCCACCGGCCACACCGCGGGCGAGGACAGCTGATGGACGGCAGCGGCACCGAAGAGCACCAGACCCGCCAGGGTCGCCGTCCCTTCCGTGACGTCCCCGAGGAGACCGGCGGTCTTGAGCCGCCGGTGGTACACCAGATGCAGCCCGAACGCGCCGGCCAGGACCACCGGGGCCCGCCAGTCCAGCAGCAGGGCCCAGACCAGGGCGGTCGCGATGCAGGACACGGCGGCGGCCAGGGCGTGCGAGGGCCGTAACGCCCCCGAGGGGATGGGCCGGTGCGGCTTGGCCGCCGCGTCGATGTCACGCCCCAGATAGTCCCCGAGGTACGCGCCGCCGATCCCGCCCAGCGTGCACACACCCCAGACCCCCAGGAGCACTCCCGCACCGGGCGCCCGGCCCGCGCCCGCTCCTCCCGCATACGCCCCCGCCAGCCCCAGCAGGCCGTAGGTGGCGGACTCGTACACCCGCCACGTCCGCGCGTGCGAGAGCAACAGGCCTTTTCGCACGGGGCGTTGGACGCCCACAGGCTCCTCGGCGCCGCCCCCCTCGGCGGTCACGACGGATCACCGGGCGCGCCGGTCCTGCCCGGTGCGAGGCTGCTCACCACGATCACATGGGCGTTCAACGACCGCCGGGCCAGGACGACACGACGACCCGGGCCAGGACAACACGACACCCCGGGCCAGGACGACCTACCAGCCCGTCACCGCCACCACCTCGCGCGCCACCTCCGCGACGGACCTGCCGTCCGTGTCCACCCGGACCGTTCCCGGCGGCGCCTCCCGCTCCAGCCGCCGCGCCGCCGACCCGCTCCGCTCGACGTGGAGGGCGAGCTGGGACCCCGTCTCGCGCCGCGCCAGCCGGTCCCGGACCGTTGCGTCCCCGGCGGTGAGCAGGACCCGTACGATCCGCGTCGTGTCACCTCCTCCCAGGGCGCGGCGGAACATCGCGCTCTCCAGCACGCTCACCGTGTTGGTGTAGACGAGCCGGCGATGGCCCAGCGCCGCGAAGTTCGCCCAGACCGCCGTGAGATTGCGCTCCGTGATCGCGGAGCGGTGCGGGTCGGCGGCGGGGGCGGGATGCACCTGCCCCATGTAGTCGCCCTCCAGCAGACAGTGCGCGACCCCCGCCTCCTGGAGCAGCGCGGAGACCTCCCACGCCACGGTGGACTTGCCGACGCCCGACCGGCCTCCGACGAGGAGTGCTTCGTACGTAGTCATGCGCGGAAGCCTGACAGCCGGTGCGGGTACGGGGCACCGGGTTTTCCCCCGGCACCGGGGTCGCGGGCGCCCGTGTGGGCCGGGGTCCTCGGCCGGGTGCCGCACTGGCATGATCGGCGGTATGGCTGAACGTGTGATCGCCGCGTGTGACGGGGCGTCGAAGGGAAATCCGGGACCGGCCGGCTGGGCCTGGGTCATCGCCGACGGGGCTGAGCTGCCCGACCGCTGGGAGGCGGGGGCGCTCGGCACCGCCACCAACAATGTCGCCGAACTCACCGCCCTGGAACAGCTCCTGGCCGCCGTCGACCCGGACGTACCGATGGAGATCCGGATGGACTCCCAGTACGCGATGAAGGCGGTCACGACCTGGCTGCCCGGCTGGAAGCGCAAGGGCTGGCGGACGTCGTCGGGCAGCCCCGTCGCCAACAAGGACCTGGTCGTCCGGATCGACGCGCTGCTCACGGGCCGCTCCGTGGAGTTCCGTTACGTGCCCGCCCACCAGGTGGACGGCGACCGGCTCAACGACTTCGCCGACCGGGCCGCGAGCAGGGCGGCCATCGTGCAGGAACCCGCGGGCAGCGCGTACGGCTCCCCGGAGCCGCCGGCCGCGCCGGACACCGTACGGACCGGCGGCCGGGGGCGGTCCTCCGGCGCGTCAGGGTCCGCGTCCGGATCCGGGACGAAGGCGGCCACGAAGACCTCCGCCAGGAAGACGTCCGCCTCCGCGCGGACCCTCAACGCCAAATTCCCGGGCCGCTGCCGGTGCGGCCAGGCGTACGCCGCCGGTGAGCCCATCGCCAAGAACCCCGAGGGGTGGGGCCACCCCGCCTGCCGTACGGACTAGACAGGCGTTTTCAGCTGCTGCGGGGACGGGGGAGTTCCGGCAGTTGTGGGCTGTACAGCCAGGACGTGAACAGGTCGTCGAGGGAGTGGGCGCTGCGGCGCCGGGCGAGTTCCGTGAAGTCCTCGGTCGTGACCGTGCCGTGCCGGTGCACGGCCGTCCACTCCCGCAGCAGCGAGAAGAACACGTCGTCACCGACCACCGTACGCAGCGCGTGCAGCGTCAGAGCCCCGCGCTGGTAGACCTGATCGTCGAACATCCGCCGTACACCCGGGTCCGCGACGCGCAGATCCTGCGGCAGCCGGGCCAGCCTCGCCCTGGTCCGTTCCGCGATCGCCGCCGCAGGGGCGCCGCCGGACACCTCGGACCACAGCCACTCCGCGTACTTGGCGAAACCCTCGTTCAGCCAGATGTGCCGCCAGTCGGCGACGCTCAGGCTGTTGCCGAACCACTGGTGCGCCAGCTCGTGCGCGACCAGCCGCTCACAGCCGCGCCGCCCGTCGACGTGGTTGGCCCCGAAGATGGAGAGCGTCTGCGCCTCGACCGGGACCTCCAGCTCCTCGTCCACGAGGACCACCGCGTACTCACCGAAGGGGTACGGCCCGAAGAGGTCCTGGAACGCGGCCATCATCTGCGGCTGCCGGGCGAAGTCGTGGTCGAAGCGCGCCTGCAACCGGGGCGGTACGGCCGCCCACTGCGGTACGGGACGCGCGCCGGGATCGGCCAGCTCGACCAGTTCGTACAGCCCCGTCTGGACCGTCGCGAGATAGGTCGACATCGGCTCCGGCTGGTCGTACACCCAGGTCGTCGTGGACGCGCCGATCGTGCGCGACTCCAGCGTCCCGTTCGCCACCACCGTGTACGGCGAGGGCGCGGTCACCGAGATCCGGTACGCGGCCTTGTCGGCCGGCCGGTCGTTGCACGGGAACCAGGACGGCGCCCCGATCGGCTGGCCCGCCACCAGCGCGCCGTCCTCCAACTGCTCCCAGCCCAGGTCGCCCCAGTCCCGCGTCTTCACCGGCCGGGGTGTCCCGGTGTACCGCACCTCGACGCTGAATGGCTCCCCGGCGGCGAGGGGACGCGCCGGCCGGATCCGCAGCTTGTCGGCCCGGTGGGTGTAGCGGGCGACGCGCTCGCCGTTCACCAGCACACCGTCGACGCGGAAGGGGCGCAGGTCGAGGCTGAACGCGGTGAGGGCGCCGCCGGGAAGGGCGGGGTCGGCGACGGCCGAGATTGTGGCGCGGCCGGAGAGGCGGCCCGTGCCGGGGCGGTAGTTCAACTCCAGGTCGTAGCGCTCGACGCCGTATCCGGTGTTGCCGTGGGCGGGCAGGTACGAGTCGGCGGAAGCGAGCACGCGGGGCGGGACACCGGCCACCGGTTCCGTGTCCGTGGCCGGTCCCGCCGCAGTGTCCGTACCGGCACCGGTGCCGGTGCCGGCACCGGTGTCCGTGTTCGTCCTGGTGTCCGGTCCGGCTTCCGTCTCCGCCGGTGCCACGGGTCCGGCCGTCGCCTCCACCACCGCGTCGACCGCCGTGCCGACCGCGGCGCGGACACGGCTGGACAGGCTTCCCGCACGGCCGTTCTTGCCCCTGCTCACGCTACGGCGTCCTCCGTCTTGGCTGTGCTTCCCACCGGCTTCACACGCTTCAGGCGCTTCACGCCCTTCGGCCTGCCGGCGGCCGTCTTCCCCGTCTTCCCCGGAGAGCGTACGTTCACCGTCTCCTCCCGCCACGACGCGATCGGATTGCCGAGCCAGCGGGAGTCCTCGGGCAGGGTCTCCCCGCGCATCACCAACGACGCCGGTCCCACCGTCGTACGGGCGCCGATCGTCGCGCCCGGGAGGACGATCCCGTGCGGGCCCAGGGTCGCGCCCTGCCCCAGGACCACCTCGTCCATGCGCATGATCCGGTCGTGGAAGAGGTGGGTCTGCACCACACAGCCCCGGTTGACGCTCGCGCCGTCGCCGATCCGTACCAGATCCGCTTCCGGCAGCCAGTACGTCTCCGACCACACACCCCGGCCGATGCGCGCGCCGAGGCTCCTCAGCCACACGCTCATCAGCGGCGTGCCGCCCACCGCCCCGGCCAGCCACGGCACGGCGAGCACCTCGACAAACGTGTCCGCCAGCTCGTTGCGCCACACGAACGAGCTCCACAGCGGGTGCTCGACCGCCCGGAACCGCCCCACCAGCAGCCACTTCGCCAGACACGCCACGGCGCACGCCACCAGCCCGCCGGCGAGCAGCAGCGCCCCGCCGGCCGCCACGGCGGCGCCGAAGCCCCAGCGGTCCGCGACGGCCTCGAAGGCCGCGAGGACGGTCACGGCGAGCGCGACCGTGCACATCACGGGAACGATCCGGCACAGTTCGACGCCGGCGCGCGCCCACCGCAGCCGCCGGGGCGGGCTGTACGTACGGCTCAGGTCGTCCGTCTCCACCGCGCGCGGCAGCTTCATCGGCGGCATCCCCAGCCAGGAACTCCCCGCCTTGGCGCCCTTCGGCGCCGTCGACAACACGCCCACCAGGCCCCGCTTGGGCACCGAGTGACCGCCGGACGCCATCCCCGAGTTGCCGAGGAACGCCCGCTTGCCGATGCGGGCCGGGGCGATCCGCAGCCAGCCGCCGCCCAGCTCGTACGGGGCGACCATCGTGTCGTCGGCGAGGAACGCGCCGTCGCCGACGGTGGTCATCGAGGGGAGCGCCAGGACCGTCGACGCCTCCACCCCGCGCCCGACCTTCATGCCGAGCGCGCGCAGCCACACCGGGGTGAACAGGCTCGCGTACAGGGGGAAGAGATGCACCCGCGCCATGTCCATCAGCCGTTCGGTGGCCCATGCCTGCCAGGCGATCCGGCCGTGGACGGGGTGGCAGCCTTCGCGCAGGCCGAGGCCGAGGGCCCGTACGCCGACCACGACGAACAGCGCGTAGCAGAGCAGGGACGCGAGGGTCGCGAGCGGTACGGCGGTCAGCGCGTGGGTGAGCGCGGTGCCCGCGTCGTGCGCGCCGCGCACGAAGACCGCGAAGACCAGCAGACCGGGGAGCAGCGCCAGCGAGGGGAGCAGGCTCAGCAGCAGCGAGGTGACCGCGTACCCGGCGGTCCAGCGGCGGGTACGGGCCGGCCGCTCTTCGGGCCAGCGCCGCGGCGGCTTTCCGGTGGCCTTCCCGGAGCGGGCCGCGGGCACGCCGGCCCAGCGGCGTGCGTCGGGCACCGCGCCCGTCACGGCGGACCCCGCGTCGATCTCGGCGCGCTTGCCGATCCTGGCGCCGGGGAACAGCGTGCTGCGGGCGCCGACCGTGGCGCCGGCCCCGACCCGGATCCTGCCGAGGTGCAGCCGGTCGCCGTCCAGCCAGTGGCCCGACAGGTCCACCTCGGGCTCGATCGCACTGCCCCGGCCGAGCTTGAGCATCCCGGTGACCGGCGGGAGGGTGTGCAGGTCGACGTCGGGGCCGATCTGCGCGCCGAGCGCCCACGCGTAGTGGGTGAGCCAGCTGCCGGACAGGCCGGTCGCGCCGCTCAGTTCCGCGAGCCGCTCCGCGGTCCACAGGCGCAGGTGGACGCCGCCGCCACGGGTGTACGTACCGGGCCTGAGGCCGCGCAGCAGCAGCCGCGCGCCACCGGCGGCGATCGCGATACGGCCGGGCGGGCTCACGCAGAGCAGCCAGCCTGCCAGGACCCACCACCAGGAGACGGTGGGGGCCCAGGGGTACGCGCCGAGGTGCGCCAGCACGTTGTTGGCCGCCGCGACCGCGACGCCCCACCGGAGTCCGGCGACCGTCAGGAGGGGCAGCATCAGCAGGATCTGCGCGATGCCGGTACGCCGGGGGACGGGTGCGATCGTGCGGGGCGCCGACGTCTCGGCGCGGGACTCGTCCAGGAGGCGGGCGAGCGCGCCCAGCTTCGGGTTCTGGTAGATGTCGCTGACCGACCCGGAGGGGTGGCGGGTCCTGATCCGCGAGACGAGCTGCGCGGCGGCGAGACTGCCGCCACCGGCGGCGAAGAAGTCACTGTCGGGCCCGGTGGCCGGGGCGCCGAGAACCTCGCCCCACAACCCGGCCAGCCAGGCCTCGGTGTCCGTGAGCCCGTCCGCCGTTTCCACGCCCCCGACCCCGGGAAGCGGCCACGGCAGCGCGGCACGGTCGACCTTGCCGGAGGTACGGGTGGGCAGCGTCTCGACGACGGCCAGCATCGGCACCATGGAGGCGGGCAACGCGGCGCGCAGCCGCCGGAGGGCGTCGTCCTGGTCGAACACGACGGTGGCACTTCCGGCGGGGGGAGCCGTGCCGCTGTCCGCGACGGGGACGCCACCGACGCCGGCCGCCGCCCCGCCGACCTGGGACGCGGGCCGCGCGAGTCCACCCCGATCCGGACCGCCACCGACGTGTCCGTCGGTAGGGTCCGCCTGCCCGGCCAGGGCTGTGCCGACCCCGTTCGTGTGGGCGCCGTCGCCGTCCGGGGACGACGGACTGACGTTGCTGTCGGTACGGTCCGCCCGTGCGACGGCCGTTGTTAGGCCAGCTCGGTTCGTGCCGGTGCCGCCGACCTTTCCGTCGGTACGGCTCACGGGCCCGCCGTCCGGGGGCGTCGGCTGAGCCCGCGCGTCCCGACCCCGACCTGCGCCGTCCGGGTCCGGCGAGTCGCCGTCGGTACGGGCCACCCGCTCGGTGACCGGGGCTGAGCCCACCGCACCAGTCCCCGTGCCAGGGGCACGCGGGCCGACCGGCGGCTCCGCGCCGGTGTTTCCGTCCGTGGGCGTCGCGCTGTCCGCCTGGGCGGTGACCGGTGCTGTGCCGGTTCGGTTCGTGTGGGTGCCGGCGCCGTCCGGGGACGGCGAGCTGACGGTTCCGTCACCGTGGGCCGCCCGCGTGGCGGTCGGGGTGGCGGTCGGGGTGGGACCCGGTCGGTCCGTGTCCGTCCCGAGGGCGTTCGAAGGGGCCGAGCCGATGTCTCCGTCGGGGAGGAGCGTTGTGGGCTCCTCCCCTTGAGCTGTCCGGCCCTCCTCGGGGCCGGAGTCGGCGGCGACAGGGCCGTCGGCGCGGGCCGTCGTCCCGGCACGGTCCGTGCTGGGCGCGGCCAAGGGCCCCGAGGCGCCTGCCTCCGCCGCGGCGGGCGGTGCGTCGGAAGCGGCGTGCTCCGGGGCAGCGGCCTCCTCAGGCGCCCCGCCCCCCGCCGTCACCACGTACCCCACCAGCATCTGGTGGCCCGCCGGCGTCGTGCGGATCGCCGCCGCCGCTCCCGCGACGCCCGGCAGCGCCTGGAGCGCCGCGTCGACCTCGCCCAGTTCGATGCGGCGCCCGCCCAGCTTGACCTGCTCGTCCGCCCGCCCCACGAACAGCAGGCCCGCCTCCTCCGCGCGCACCAGATCGCCGCTGCGATACGCGCGGGACCAGCCGAGCGACGGCAGCGCCGCGTACTTCTCCGCGTCCTTCGCCGGATCGAGGTACCGTGCCAGCCCCACCCCGCCGATCACCAGTTCGCCGACGGTGCCCATCGGCACCACCTCGCCCCGGGCGTCCACGACCGCCAGTTCCCAGCCGTCGAGCGGAAGCCCGATCCGTACCGGCCCCTCTCCCGTCAGCCGCGCCGCGCACGCGACAACCGTCGCCTCCGTGGGCCCGTACGTGTTCCACACCTCGCGGCCCTCGACCGCCGTCCGCTCCGCGAGTTCGGGCGGGCACGCCTCCCCGCCGAAGATCAGCAGCCGTACGTCGTCCAGTGCCTCGACCGGCCACAGCGCCGCCAGCGTCGGGACGGTCGAGACCACCGTGATCTCCTGCTCGACCAGCCAGGGACCCAGGTCGAGACCGGTCCGTACGAGGGACCGGGGCGCCGGCACCAGGCAGGCGCCGCTGCGCCACGCCAGCCACATCTCCTCGCAGGACGCGTCGAAGGCGACCGACAGCCCGGCCAGCACCCGGTCGCCCGGGCCCATCGGCTCCTCGGCCAGGAACAGCCCGGCCTCCGCGTCCACGAACGCGGCCGCGCTGCGGTGCGTGACCGCGACGCCCTTGGGCCGCCCCGTGGACCCGGACGTGAAGATGATCCACGCGTCGTCCTCCGGCCCGGGCCGGCCGCTGACACCCCCGGCGGCGCCGTGCGCCACCAGTTCGAGGCCGGCGCCCAGCACCGCGCAGGTCCCCGCCTCGGAGAAGACCAGCTCGGCCCGCTCGTCCGGATCCTCCGCGTCCACCGGCACATACGCCGCGCCGACCGCCAGGACGCCCAGGATCGCGACGTACAGATCGGCGGTCCCCGAAGGAACGCGTACGCCGACCCGGTCACCGACACCGATGCCCTCGGCCTTCAGCCGCAGCCGCAGGCCGTCCACCTCGGTGAGCAGCGCGCGGTAGCTCAGAGCCCCCGTCCCGTCGTCGACGGCGGGCGCGTTCGGGAAGCGCCGCGCCGTCTCGCCGAGGATGTCCATCAGGGTGCGGCCGTCCGGGGCCGGACGCCCGGCGAAGACGCCGGGCCGTACCGGGGTGTCCAGGGCACCGGCCGACAGCGACCCGATCAGGGCCTGGGACTCGTCCGCTACTACAGTCATGCGGTTTCTCCGGGGTCAGGGGGGTCGAGCGTTCGGCGGCACCGGCCGGACAACTCGCTCCGCCGTTCCGGCTCGACACTGAGCCGGATCCCGAACACCCGCTCGCGGGGAGGACCTCCGCGAGGGCGAACCGTCCGAGCGGCCCGTTCACGACCGCCGCCCGACGTGTGCCGATCCGTGGTCCGACTGCCCTGCCGGCAGCCGACCCGATCGACGCTCCCTACGCCGAACAGGGAGTTTACCCAGCGTTAACGGGATCCGCCTGTTGGTCACGGCGCCGACGGCCGGGGGACGCGTCGCGCTGGCCGCCGCAGGGCGTGGCCGGGGCGCGCCCGCGATGATCGTCATCACCCCAGGTGGGAGCGGCTCGGCGCGGCGGCCCGCGCGGCACGACACGCCGGGGCGCCGCGCCCGCCCGCCGGACCCGTGCCTGTGGCTGGACTCACAGCCGTGGAGCCGTCCGGGCCCGCTGTCAGTGGCGGCTGGAATGCTTGTGCCATGGACGAACTGATGCGGCGCAGGGTGTACGGCGCCGACCACGACGACCCGGACCCGGGCCCGCGGCCCGGCCATGTCTACCGGGAGCTGGTCGCGGGCCCGCTCGACGGACTCCTCCTGGACGTCACCGGCTGGCCGGCCGACCGGTTGCGCGAAGGCGCGTCGCTGACGACGGAGATCGGCTCGTACGGAGCGGGCGGCCACGCGCTCTACGGCCCCCGCCCCGCCGACCCGGACCGCTGGGACTGGCAGGGCGACACGCCGTAGCAGGCATGGCCACGAGTGTCGCGCCGGCCCGAGGAATCGCCGTGTCGGTCATTGTGTTGACCACACGGACAGGTCCACCTCCCGTCCCGACATCCCTGGAGAGCCGATGACCACCCTCGAAGAAGCGACCGCCCTGGCACGGGAGGAGAACGGCCTGGCGGTGATCTCGACGCTGCGCGCGGACCTCACGATCCAGTCCTCGCTCGTCAACGCCGGTGCCCTGGACCACCCTTCGACCGGTGAGCGCGTTCTCGCCTTCGTCACCTACGGCAAGGTGAAGCTCGGCAACCTCCGGACCAGGCCGCAGGTGACGGCGACCTTCCGCAAGGGCGGCCAGTGGGCGACGGTGGAGGGCGAGGCCCAGCTCGCCGGCCCCCACGACCCCCAACTCTGGCTGGACGCCGAGAGGCTGAGGCTCCTGCTGCGCGAGGTGTTCGTGGCGGCCGGCGGCGAGCACGAGGACTGGGACACGTACGACCGGGTGATGGCCGAGCAGGGACGTACGGCGGTCCTCATCACCCCGCGCCGGGTGTACAGCAACTGACGCGGGGTCCGTGGCGCGGGGCCGTCAGATCGTGACGCAGACCTCTTCGATCTGACGGCCGCCGCGCACCAGCGCCCCGCACACGAGCGGCGCGCTCTTCTCGGCCCCCACCACCCAGCGGTGGCGTGAGGCGTTGACCCGGGAGCTGTGGAAATCGCCCCAGTAGGACCGCAGCTGCCCGCTCAGGCCGTCCCTGGTCTCCACGGTGATGTCCTGCACGAACCTGTTGTGGTGCGCCGTGTACACACAGATGTACGTGCCGCACCTGCCGTCGACCTGCGAGGGAAGCGCACTCGCGGGAGCCGTCACGGCCATCCCCACGAGCACCGCGCCCGCCACCGTCGTGGCCACCCGCCGTACCGCGCGCCGAGCGACACCATTCCGCAGATCCCGCAGATTCCGCATATTTCCTCCATGTCGGAGAGGGGGCGATTGCGGAACGAGAATGTCATCGAAGCAGGCCGGGGCAGGGCGGTCGGCGCGAAAAGCACTCGTTCGAGTCCGAGTCCGGATCGGACTGTCACACTGCCGCGCCGCTACGGCTCTCGGGACGGGACCGCACACTCGACCCGCCCCAGGAAGCAGGCCCATGACCCTCGCCTTTGTGTTGCTCGCGCTCGTCACCGTCTCCGCCAACGTGTTCTCCGCCGTCTGCGACTTCGTCCGCTACGAGAAGGTCGCCGTCGGCATGGACGCGGCGGGCGTGCCCCGCTCGTGGATGCCGGCGCTCGGAGTCCCCAAGGCGGCGGCCGCGCTCGGACTCCTCGCCGCCGTCTGGATCCCGCCGCTCGGCACGGCGGCGGCGGCCGGACTTGTGGTGTTCTACCTCTGCGCCGTGGCGACCCATCTGCGGGTACGGGACTACTCGTTCGGGTTCCAGTACCCGTTCCTGGTCCTGGCCGTCGCCACCCTGCTGCTGAGCCTGGCCCGCTGACCGAGGACCGCTCCTCAGGGGCGCGGGGAAGGCGGCGTGAGCCAGTCGACCAAGATCCGGTTGACCTCGTCGGCCCGTTCGCGCTGGATCCAGTGCCCGCAGCCCTGGAGGATGTGCGACGCCGTCAGCCCCGGCAGCGTGGCCGGGAACGCGTCGACGGCCGCGCTCATCCACGTCGTGGACGCGTCGCGCTCCGCCCCGACGAACAGCGAGCGCTGCGTGACCGGCGCGCCGTTCCAGGCGGCCAGGTCCTCCCAGTCCCGGTCGGCGTTGCGATAGCGGTTGAGCGCGCCGGTGAGTCCCGTACGTTCGAACTCGTCGGCGTACGTGTCGAGTTCGGCCTCCGTGAGCCACGCGGGCAGGGCATCGCGAACAAAACGGTCGGACATCCGCCGCCCGGCGGGGACGAAGAACGGGCTGTCGCCGCCCGCGTCCGCCATCGTGTCGGCGGACAGACTGGCGTAGAAGCCCGCCAGCCAGCCGCGGACGTCCGGCTCGATCTCCGCCTCGGCCCGCCCCGGCTCCTGGAAGTAGCTGACGTAGAACTCCTCGTCCCCGCCGATCGCCGCGAAGGCGTCCGTCGGCCGGGGACCCCCGGGCGGGGCGTACGGGACGCTGAGCAGTCCCACGGCCGTGAACACGTCGGGCCTCAGGAGCGCGGTGGCGGCGGCGATCGTCGAGCCCCAGTCGTGGCCGACGACCGTCGCGGTCTCCTCACCGAGCGCCCGTACGACCCCGACGTTGTCGGCGACATGGCACAGCATCCGGTACGACGCCACGTCGACCGGCTTCGAGGAACGCCCGTACCCCCGCAGATCGACGGCGACCGCCCGGAAGCCCGCGGCGGCCAGGACCGGGAGCTGCCGGGTCCAGGAGCGCCACGACTCGGGGAAACCGTGCAGCAGCAGCACCAGCGGGCCCGTGCCCTGTTCCACCAGGTGGATGCGGCCGCCGGGGACCTCGACCAGGCGGTGCCGGGCGGCGGGTACCGGCGTGTGGGGGGTGTCGGCCGTGGCCGGGGGCGGTACGGGGGTGGGCTGCGCCATGGTGCTCTCCTCGTCGGTCGCGGCGATGTCCGCTGTGATCACGAGCATCTGCCAGGGGAGCGGGGCCGGGACAGAAAACTTGCCGGTCCGGCAAATCGTGGCGACGCCGGACGTCCCTGTCGCAAACCTGCCAGCCCCGGCCGGTACCGGCTGGTCCAATGGTCGTCATGACCACACAGCACGACCGCACACAGCACGACCGCGCCCACGCCTTCCGTACCCTGCACCGCCCCTCGTCCCCCCTGGCCCTCGCGAACGCCTGGGACGTGGCGAGCGCCCGCCTGATCGAGGCCGCCGGATCGGCCGCGGTCGCCACCACCAGTGCCGGGGTCGCCTGGAGCCTGGGCGCGGCCGACGGGAACGAGATCGACCGCGAACGGGCCGTCGACCTGGTCGCCCGGATCGTGGCCGCCGTGGACGTGCCGGTGAGCGCCGACATCGAGTCCGGGTTCGGTGTCACCGCCGCCGAGGTGGGCGAGACCGTCACGCGGGTGATCGCGGCGGGCGCGGTCGGCGTCAACATCGAGGACGCGCACACGGACCCGGCGGTGCCGCTCCGCCCGGCCGCCGAACAGGCCGTCCGCATCGCCGCCGCACGGACGGCCGCCGAGGCCACCGGCGTTCCCCTGTTCATCAACGCCCGCACGGACACCTACCTGTCGGGCGCGCTGGACGCGTCCGTACGCCTCCAGGAGACGCTGGACCGGGCGCGCACGTACCTGGCGGCCGGAGCCGACGGCATCTTCGTCCCCGGCATCACCGACCTGGCCGAGGTCGCCGCCCTGACGGACGGGATCGACGCCCCCGTCAACATCCTCGTCGGGTCCGGCGCGCCCTCCGTCGCCGACCTCGCGCGGCGCGGTGTCGCCCGGATCAGCCTGGGCTCCTCGGTCGTCCTGTCCGCGTACGCCGTCGTCCGCCGCGCCACCGAGGAACTGCTGGCCACCGGCACCTACGGCGGTCTGGCCGGCGGCCTGGAGTACGGGGAGCTCAACGCCCTGATGAGGCAGGCCGACTGAGCCCCCCGTACACCGAGGCGTCAGACCATGGCCGTCGTGTGGAACGCCAGCCGCTCCTCCTCGACGGTCACCCGCACATGCGCCCCGGAGGCGAGCGCGCCGTCCAGCAGCAGCCGGGACAGGGCGTTGTCGACCTCACGCTGGATCGTGCGGCGCAGCGGACGCGCGCCGTACTCGGGCTGATGGCCCCGCCGCGTGATCCAGTCGACGGCCTCCGGCGCGAACTCGATGGTGATGTCCTGCGCCCGCAGCCGGCGGCGGGTGGCCTCCAGGAGCAGTCCGGTCACCTCCCTGAGCTGCTCGTCGGTGAGACGGCGGAAGATGATGACCTCGTCCAGCCGGTTGAGGAACTCCGGCCGGAAGTGCTCGCGCAGCGCGCCGAGCGCCCGTTCCTCCGCCGCCGACCGGGTCCGCGAACCGCCCGCACCGGCAGGCTGCCCCGCGTCGGAGGCGTCCGGGGAGGCGAAGCCGAGCGCGCCGCGGCTCCCGCTGAGGGCGTCCGAGCCCAGGTTGCTGGTCATGACGACGACCGTGTTCTTGAAGTCGACCCGGCGGCCCTGAGAATCCGTCAGATGCCCTTCGTCGAAGACCTGGAGCAGCAGGTTGAAGACATCGGGGTGCGCCTTCTCCACCTCGTCGAGCAGCAGCAGCGAGTACGGGTGCCGGCGCACTGCCTCCGTCAGCTGGCCCGCGTCCTCATGGCCCACGTATCCCGGCGGGGCACCGACGAGCCGGCTGACCGTGTGCCGTTCCTGGTACTCGCTCATGTCGACCCGCACCATCCGGTCCTCGCTGCCGAACAGCGCCTCCGCCAGCGCCCTCGCCAGTTCGGTCTTCCCCACCCCGGTCGGCCCGAGGAAGAGGAAGCTGCCGATCGGGCGGTTGGGGTCCGCCAGGCCCGCCCGGGAGCGCAGGATGGCGTCCGACACCGCCGTGACCGCCGCGTCCTGCCCCACGACCCGGGTGTGCAGGTGGTCCTCGATGCCGAGGAGCCTGGTCTTCTCCTCCTCGGTCAGACTGCTCACCGGGATACCGGTCTGCCGGGACACGATCTCGGCGATGTCCTCCGCGGACACCTCCACGATGTGGCCGTCGCCCTCGCTCCGGCCGTCCTCCGCCCCGATCCGGTCGATCAGCTCGTTGATCCGGTCCCGCAGTTCGGTGGCCCGCTCGTACTGCTCCGAGGCGACCGCCTGGTCCTTGTCCCTGGTCAGCTGCTCCGCCTCGCGTTCCAGGTCCCGTACATCCGTGGCCTTGGTGCGCGAACGCAGCCGGACCCGGGCCCCGGCCTGGTCGATCAGGTCGATGGCCTTGTCCGGCAGGAAACGTTCGGTGATGTACCGGTCGGAGAGTTCGACGGCCGCGAGCAGCGCCTCGTTGGTGTAGCGGACCTGGTGGTGGGCCTCGTACCGGTCCTGAAGACCGCGCAGGATCTCCACCGTGTCCTCCGCGGACGGCTCCGGCACCAGGATTGCCTGGAAGCGGCGGGCGAGCGCGGCGTCCTTCTCGATGTAACGGCGGTACTCCTCCAGGGTGGTGGCGCCGATGACGTGCAGCTCACCCCGCGCGAGGGCGGGCTTGAGCATCTGGCTCGCGTCGCTGCCGGACCCCTCGGAGCCGCCGCCGCCCGCGCCGACGACCGTGTGCAGCTCGTCGATGAAGACGATCAGCTCGTCGGAGTGGGAGCGGATCTCGTCGATGATGGCGTTGAGCCGCTCCTCGAAATCACCCCGGAAACGGGTACCGGCGACCACACCCGACAGGTCGAGCGCGACCACCCGACGGTCGTGCAGTGTGCCGGGCACCTCACCGTCGCCGATGCGCTGCGCGAGACCCTCCACGATGGCCGTCTTGCCGACCCCCGCGTCACCGATGAGGACGGGGTTGTTCTTGCCGCGCCGGGAGAGCACCTCGACGGTCTGCTCGATCTGCTCCTCGCGGCCGATGACCGGGTCGATCCGGCCCGACCGGGCGAGATCGGTGAGGTCACGGCTGTATTTGTCGAGGGTCGGCGTGCCGTGCTGCTGCACCGCGCCCTGCTCCATGCCCGGCGGCTGCGGCCCGACACCGCCGTACTGGGCGGCGGGCGGTGTGAAGCGGACCACGTTCAGGATGCGTCCCGCCGCCGAGTCGGGATTTGCCGCGAGCGCCCCGAGGACGTGCTCGGGACCGATGTACGAGGAGCCGGTCGCCCGCGCCAGTTCGTGCGCGCCCAGCAGCGCCCGTTTGACCGCCGGGGTGACGGAGACGGACTTCTGCTGCGGTCCCGAGCCCACGCTCCGGTCGATCTCCGCGACCAGGGCGTCGGGGTTCGCACCGGCCTGCTCCAGCAGGGCGCGTGTCGGCTCGGCCGTGAGCGCCGCGTGCAGGAGGTGTTCCGTGCCCAGTTCCGGGCTGCCGTGTTCCGCGGCGTAACTGGCCGCCGACGCCACCAGCTCCCGGGCCGGTTCACTCATCAGCCGGGCGATGTCCGCCTGTCGCGGCGGGGGCCGTCCCGGGCCGCCGGTGTTCGCACCGGTACCGAGGATGCGGGAGAGGAAGTCACTGAACGGGTCGGGGCCGTAGCCCTCCGGACCCATGAATCCGCTGCTCATGTGTGTCCGATCCGCTGTCACGGCTCCACCGCGACCAGCTGCGCCGTGGGGGCCGCCTGTATGCCCCTGTACCTGTACGTGTCCGTACCTGTGCGCGCGTGTACCCCATGTGCGACTTTCATCCTAGTCGCACATCGCGGGAAGCACCGCTGCGGGCGGGGCCGTACGGATCGCGCGGCCCGGCGACGAGAGGCCGGCGGGGGAGTGCGGTCAGCTCGGGTGGGGCCAGACCCCTCCGCCGTACGAGAGCTCGCTGGCCAGCAGCGCCGCGCCGACGACCCCGGCCCGCGGGCCCAGCTCCGACATGACGATCGGCAGGTTGCCGGTGGCAAGGGGGAGGGAGCGTTTGTACACCACGCTGCGGATCTCCGACAGCAGGACGTAACCGAGCCCCGACAGCCCGCCACCGATCACGATCATGGACGGGTTCATGAAGCTGACCAGGGTGGCGAGGACCTGCCCCACCCGGTGGCCGCCGTCCCGGATGAGGTTGACACACGTACTGTCACCGCCCGCGGCACACTCGCCGACGTCGACGGCGGTCAGCGTGCCCCGCTCCGCGAGCCGGTCGGCGAGGGCCGGCGACCGGCCGTCCTTGGCGGCCGCCAAGGCGTCCCTGGCGAGGGCCGCGCCGCCGAAGTACGCCTCCAGGCAGCCGGAGTTGCCGCACGAACACACCGGGCCGTCCGCCTCGACCTGGATATGGCCGATGTCCCCGGCCGCCCCCGCCGCCCCCCGGTAGATGTGGCCGTGGTGCTGCACCCCGGAGCCGATCCCGCTGCCGATCTTGACGAAGAGCAGGTGCTCGACGGTCCTGGCGACCCCGCTGTGCTGCTCGCCGAGCGCCATCACGTTCACGTCGTTGTCCACGACCACCGGGCAGTCGTGCGCACGGGCGAGGGTGTCCCGTACGGGATAGCGGTTCCACCCCGCCATGATCGGCGGCGAGACGGGCACGCCCTCCCGGAAGCTCACCGGGCCGGGCAGGCCGATGCCGATCGCGTCGAGCCGGGTGTAGTGGCCCCGCTCGCGCATCCCGACGAGGAGTTCGCTGACCCGGTCCAGCACCGCGACGGGGCCCGAGCGGATGTCCGCCTCCTCGGAGCAGGACGCCACCGGTTCAAGACCGCCGTCGGTGATCTCGATGTCGATCGAACTGGCTCCCAGGTCGACGGCCGCGAACCGCAGGCCGGGCGCCAGCTGGACGAGCGTGGAGCGACGGCCGCCGCGCGAGGCGGCGGGGCCCGCCTCCAGGACCCGGCCGGCGGTGACCATGCGGTCGAGTTCCGCGAGGAGCCGGGGGCGCGGTACCTCCACCCGGTCCGCCAGTTGGGCGCGGGACAGCGGCCCGTTGTCGCGCAGCAGGCTCATGACGCGGTACGGAATGTTCACGGGCTCCCTTCCTCGGGACACCTTAGGTCGGAACACCTCAGGGATGGAGCGGGACGGAACAGCTGACGGGACGCGACAGCCGGGGGAGCGCCGTGAAGGGCAGGGGCCGGTACGGACCGGCCCCTGCCCTTCACGCGAACCGCCCCGCCCCACCGGGGGACGGAGCGGTACTCGGCGCGTCAGTCGCCCAGGCCCCCCTTCACCGCGACCGCGTCCCGGGCCAGCGCGGCGCGCGCCGCCGCGTCGGACACCAGGGACGTGTCACGCGCGGACGCGGAGAACGCGTCCAGGACAGCCGCTGCCTGTGTGATCCGGCCGGCCTGCGCGTGGGCGCGGGCCTGGTCGAGCCGGACCGTGAGCCGCTGCTCGCCCTGCGCCGTGATCAGCCCCTCGGCCCGCAGCCGCGGGATGAGCGTGCCCAGGTCGCCGAAGGACGTGCGGGTCGTGAAGCGCACGGTTCTCACCGTGGTGTTGCCCGCGGCGTCCCGGGCCGTGACCGTCAGGTCGTGGCCGCCGAGCGGCAGCCGCCAGAGGGCCAGCGGCTGTCCCGAGGTGACCGCGGACCCGTCCAGCGTGGTGGTGGCGGTGGCCCCGCCGGACACCGGGTCGGTCGCGGCGATCACCGGGGCCGGGCGGGTGGAGTCGCCGTACGTGCCGTCCGCGTCGAGCCCGGTGACGGTCACCGTGGGCCCGGTACGGTCGATCCGTACGGTCAGGCTGCCGACCTCCGAGATGTTCCCGCCGCTGTCGGTCGCCCGGTAGCGGACCGAGGTGACGCCCTCGGCGGACAGGGTGACGGCCGCGTTGGCGGTCAGCCAGGTCGTCCCCCCGTTGACCGAGTACTGCCGGCTGCTGACCGTCCCGTTGTCGGTGGCGGCGACGTTCAGTGTCACGTTGCCGGTGTACCACCCGTTGCTCCCGGTGGGCTGCGCCGGATTGAGCGTGGCGGTCACCTTCGGCGGGGTCTTGTCGGCGACACCGGCGCCCTGGAAGGTCAGGGAGTCCAGCTCCACACCGCCGGAGGTGGTGACGTACAGCCGTCCGCTGCCCGAAGGGGCGCCGGCGAGCGAGGTGGTCACGGTCCGCCACCCCTCACCGGCGGGTACGGACACGGTGGCGAACGGCGCCGCGTCGGCCGCGTTCCACCGCAGGGCCAGCGTCCCCGCGCCGGAAGCGCGGGTCTGCACGCCGGTGATGCCGGCGAACGAGACGGGGTCGTACGCGATCCAGTCCCCCTCGTCGAAGGAGGTCACCTTGCGCTGTCCCGACGCCGTGGTGTCGTCGGTGACGGTGATCCCCTGCGAGGTGTCGTAGTGCTCGCCCTGCATCAGCGCCGGGTTGAGGACGACCTGGGCGTCGCCGGCGGCGGGCGGGACGCCGCCCGCGCCCTTGTCGGTGTATACGATCCCGAGGACCCCGAAGACGTTCTCGGTGTCCCCGTGCCCGGCGTCGGCCGGGGAGACGACCGCGCCGGTGCAGCCCGTTCCGCTGTTGACGGGGTGACCGTGCTGGTTGTGCCCGAGACCGAAGGTCCAGGCGACCTTGGCGCAGTCGATCGCGGTGCCGTCCTCCGGGTCGTTGATGTCGACGCCGTACGGCACGGCGTCGCCCCAGGTGAAGAAGCCGCCGTCGGGGGGTGAGGTGATCCGTACGGTCGGTGCCGTGTTGCCCACGGATATCTGACGGCTCGTCAGTCCGATTTTGCCCTGCGGGTCGGTGACCTTCAGGCGGGCCTGGAACTGTCCGTTCTCCGCGTACGTGCGGGTGGCCTGGGGACCGCTGGCGTCGAAGGTGCCGTCACCGTTCAGGTCCCACTGGTAGGTGAGCGCGCCGCCCTCGGGATCGGTGGACGCGCCCGCGTCGAAGGAGACGGCGAGCGGGGCCTGGCCCGACGAGGGAGTCGCCTTGATGACCGCGGTCGGCGCCTTGTTGCCCTCGGCGTAGTCGATCCGGTAGAGACCCGCGTCGGGGTTCTGCCGGAAGAATCCGTCGCCGTAGTCGAGCACGTACAGGGCGCCGTCAGGACCGAACTCCATGTCCATCGGGTTGTCCCACGGGGGGATGCCGTTCTCCGAACGCTCGCTGTTCGGGAGGACGTTCTCCAGCTTGCTGACCGGGCCGTCGGGGCCTTCGAGCGTCAGGGCGGCGACGTAGTCCTGGGAGAACTCGCCGAAGAACGCCTTGCCGTCCCAGTATTCGGGGAACTTCCCCGGGGCGGGGTTGTCGGCGTCGTAGTGGTAGACGGGTCCGGCCATCGGGGCCTGGCCGCCGGGACCACCGGGGCCCCGGAAGGCGGTCAGCTCCGGCCACGGCTGATCGGTGTCCCGGTCCCCGTACCAGAGGGTGGCCGGGGCGGCGGGCGGCAGCTGGGTCAGGCCGGTGTTCCACCGGGAGTCGTTCACCGGCGCCGCGCAGTCGAAGGCCGGTCCCGGGGTCAGCGTGGCGAAGTCGAAGTCCCGGTACGGGCGGGTGTTGTCGCCCGTGCAGAACGGCCAACCGCTGTTCATCGCCTTGGTGGTGGTCTGCCACTCGACGTACCCCATGGGCCCGCGGTCGGGGCTGGCGGTCCCGGCGTCGGGTCCGTAGTCGCCCCACATCACGGCGCCCGTCGTCTTGTCGACCGTCATCCGGTACGGGTTGCGCAGCCCCATCACGAAGATCTCGGGACGGGTCTTCGCGGTCCCCACGGGGAACAGGTTCCCCTCCGGGATCGTGTAACTCCCGTCCTCCTTCACGGAGATACGGAGGATCTTGCCCCGGAGGTCGTTGGTGTTGCCGGAGCCGCGCCGCTCGTCGAGGCCGGGGTTGTACGTGGCCGCGTCGTTGATCGGCGTGTATCCGCTGACGTTCGGCCCGGACGCCGGGGTGTTGCCCCCGGTGGCCAGGTAGAGGTTGCCGTCGCCGTCGAAGTCCACGTCTCCCGCGACGTGGCAGCACTGGCCGCGGTTGTGGCCGACCCGGATGATCTCCTGCGCGGAGGCCGGATCCAGCTTGTCACCGGTCCACTTGTAGCGGACGAGGCTGTCGTACCCCTTCCACCGGTCCCAGTACGAGTCGTCCTGGCCGGCGGGAAGCCGTTCCGGCGCCGACCCCGTCGGTGTGTCGAGCGGCGGTGAATAGTAGAGGTACACCCACTTGTTGGTGGCGAAGTCGGGATCCAGGGTCACCGTCTGGAGACCCATCTCCGAGTTCTGGTACACGTCGATGTGATTGACGACCTTGGTCACACCGCTGCCGGGATCGGTCAGCCGCAGATCCCCGTTGCGGGCGGTGTGCAGGACTCTGCTGTCGGGCAGAACGGCGAGATCGATCGGCTCGCCGGTGTCCTTGGTGAGTGTCACCTTCTCGTAGTTCGCCCAGTCCAGGGCGTGTTCATGGTCGGGGTGCGCCTGCGCCGCGGGGGCCAGCCCCACCGCGCCCAGTGCGGGCAGCGCGGTGAGGAGGACCCCTGCGAGCAGGCGTCTCAGGGTACGGTGCACGGCGATCGCGTCTCCTAAGGTCGCTGGGCGGAATCGGAAGTGTGCGGGGATGCGCCCTAGCGGTTGAGGAGTGTCTTGATCGCGGTGAAGCTGCGCTCGGCGGCGCCGAGCGAACCGGGCGGATTGGGCAGGGTGTTGGGGGCCGTGTCCTGCTCCCAGATCCCGACGTGGCTGGCCCGCGGTCCGATGTCCCGGATGAACTTCTCGTACGGCAGGTCTCCCGCGCCGAACTCGACGATGTCGTACCCGTCCGCCTTCGACGGGTTGGCGTCCCCGTCCTTCAGGTGGAACAGCGGGTAGCGGTACGGCTGGTCGCGCACGTACGCCGCCGGGTTGAAACCGGGCCAGCGGTGCTGACCGACGTACGCCCAGAAGATGTCCATCTCCAGGTACACGTGGCGCGGGTCGGTGTTCCTGAGGAAGACGTCGTACAGCCGGACCGACGGCTGGTCGGTGGCGAAGGCGAACTCCCCGGCGTGGTTGTGCTGGTAGAGCTTGAGGCCGCGCGCCGTGGCCGCCGCGCCCCAGGTGTTGAACTCCTCGGCCGCCGCGAGGTAGCCCGCGACGGTGTTGTTGCCCGAGGGAGCGTTGGCGGTGCCGATGTGCGGCATGCCGAGGATCTGGGCCGAGTCCAGCTCGCCCTGGAGGTTGGTGCGCAGGTTGCCGATGCCGACGTGACTGCCCACCGCTCGCAGTCCGTTGTCGTCCAGCAGACGGCGGATCTCCTGGAGGGTGATCTGCCGGCCCAGGATGGAGGTGTTCTGCGTGTACCCGGCGAACTCGATCTCGCGGTAGCCGATCCGGGCCAGTTCGGCCAGCACGACGGCGAAGCCGAGCGAGGTGACCTTGTCACGGATGCTGTAGAGCTGGATGGCGATGCGGTCCTTGGGGATGGACAGGCCGCTCGCCGCGGCGGCGGAGGTCGCCCCCACGCCGGTGACGGAGGTGGCGGCGAGCGCCACGGTGGTGCCTGCGGTGGCCCGCAGGAAGGCTCTGCGGTCGAAGGACTTGCTCATGTGGCCCACGGTCACTCCTGAGGTATGCGGCCGAGAAGATCTGGGGGTGCGCCGGTCTGACGGCGCCGGACTGCTGCGGTGGCGCGGGGAGGCGCGGTACGGGGCGTGCCCGCCCCGTACGGGCTACAGGTCGGAGTCGCCCGCCGCGCTCGCGTCCGCCCGGGCGTCGGCGACCCGCTGCTCGACCTTCTCGGCGAGGGCGTCCCCGCGGTCCTGCGGCGCCGCCTTGCGGGCCGCGAGGGAGGGCGAGGCACCGGCGGCCGTGGTCTCACCGGTGATCGCGCCCCGGACCCTGGCCAGCGGGCCGAGTCCCAGCACGGGGCTGTTGCCGGTCGCGGTGAGGCCGCCCCGGACGATCGTGTTGTCCAGCACGGTCGCCGCCGTGTTGTCGGTGACCGTCAGGTTCCCGCCGAGGTAGGTGGCGCCGGCGCAGGAGCCGAGGGTCCCCTCGCCGCCGAGCTGGAGTGTGTCGGCGTTGTTCCGGTACGTGGTGTTGCCTTCGACCTCGCTGGCGCACAGGACCCCGCCGAGCGTGTTCCCGCCGACGGTGAGGGCGCCCTTGACCGTGCTGTCGTAGACGTCGGTGTACAGGTTCCCCTCCCCGGTCAGCGCGCCGGAGAGGGTGCTCCCCGAGACGTACAGCTCGCCCGCCGAGGATCTGACCGTGCCGCCGAGCGTCGCGTCGACGGCGTACACGAACCCCTTGTCGGCGGTGATCCCCGTCTTGACGCTGCTGTCCTGGACGTGCGTGCCGAAGGCCGCCTGTGCGGTCACGGACCCCTTGACCGTGGTGTCGGTGAGGTCCAGGTAACCGTTCTGACGGACCGTCACGTTCGAGTTGAACGTCGCGCCGGACGCGACGAGGTCGGCTCCCGCCTCCACCGTCACGGTGCCCTTGACCTTGGTGCCGGTCAGCGTGCACGACTGTCCGGCCGGTACGACCAGGTCCCCGCCGACCGTCACGGCGCCGCCGTCACCGACACAGGTGGTGTAGAGCGCGGCCTGGGCGGATCCGGCGAGTCCCACGAGCCCGGCGGAGGCGGCCAGCGAGGCGGTGGCCACAAAAATACGGATCTTCATGTCGCTTCCCTTTTCTGCTGCGGTCACGGCCGCGACGGTCGCGCGGCCGGGTACCCCGCCGGGACGTCCGGTGGCGCCGGGCAGTCCGGTGACGGGAGTGCTGGGGGTGCGTGTGCGGGTGGCGCAGAGCCTCGGTGCGGGGGAGTGGTCCGACCGTGGGAGGGAGGCGTGGTGAGTGAGGTGCTGTCCGGTACGTGAAGGAGCGTGGGGACGCGTCGTTGTTACGGGGACGAAACACTTGCCTGGTGGGCCGAGACACTAAGGCGCACCCAAGGGGCTGTCCAGAGGTTCGGAACGAATCGATGAAACTTTCTCATGATCCGTCAAAAGCCTGTCCTGAAAGTGCCCTGCGTACGGAGGTCGGCCAAGGACCGCGGAAGGAATCTCGGCTTCCGACGTTTGGGGGCGGCGCGCAGGGTCACACGGCAGGCCGTAAGGAACGGACGAGCCCGGCTCGTTCACGGACCAAAGGGAAGGTTGTGCGTCATGGGCATCATCGCCTGGATCATCATCGGACTGCTCGCGGGCCTCATCGCCAAGGCCCTCGTGCCCGGCAAGGACCCGGGCGGCCTCATCGTCACGATGCTGGTCGGAGTGGTCGGCGGTCTCCTCGGCGGCTGGCTCGGCAAGGTGATATTCGGCGTCGACTCCATCGACGGGTTCTTCGACCTGTCGACGTGGATCGCCGCGATCGTCGGCTCCATCATCGTGCTGCTGATCTATCGCGCCGTCACGGGCCGTACCCGCGCCCACGCCTGACCGCCCACCCGGCACCGCGCACGGCCGTCCGCCACGGACGGTCGGGCCGAAGCCGGAGCGCGGAGCCGATGACGCCGCGGTCGCTCGTCCCCTTCGGGGAGGAGCGGGCCGCGGCGCGGCTGTGTCCACGCGCGACACGCCGTGAAAACCGGCGCTCCGACTCCGCGACACGCCCGGAAGAGACGCCTAGGGCCTGTCCTCCCGCTGGGGAGCGATCACCGTGATACCCGCCCCGGACCCCTCGCCCAGGGCCGCGAGCGCCGCCGGGGCCGCGTCGAGACCGATGACCTCACTGACCAGGAGATCCGGGCGCAACCGGCCGGACCTCACCTGAGCCATCATCACCGGATACGCGTGCGCGGCCATGCCATGGCTGCCCAGAAGATCGAGTTCGAACGCGATGACACGGTTCATCGACACGCCGAAGCCGTCCGCCGGAGCCAGTCCGACCTGCACGTGCCGTCCCCGGCGGCGCAGGCACTCCACGGACGCGCGGCAGGTGGCCTCCGCGCCGAGGGCGTCGAGCGACACCTGCGCCCCGCCGCCCGTCACCTCCCGGACCGCCGCCGCCGTGGCCTCGACACCACCCGAGGCGTCCACACACGCCTCGGCGCCGAACCGCTCGGCCAGCCGCAGCGCTTCCGGCGACACATCGACCGCCACGACCCGCGCACCCGCCGCCACCGCGATCATGACCGCCGACAGACCCACCCCGCCGCAACCGTGCACGGCCACCCACGAGCCGGGCCCCGCGCGCCCGCGCGTGACGACGGCCCGGTAGGCGGTGGCGAAGCGGCAGCCCAGGCTCGCCGCCGTGACGTAGGACATCTCCTCGGGCAGGGCGACCAGATTGACGTCGGCCCCGTGCACGGGAACGTACTCGGCGAACGACCCCCAGTGCGTGAACCCGGGCTGCTCCTGGCGCTCGCAGATCTGCTGGTCCCCGGCCGCACACGCGGCGCACCGACCACAGGCGCAGACGAAGGGCACCGTGACCCGGTCGCCGACCTTCCAGTTCCCGACCGCCGAATCCAACGCCGCGATCCGGCCGGCCAGTTCGTGCCCCGGCACGTGCGGCAGGGAGATCCCGTCGTCGTGCCCCCTCCACCCGTGCCAGTCGCTCCGGCACAGCCCGGTCGCCCCGACCCGGACCACCGCCCCGGAGGGCGGCGGCACCGGATCAGGAACGTCCCGTACGACCGGCAACCGCCCGAACTCCTCGAACACCACAGCGCGCACGCCACACCCTCCCCTTGGGCCCGCCAGGAAACGATCCCTACGGACCGGACCGTACGGAAAAGGCGCCGTACGGGAAAGGTGCCTCAGCCGTCCATGACGTCGACGTAGTGCTCGACCACCAGGGGCTCCGACTCCGACACGTGCGCCATGAGGAAGCCTTAGAACCGGGGTGTGGTCCCAAGGGGATTGGGCAGGTGCGTCGTTGGTCCGGGGGAGCCGGGTGTGGCTGATGAGAAAGTGCCGCGCAGATGGCTCCCGGGGCATGGCCGCCCGGTTCCCTTGGACGCTCTGACTGCTGATTGAGAGATGCGACCCATCGCTGACTAAGGCTTCGACGGCGGAGTGTTCCTCGGACCACGAACTTGCAGGTCAAGAGGGACGGTGACGCACGTTGAGCACGAAGTATCAGTTGATCTGGGTCGGCATCGACGCCGGCAAGGGACACCACTGGGCGGTGGCCATCGACGGTGACGGCGAGCGGGTGCTGTCGCGGAAGGTCCCCAACGACGAGGCAGAGATCCTCGCCCTGCTCGGGGACGTCCTGGAGATGGCGGACGAGGCACGATGGGCCGTGGACATCTCCAGCCGCCCCTCCGCCCTACTGCTGGCCCTCCTCCTCGCTCACGGCCAGTCGGTCGTCTACATCCCCGGCAAGACCGTGAACCGCATGACGGGCGCCTACCGCGGCGAGGGCAAGACCGACGCCAAGGACGCCCGGGTCATCGCTGACCTGGCCCGCCTGCGACGGGACTTCCGGCCGATCGAACCCTCGGTGGAGCTGACCAGCGGACTCCAGCTCCTGGTCGGCTACCGCCAGGACCTGATAGCCGACCGGGTCCGGATGATCAACCGGCTCCGCGAGGTCCTGGTCGGCATCTGCCCGGCGCTGGAACGCGCCTTCGAGTTCCGCAAGCGCCCGGGGCTGATCCTGCTGACGGGCTACCAGACCCCGGCCGCCATCCGGCGAATGGGAGTGAAGCGGCTCACCGACTGGCTCGCACGCCGGAAGATCCGGTCCGCCGCCGTCTTCGCCGAGCGCGCCGTGGAGGCCGGGGCCTCCCAGCACACATCGCTGCCCGGCGAGGACCTGGCGGCGAAGCTCGTGAAGGATCTGGCCCACCGCGTTCTCGAACTGGACGAGCGGATCAAGGAGAACGAGCAGGCCATCACCGCCGTGTTCCGCACCGACGAACGAGCCGAGATCATCGAGTCCCTGCCCGGCATGGGGCCGATCCTCGGAGCCGAGCTGCTGGCCGTCGTCGGCGACATGTCCACGCACAAGGACGCCGGCCACCTCGCCGCACACGCGGGTCTCGCGCCGGTCCCCCGGGATTCCGGCCGCAGGACCAACAACCTGCACCGGCCCAAGCACTACAACCGGCGCCTACGGCACGTCTTCTACATGTCCGCCCACGTGTCGATGACCCTGCCTGGCCCCTCGCAGGAGTACTACCGCAAGAAGCGAGGTGAAGGCATGATCCACACCCAGGCAGTCCTGTCCCTGGCCCGGCGCAGGGTCGACGTTCTGTGGGCGATGCTGCGGGACAAACGCCCGTTCACAGCGGCCCCACCCGCTGTCGCAGCAGCTTGACACAGGGCATTGAGATGCCCCGGTACTTCGCGTACCGCTCGGTGTCACCCCGGAAGTTCTCCAGGTGCGCCTCCTTGGACTCCTACTCGTTCACACCGATGAACCGCGACGGCGACTCGACGCCCCACAGCATCTTCGCGCTCAGGCAGCCGGGCGTGGTGATGAGCAGCTCACGCGCCTGCCGGTACGCGGCGGCGAAGGCTTCGCTGTGGCCGTTCTCGACCTGGATGATGACGATTTCAGTGACCATGTCCGCACATTACCCGCCACCTGTGACAGCGCCCGAGGGCCTGCCAGGTCAGTCCCGGAGCCGGTCCGCCCGGCGGATCGCCTCCGCCAGCCGCTCGACCGACGGGTCCTCCGTCGACTCCGCCAGGGCGCCGGCCCGCTCGGCCAGCGTGTCCAGCGCGGGCGCGCCGGGAACCGAACCGCCGCGCAACTCCTCGGCGAAGTAGGCCGCGACCGCGGTGACCTGGAGGCGCGGCTTCGCCTCGCTCCACAGTGCCGAGTCGACCGCGTCGGTCCGCACGGACCCCGACCGTTCGCGCGGGGCGCGCGTCGCGGGGTCGAGCCAGCGTACGGTCGCCTTCGCGATCTCCCCCTCGGCACCGGGACGCAGTTGTACGGCGTAGAGCGCCGTGACCGTGTGGCCGGGGCCGATCTCCCCGCCGTCCACCCGGTCGTTCCGGAAGTCCTCGTCCGCGACCGCGCGGTTCTCGTACCCGATCAGCCGGAACCGCTCGACCGTCCGCCGGTCGAAGGCCACCTGCGCCTTCGCGTCCCTGGCCCGCAACTCGACCTGGGCGGGCAGCTGGTCGACGAAGACCTTCCTGGCCTCCTCCTTGTCCGAGATGTACGTGGTGGACCCGTCGCCCTTGTCGGCCAGCCGCTCCATCAGCGCGTCGCCGTACTCGCTGCCGATCCCCACGCCGAAGAGGGTGATGCCGTGGCGCTCCCGCGCGGTCGCGATGCGTTCGAGGATCGCGTCCGCCTGCGTCTCGCCGGTGTTGGCCAGCGCGTCGGAGAGCAGGACGACCCGGTTGGTGGCGCCTTCCCTGCGACCCTCGACGGCCTCCGCGTACCCGGTCGTGATCCCCGCCTCCAGGTTGGTGGAGTCGGAGGGTTCCAGGTCCGCGACCGCCCGCCGGATCCGCTCGCGGCTGTCCCCGACCCGCGTCATCGTCAGCCGGGTCTCCGCCTCGCCGCTGAAGGTCACCAGAGCGATCGAGTCGTCGTCGCGCAGCTCGCCGGTGAGCAGGGAGAGCGAGTCCTTGACCAGGTCGAGCCGGCCGGGCTCGGCCATCGACCCGGAGACGTCGACCACGAACGTCAGGGCGGCGGGCGGGCGTTCCCCGCTGTCCTCGGCGAGCCGGGTGGCCAGCCCGACCCGGACGAGGGACCACGGTCCGGCCTCGTCCGGATCGTCCTTCCCGCTCACCCGGGCCCCGTCCAGCGAGACCGAGAAGCCGTTGCCCTCGGGGCGGTCGTACTCCTGGCGGAAGCTGTTGACGAACTCCTCGGGCCGTACGGTCGACGGCTCGGGACGCCGTCCCTCGTCCAAGGACCGCACCGCGTAGCCGTACGAGGCGGTGTCCACGTCCAGCGCGAAGGTCGACAGGTAGTCCGGCGGCGCGAACTTCTGCTCGCCCTCGTCCGTCCCCTCCTCGACACCGGTCGCCGGCGCTCCGGACCCGCCGGCGCCGCCCGAACCGCCGGCCCACGCCCGCGGGCCGCCGTTCGAGGCCCTGTCGGCCTTGCTCCCCATCTCCCCGGAGCAACCGGTGAGCAACAGGGCCCCCGCGATCGCCCCGGCCACAGCTGATCGACGGATTCCCGTACCGAGTCTCATCTGATCCCCCTGAATCGTCGGGCACTTGTGAATGTGACGTACGACGAGGGTCTGACGAGCCGTCGAAAGAGTTTCGGATCCGTCTCGATGCGGCAACGGCCGGTCCGTGGTTCCCTCGTGCGGCCCCCTACGGCGCGCACACGCGGGCAAAATCCGGATGATCCGGAACAATCACGTCGCGAAGCGCGGAAGAAGCCGCACCGCATCGCGGAATCGGCACACCCGAATCAGCACACGCAACGCGGAACACGCCACACAAAACTCGGAACACGGATCAAGGAGAGCGGATTGACGGGCGAACCTTCCCAGGAGGCCGTGCCGCAGGCGGTCCTCAGCCCCCTGACCACCGCCGCGACCTTCCTGGTCCTGACGGTCGACCCCGGGGGCGAGGCCGTCGCCCGCGACCTGCTGTCCGACCTGTCGGGACTGACCCGGGCGGTCGGCTTCGGCGCCCCCGACGGCGTGCTGACCTGTGTGACCGCCTTCGGCTCCCAGGTGTGGGACCGCCTCTTCGACGGCCCCCGCCCGGCCGAACTGCACCCCTTCATCGACCTGGCGGGCCCCCGGCACCACGCGGTGTCCACGCCGGGGGACCTTCTCTTCCACATCCGCGCCACGCGAGCCGACCTGTGCTTCGGCCTGGCCGCGGAGATCATGGACCGGCTGCGGGGCTCCGTCACCGTCCAGGACGAGGTCCAGGGCTTCAAGTACCTGGACGTACGGGACCTGCTCGGCTTTGTGGACGGTACGGAGAACCCGACGGGACCGGACGCGCGGACCGCCGTCCTCGTCGGCGGCGAGGACCCGGGCTACGCCGGCGGCAGCTACGTCATCGTGCAGAAGTACCTGCACGACCTCGACGCCTGGAACGCGCTGCCGGTCGAGCAGCAGGAGAAGATCATGGGGCGCAAGAAGCTGACCAACGTCGAGCTGGACGAGGACGCGTCGCACGTCGCGCTGACCACCATCACCGACGCGGACGGCGAGGAACAGGACATCCTCCGCGACAACATGCCGTTCGGCAGCCCGGGGCGGGGTGAGTTCGGCACGTACTTCATCGGCTACTCCCGTACGCCCGGTGTCACCGAGGAGATGCTGCGGAACATGTTCCTCGGCCGCCCGCCGGCGACCCACGACCGCATCCTGGACTTCTCGACGGCCGTCACCGGCACGCTCTTCTTCGCGCCCACGGTCGACTTCCTGGACGATCCCCCGCCTCCGCCCGCGCCCGCCGGGATCCGCGTCGCCAGGCCGCGCGGTGACGACACGGCGAGTCGCGACACGCCGGGCCCGGGCGGCACCCCGACCCCCGACGACTCACTCGGCATCGGCGATCTCAAGGCAACGAAGAGGAGCAGCACCCCGTGAACAACCTGCACCGCGCACTCGCACCGATCTCCGCCGTCGCCTGGGCCGACCTGGAGGAGGAGGCGCGCCGTACCTTCACACGCCACATCGCCGGCCGCCGTATCGTCGACATGCCCGAGCCCGGCGGGCTCGAACTGTCCGCCGTCCCCACCGGCCACGTGGACCCCATCGACCCGCCCGCCCCCGGCGTCCACGCCCTCTCCCGCCGCTCACAGCCCGTCGTGGAGCTGCGGGTCCCGTTCACCGTCGACCGCCGCGAGGTGGACAACGTCGCGCGCGGTGCCAAGGACGCCGACTGGGGGCCCGTCAAGGACGCCGCCCGGCAGCTCGCCTTCGCCGAGGACCGCGCCCTCTTCGAGGGTTACCCGGCCGCGGGCATCACCGGGGTCCGCGCCAGCTCCTCGAACCCGGCACTCACCCTGCCCGCGGACGTGCGCGCCTATCCGGACACCGTCAGCCAGGCCATCACCGCGCTGCGGCTGGCGGGCATCGACGGCGCCTACCACCTGGCCCTGAGCGCCGACGCGTACACAGCCGTGAACGAGACCTCCGACCACGGCTACCCGATCCACGAACACCTGGCGCGGCTTCTGGACGGCGACATCATCTGGGCGCCCGCCATCGACGGCGCGTTCCTCCTCTCCAGCCGGGGCGGCGACTTCGCACTGCACATCGGCCAGGACGTGTCCATCGGCTACCTGTCGCACGACAGCAACGACATCCATCTGTACTTCCAGGAGACGCTCACCTTCCTGGTCCACACGAGCGAGGCGATCGTCGCGCTGGCGGCGCAACCGCCCACCGTCGCCTGAGCGGGGCAGGCCCGGGCTCCGTCACCTCCTCGGAACCTTCAGCGCGTCCCAGGTCTCCTTCCCCGGGGGCCAGGTGAGGGCGGAGCCCGTCCACCCCTTCCCGTGCTCCGCCGAGTACTTCCGCTGCCATGCCTCGTACGACGCGACATCGCCGGACCCGAGGGTGTCCTTGCCCGCCGAGAAGCGATACCTGTCGCATCCGACCGCCACCAGGCGGTCGTGCATCCGGGCCACGATCGCGCTCCTGCGGCCCGCGGTGAACCACGCGGACCCGGGGAACGGTTCGTACGCCTTCACCGCCCCGCCCTGCGCGCCGCCCCCGTCGCCCTGGGGGAAGCGCGGCCAACTGCCCGGATCCTGGTGGGTGTTCTCCGGGACCTGGGCGTGCGCGTACCACCCGGCCTCGGACCGCCAGACCTCTTCGTCCCGGTGCGAGCTGAAATCCGTGGGCCGTCCCATAGGCCAGATGTCCGGCACCCCCCAGGACCTCACCCAGGCGTGCAGGGCCTCCCAGCCCTCGCACGGGGTGTCCTGGAGCGATTCGTACGCCTTACCGCCCACGACACACCACGGGAAGAAGAGCGCCTCGATCTGGAGGACGACGGAGCCCGCGCGGTTGGTCCGGGTGCCTCCGGGTTCGTCCGCGAGCGATTTGGAGCGTGAGGTCGCGGGTACGAACTGGCAGATCTTCCCCTCGAAGGGATCCCACAGCACGTGCGGGGCGACGCCCTTGCCTCCCTCGGTGAAGTAGGTTCTCAGCCGGTCGTACGGCACGAGCGCCTGCGGCTTCGCCTCGGTGGCGTTCTTGTCCCAGGTGATGTGCGCGACGGCCTTCGCCGGCCCACCGTCCGTGGGGGCGTGGTCCCTGATGTCTAGTCTTTCGGCGCCGGGCATCCAGAGGTCGGCCATGACGACTCCTCAGGTACGGGATCGGAGGACGGGCCTGCGATTCCATTGAAGCCGAAGAGCTGCCCGAGTTGGGCGGATTTCACCCGATCGAGTGGGGTCGTCGTACCGGGCGTACGACCGCCGGAGGAGGGCCTGCGGGGGAGCGCCGGCTCAGGTGGGGGAGCCCGGCCGGGGCGGGACCCCTGGCCGATCCGGGGGAACGCCGGCCGGGGTGGTCTCGAAGTAGGGGGCGGAGGGGCGGTCACCGGGGGCGCGGGACCGCTTCCCCTCCGTACCCACATACCGATGAACGAGTGGCCAACTCACTGGGTTCCGCCCGACGTTCCGGAACGTCTGTGAGCTGTGCCACCCGTCTGTGGACCCGCCGACCGAGGCCCGGCCCGGGGGCGCGGTCGCGCCCGGCTACGACCCCGGCGGTGCCTCCGCGCGGGCGGGGCGGCCGAAGCGTACGGGGACTCCGGGCGAGTACAGCACACTCGCCGGAGCCCCGGCGGGCGCGGGCAGCCCGCCGGCCGCCATCAGATCCTCCCCGTATTCGACCAGCTCAGCGCGGTGCAGCGGCCAGCGCGGGTGGGTGTTCGGCAGGAACAGTGGACGGCCGAGGACGGTACTGTGCATACCCCACCGCGCGGTCAGGAAGTGCTCCAGGGCACTGGGCTCCGCGATCGGTTCCCCGACGCGCAGACCGATCCTGCTGTACGCGCCCCGGGGTCCCGGCCAGCGCCGCCTGCTCGCGTACGTGAGCGTGTCACCGTCCCGGGCCACGCTCATCCGGGCCCACACGTACGGCAGATTGAAGGCGGCCCGGCCGACCAGCACGGGGAGGAGCCGGGAGGCGTCCAGGGAACGGAACACCACCCCGCGCCGGCCCCGCTCGTCCACCGAGTAGAGCCGGACGTTGGTCTCGGGGAAGGTCCCCAGGTACGGAAGGCCGGGCAGCCGGAACCACCCGATGCGGTGCATCCGGAAGGCCACCAGCCCCGCGTAGGCCCGGCCCTCGAAGAGGTCGGGGACCGTCCCGGACGGCAACAGCGGCGCCACGTCGGCCGGGTCGACCGTCCAGTGGAGGAAGGCGAGATCGAGCCACGACTGGGTGAGCAGCGGGTTCGGCTCGGCCCGCGGCGGGTCGGGCGTCACCGGCTCCGGAGGAACGGCGGGGGTCGGCATCCCGCCAGCATCGCAGAGAACACCGTCCGATCACGCGCACAGGGCGCGGTCCGCCCGGAAGACGCTCGCTCCGGTCAGAAGACGCTCAGACCGTAGGCGGCGAGCGGTTCGAGGATCGGCTGGTAGTACGTCACCCCGCCCGTCGAGCAGGTGCCGCTGCCGCCCGAGATCAGGCCGATGGCGGTGCTGCCCTGGAAGACCGAGCCGCCGCTGTCGCCGGGCGCGGCGCAGACGTTGGTCCCGCCCAGTCCGGAGACGATCCCGCCGGACCCGTAGTTGACGGTCGCGTTGAGCGCGGTGACCGTACCGCAGTGCACGCCGGAGGTGGCGCCGCTGAAGCAGACGGGCTGTCCGACCACGGCGCTGCCCGCGCTGGTGATGTCCTGGTAGGTGCCGTTGTGCAGATAGACCCTGCCGTCCGCGGCGGCCGGGTCGGAGTGCCGGATCAGGCCGTAGTCGTTGCCGGGGAAGCTGCTGCCGGCACGGATGCCGATGCTCCACGTGGAGCTGCCGTTCGTGCAGTGACCGGCGGTGAGCCCGTACTTCACCCCCGTACCGCTCTGCACGTTGAAGCCGAGCGAGCAGCGCACGCCGCCGCCGGTGATGGCCTCGCCGCCGGCGATGAGCGGGGTGAACCGGCCCGGCGTACGGGTGATCTCCAGCGCGCCCGCCGGGACTTTGACGGCCCTCCGGAGCTTCGTGACCCCGGCCGCGTCCACCCTGCTGTCCACCGTGACGACGACCTTCCCGCCCCCGGTGTCGGCGTGCCACGCGGAACCCGCGACGTCGGCCGCCCGCAGGGAGGCGTCGGCCGCCGCGAACTCGGAGGCGGTCAGGGTCCCGTGGGCCGCGGCGGGTCCGTCCGCCGCCGCCGGAGCGGCGAGGGCGCTGGCGGCCAGCAGGCCGGACGCGACAGCGATCACGCGGATGCGCCGGGCGATTTTGCTGTTCACAACGTCCTCCGATGATGGGGGGCCAGGGACACGATGGTCCCGGCTGCACATTTTCCCGGCAAGGCACGGAATGAGCCGCGTGGGCGGATCACCCCGTCGGCCCGGGCGTCGGCGCGCTGTTCGACGGGCAGGACGCTACCGCATCGGAGGACCGGTCCCGGTGTCTCCACGACGCGTTGGCGCGCCTCGAAGGAACGGTTCCGCCCGGGCCCGTACCTGGCGCCGCGTCCCGCCCCGAGGGACCGGCGCCAGGAGGTCCGTCAGGCCCGCGGCCGGGTGCCGTTGATGGCGACGCGCCGGCCGTAGCGTGAGTGCGGGAAGTAGTCCCACGTCGCGTGGTGCTGGACACACCGGTTGTCCCAGAACACCAGGGTGCCGGGCTCCCACCGCACCCGGACGTGCAGCATGGGCGTGGTCGCGATGTGCGCGTACAGCATCTCCAGCACCGCCTTGCTCTCGGCGCGCGAGAGCTGCGGGATGTGCGAGGTGTAGGCGCCGTTGACGAACAGCAGCTTCCGCCCGGTCTCGGGGTGGCGGGGGATCACCGGGTGCTCCGACTTGGCCACGACGTATCCGGGCGGCGGGGTGTGCCCCTGCCACGCGATCAGCCCGTCGTGCACGGCGGTCAGGTCGTCCAGGAGCGTCCGTATCGCCGGGGACAGGCTCTCGTAGGCCAGGTGCATGTTGGCGAAGAGGGTGTCACCGCCACTGCCGAGTTCCGGGGTGCGGGTGACGTGGAGCATCGACCCGAGCGACGGTTCCGCGTCGGCGGTGCCGTCGGCGTGCCAGCCGGCCCCGGCGACGGCCCGTGAGTCCTTGGTCGCCACGACCTCCAGGATGTACGGGTCGCCTTCCTCGGGCGGGGGTTCCACGGGGTGCAGATCGCCGAAGTGCCCGGCGAAGCGCTTGTGGTCCTCGCCCGACAGCGTCTGGTCGCGGAACACCAGCACGTGATGGGCGAGGAACGCCCTTTTCACCTCGGTTACCTGATCGTCCGTCAGTTCCTTGGAGAGATCGAGGCCCGACACCTCGGCGCCGGTCAGCGGCGTCAGCGGGGAGACGCCGATGGTGTCGTACACCTCCGGCGGCCTGGTGGTGATGCGCTCGATCGCGTCCAGCGCGAACTGTTCCATGACGTCCTCCTGAGGGGTGCGTGGATGAAGGTGCGGTGAATGCTGTCGGCCGGGCGCGAGGCCGCCGCCCCGACCGCACCGGCGGGGGAATCACCGGGCGGGAGGAACCGGGCTCTGGTGGTAGTAGTCGAGTACGGCGTCATCGCACCGGAACTCCTCTCGCGTGGCGGTTCGGGCGGGGACGGGCGGCGAGGGGACGGCGGTGGTACGGGGCTCCGGCCGCGGCCCGGTCGGCACGCCGAGCCCGGCGAAGAGGTGCCACATGACCAGGGCCACACCGTCCGGCCTGACCGAGCGCATGTTCCGCTCGAAGGACGTCCCGCCGAAGGGAAAGCCGGTGACGATCTCGTACGACGGGAAGTAGTCGACGTGGTCGAGTTCCTGGGCGAGCTGGCCCGCGACCGCGCGCAGCACGGACTTGGAGTAGGTGTTCGCGGTGAGGGCGTGACCACCCGTCGCGGTGGCGGTGAGCGGTACCGGCGAGACGGTGAGGAGCACGCGCAGCCCCGGGTTGACGCGCCGGGCGAGCGCGACGGCGGCGGAGAGGTCGCGGTGCACCTCGGTGAAGGTGAAGTTGTGGAACACGTGCCGTTCGGCGTCGAACGTGCCGCGCACGGTGCCGGGACACACCGGGTACGTGAGGCCGGTCGCGCGGTCCCGCCACGCCTCGGTCCGTCCCAGGGTGAAGATCAGACAGCTCGCCCGGGTCACGCCGTCACGTATGGCGGCGAGGGTCGTGCGGCGCGCGTCCCGTACCGCGTCCGGCGTGGCGTACCCGCCGGGCTCGACAGCGGGACGGAACGGATCGTGGTGGCGGCCGTCCTCGCTCCGGACCTCGCCGGGTTCCGTGCGCTCCTCCGGCGGCACCTCGCCGGGGAAGGCCCAGGTCAGCCACTGCCGCAGGCCGGCGGCGGTGGAGATGTCGCCGGTTCGGAACGAGGACCGGCCGTAGTGCCGGTCCCGGCGCTCCTCCTCCGTCAGACCCGGCGGCGCGGGCTCGGCGTCGTACCACTTCATGCCCTCCGCCAGCAGGGCGGGCCCGATGTGGCCGGCGAAGGAGGAGCCTGCGGTGAGGATCGGGTCGTCCTGCCCGAGGGAGAACGCCGGTGTCCACAGCCCGGCGAGGTGCGTCGGATCGGCCTCGGCGACGGCGGAGCGCCAGAGGGAGCGCGCCGGTAGTGACTCGTAGGGGTGCACGGAGGTCTCTTCCTCGGACGAGGGCACGGTCGGGGGCAGGGCAGGTAGGGGCAGGGGTGCTGCGGGGCGTGGGTCACTCGGAGGAGAAAGGTGGAGAACCGGTGTTCACGGCCTCGGCCACGTGCTTCACGTGGGGCGGTTTGACGAGGTCGTAGTGCGTGGTCTCCACGGACTCCCAGTGCGAGGGCTCCGGCAGGTACGCCTGCCAGGCACGCGCCTGGCTCTCCGGGGATTCCGGCGACGGCAGGCCGGGCACCGATTCGCTCGCCAGCCAGAGGATGCTGGGCGTGCGGGTCAGCCGGGGCGGTTCGTGGTCCCGCAGGGTGGCGAGGTTGGCCCGGCAGCAGTGCGCGAGCCGCTCGGCGTAGGCCGTCGCCACCTTGCCCGCCGTACTCCGCCTGCCCTCCTCACCCGTACCGGCGCCGTCCTCGCCGCCGTTCCCGCCCGCCGGGCCCCGGCCGTCGGCCTGTGCCAGCTCGTGGGCGAACACCGCGCGGATCTCCTCCTCGTCGTAGGCGCCGAGGGCCGGCCCCGCGCCGGGGGGTGGCGGGTCGAGGAGGTACAGCCCGTCCGTGGGACGGCCCGCCGTCTCCGCCTCGGCCGCCATCGACAGCGCCACCCACGCGCCGAACGACCAGCCCGCCAGTCGCCACCGCCACTCCCCGTGGGGGAAGCGCGCCTCCAGCGCGGTGTGGTAGCGGGCGGCCCGTTCGGCGACGGACCAGGCCGGCAGCTCGGGGTGGAGCAGGGCGGGGTCGGCGATGAGACAGACGGTCAGCTGGGGTTCGAGCGCCGAGACCAGCGCGCGGTACGCCTGGATGTCACCGCCCACCGGGTGGACCAGGCAGAGCAGGTCGCGCCCCGACCCCGCCTGCCAGACCTCGACCGTCACCGGATCGCCGGGGGAGGGACCGGTGTCCGGGGAGCGGTCGAGCAGCGCCAGCAGGTCGTCGAGGGTGACCTGGTGGCTGAGGTGGAACAGCGCCAGCTCCACGTCGTACAGGCGCTTGATCTCGGAGATCAGGTCCAGCAGGGTGAGGGAGTCCGCGCCCAGGTCGTAGAGGGACACGGTGGGGTCGAGCGAGTCGAGGCCCAGCAGGCGGCAGACGACCTCGGTCAGTTGCTCGACGGCGGGTGCGGTTTCCCGCACGGGCCCGGTCACGGTCGCCGTGGAGGCTGCCGCCGATGCCGATGCCGATGCCGATGCCGATGCCGATGTCCTGGACGCCCCCGGCTCGTAGAAGGCGTGAGCCCGGTCGACGGCCGTGGTGGACACCATGAGCTGCGGCAACTGGAGTTCCAGCGCGTGCCCGAAGACCCGCCGTCCCTCCTCCACCGTCAGCCCGACCGCGACGTGCGCCTGGTGGCGGGCGTCCGCGTGCAGGGTGTCCCGGGCCATGCCCACCTCCTGCCACACGTCCCAGCCGATTCCGATACGGAGTGTGGTCTCCGTATCGCCGGCGCGGTACCGGGCGAAGCCGTCCAACACCCCGTTGGCCGCCGCGTAGTCGAACTGGCCGACGCCACCGAACAGCGTGGCCATCGAGGAGCAGTAGGCCGCGTAGGCGGGCCGGTGGTCGGCGATCAGGCGCTCCATGAGCAGCGCGCCGTGCAGCTTGGCCGCCGTGGCGAGGTGCGTCGCCCGCGCGTCGCGGCGCACGATCAGGCCGCCGGCCGCCGTGCCCGCCGCGTGGACGATGCCTCGCAACCCGGGGAGATGGGGCGCGAGCCGGTTCAGGAGTACGTCGGACGTCTCCCCGGCGAGGTCTCCCTCGACCAGGTCGACCCGGTCGGCCCAGCGCGCCAGGGTCTCCGGGAGCCGCGGCCGGCGCGCCAACAAAACCACCCGGCAGTCGGTCCGCTCCAGCAGCCAGGACGCGATACTCGCCCCGATACCACCGGTGCCGCCCAGGATCAGCTGGACACCGGGTGCTTCCGCGGCCTCCGGTCCGCCGGACAGCAGGCCCTGGGCGGAGTCGTACGCGGCCGGGGCACCGACGGACTGGACGGTCTGATGCCACCAGTACCCGTCCCGGAGGGCCAGCCGCCGGGGCAGGACGGCCGAGGTGTCGGCCTCCGCCAGGATCGTCGGCAGCACCGCCGCCCACCCTGCCGGATCGGACCCGGGCAGGTCGAGCCAGTGACCGGTCGCACCGGTCTCCTGGCGTACCACCTCACCCGCACCGGCCAGCAGCCCCAACTCCGGCCGCCTGACCGGCCCTTCGACCGGCTGGGCGCTGTACGAGACCCACCAGACGCGCACGTCCGGGGCCGCGGGCGCCTCGGCCAGGGCGCGCAGCAGCGCGGCGGAGGTGTCCAGGCACGCCCAGCGCGCTTGGGCGAGTGTGCGCTCGTCCACCGTTCCCTCGACGGCCAGCGGCAGCGTGTGCAACCAGTCGACACCACCCCGTGCGACCGGTTCCAGCGCGTCGAGCAACTGCCGCACCGAGGCGGGGTCGGCGGGGTCCACCGCGTAATTGTCCTCGGCGAGCCGGGCGAAGGCGTCGGCGGCACTGACGCGGATCACGCGGGCGTGGCTCGGCTCGAAGGCCCGCCACGTCTCCGGCCCCGACGGTGTGGCGGTCAGGACCACCAGCACCCGCCCGGAGGGGGTACGGGCTCCGGCCCCGGCGCGGCGCAGCCGTACCCAGCCCGGCTGGTGCAGCCAGTCACCCTCGGGGAGCCGCCGTGGTGCGGCGTCGTCGGACGGCGTCCCGGTGGTGCCGGGCGTGGCGCGGGCGAAGGTGTGGTCGGACAGCTCGAAGGCGGGCGGCGGGAAGTCCCACGGCGCCTGGGCCGGCCCGTCGGGCCACCGGACCGACCGGCCCGCCGCCCAGGCGGCGGCCAGCGTCCCCGCGGTGTGCTCCTCAGCGGACAACACCCCGGCGGCGGGGTCCGTACCCGCATCACCCGGCAGGTCCGACGCCCCGGACGGGGTCGTTTCCCCGAGCCCGGACAACTCGTCGTCAGAGGTGGCGACTTCGCGCAGCCACGCCACCGCCGCCCCCGCGTCCGCGCAGACCGATGCCGCACGCCGTCGCAGGGCGGGACGGCCCGCCTGGAGGTGGCGCAGCACCCGCTCGTACGTGTCGGGCCGGGCGGCCAGATGATCCGCGATCCGGGCGGCGTCGGCGCGCAGGGCGGCCGTACTGTCGCCGGACAGCACCAGACACGGTACGGCCGCCGGCCACGCTCTTGGCTCCGCCACCTCTCGCCGCTCCAGGACCAGATGGGCGTTGGTGCCACCGATGCCGAAGCTGCTCACCGCCGCCACGCGCGGACGTCCCTCGGGCCATGGCAGGGCCCCGGTCGGGATGTGGAACGGTGCGAGGTCTTCGCCGATCTGCGGATTGATCCGGTGGAAATCGACGTTGGGCGGGATCACACCGTGATGGACCGCCAGCGTGGCCCGTACGAGCCCGACCACCCCGGCGGCGGCGCCGAGGTGCCCGATCTGGCTCTTGACCGAAGCGAGGGCGCAGCGGTCCGGCTCGGCCAGGTCGTACGCCTGGCGCAGCGCGCCGACCTCGACCGGATCGCCGAGCGGGGTGCCGGTGCCGTGTGCCTCCACGTACCCCAGATCGGCGCTGGTGCGGCCGCTGCGCCGCAGCGCGGTACGGATCACCTCGCGCTGGCCGGCGAGCGAGGGCGCGGCGTAACTGAGCTTGCCCGCGCCGTCGTTGTTCAGGGCCGAGCCGGTGATGACCGCGTACACGGTGTCGCCGTCGCGCTCCGCCAGCCGGAGCGGTTTGAGGACCACCACCCCGACCCCGCTCGCGCCGATCGTGCCGCTCGCGTCGTCGCTGAACGGGCGGCAGTGCCCGTCCTCGGAGAAGATGTGCTGCGGCCGGTAGCGGTAGCCGCCGCTCAGCTGGGTGTCGACCAGGACCCCGCCGGCCAGCATCACCTCCGCGTCACCCTGGCGCAGCAGGCCCGCGGCGACGTGGACGCCGACCAGGGAACTGGCGCAGGCCGCCTGCACGGTGAAGGCGGGGCCGGTGAGTCCGAGGTGGTAGGCCGCCTTGGTGGCAAGGAAGTCCTTCTCGTGGTGGAGAGCCAGTTGGAAACCGTCCGGCAGGTGCGCCGGGTCGCCTTCGCGCAGCATCGCCTGGAAGTACGTGTCCTCGCCGCAACTGGCGATCAGCCCGACGCGCCGCGCCGCCGGGTCGGTGATGCCCGCGTGCGCCAGCGCCTCCACACAGCTCATCAGGAGATGCCGCTGCTGCGGGTCCATCAGCCTGGCCTCCTTCCGGCTGATCCCGAAGCGCCCGGGATCGAAGGCCAGCGGCCCGTCCATCAGGCTGCGGGCGCCCACCAGTCCGTCCGCCGCGTCGAAATGCTCGATGCCCCGGCCACCGGCCTCGACCATGGTCCAGAAGGCCGCGAGATCGTCGGCGCCGGGGAGCCGTACCGCCATCCCCACCACGGCGACCGGCTCGTCGGACGCGACAGCCGCACTCCCGTGCGCCGCCGCGTCCGCCGGGGACGACCCGCCGTCCACAAAACGGGCCAGGGCCCGGATCGTGACGTGCTCGAACAGGTCGGGGATGGTGAACCGCAGACCTTCCCCCGCGGTGCAGCGCAGATGGAAGCGCATCAGGTCGAGGCTGGTGGCCCCGGCGTCGAAGAAGCGCTGCCCGGGCGCGACCGGTTTCCCGGTCACCGCCTCGAAGAGATCGGTCAACTGGGCTTCGCGCGGGGAGAGTTCGGGAGCGGCGGAGCGCGGTGCCCGCAGGTCTTCGCCGTCGGCGGTCAGTGCCGCCCGGCGGTCGAGCTTGCCGCTGGGGGTACGGGGAAGAGTCCGCACGCGTCGGAAGCGCGCGATCCGTACATAGGCGGGCAGCAAGGACGCCAGATGGCCGGCCAGTTCGTCCGGCGACGGCGACGGCGACGGCGTCGTGTCGCGGCACTGCACGCAGGCCACGAGGTCGTCGCCGTCCCGTACGACCACGGCGTTGACGATCGCCGGGTGCTGGAGCAGGGCGGCCTCGACCTGGCCCAACTCCAGCCGGTGACCGCTGAGTTTGATCTGCTGGTCGTTCCGGCCCAGATAGTGCAGAACTCCGTCCCGGTCAAAGCTCGCCTGGTCGCCGGTGCGGTAGAAGAGGCCGAGGCCGGGCCGTTCGGTGAAGCGCGTACGGTTGAGCTCCTCGTCGCCCAGGTAGCAGGGCGCGGCCATCGGGCCGCCGATCAGCAGGTGGCCGGGGCAGCCGGGCGGCACGGGCTCACCGGCGTCGTCGACCACCCGCAGCCACGCGCCCGCCACCGGACGGCCGATGGCCGGGCGGGCGGGCCAGCCGGCCGGATCGCCCTCCAGGCAGAGGCCGCTGACCACATGGGTCTCGGTCGGGCCGTAGTGGTTGAACAGCCGGGCGCCGGGCAGCCCGGCGAACCAGCGGCGGATGGCGTCGGTGCACACCAACTGCTCCCCGGCGGTGATCACTTCACGCAGCCGGGAGGGGAAGCGGCCGAGGTGGGCGCCGTGTTCGGCGAGGAGCTGGAGGGCCACGTACGGCATGAAGACGCGCTCGACGCCGGCGGATTCGAGCTGGTCCAGCAGCGCGGGGACGTCGTGCCGCCACTCCGGCCGCACCAGGTGCAGGTGTCCGCCGCCGCACAGGGTGGTGAAGATCTCCTGGAACGACACGTCGAAGGACAGCATGGAGAACTGCTGCGTGACCGCGGGCGCCCCCGGGCCGCCGCTGTCGCTCTGCCATTGCAGCAGGTTGCACAGGGTGCGGTCGGGTACCTGCACGCCCTTGGGCGTACCGGTGGAGCCGGAGGTGAACAGGGTGTAGAGCGGCCGTTGTCCGTCGTGGGGTGTCCAGGGGGAGGCGGGCGCGGGTGAAGCGGCCAGGGTGACCGGGTGGTGCGCGAGACCTGCCGGGGCGACCGCGTCCAACTGCGCCTCCCCGCCAGGAGGCAGCAGGACGCACAACGGGTCCACCTGGTCGAGGATCTGCCGCAGCAGTGCCGGTGGATAGGCCGGGTCCAGCGGCACGATGGTGACGTTCAAGCGCGCCAACGCCAACAGGGCCACGACGTGTTCGGCCGAGGGCCCGAGATGCAGCGCGACACAGCGCGGGCCGGTGTCGTCCGGCGACAGCGCATACCGGTCCCGTATCTCCGTGGCCAACGCCGAGGCCTGCGCGTCGAGTTCGGCGTAACTCAGCGTGCGGCCACCGGTGGTCACCGCCGGGGCGGCGGGTGTCCGGCGGACCTGGCGGGCGAAGCCCTCGGCCACGGTGGTGAAGGCGAGCGGCGCCGACGGGCCCTTGCCCAGGTCGGTCAGACCGCGCCGGTACGGGGCCACCAGCGCGCCGAGCGTGCCCGTACCTCCCTCATCGAGCCGGTCGAGGCCGTCACCGAACAGGCGGGCCACGGACTCGACTTCGGCGGAGTCGAAGTGGTCGTCGGCGTATTCCCACAGGCAGTCGAAGCCCGCTTCGCGCTCGACCACGGACAGCGTGAGCGGGCACTTGGCCTCGACGGGCCGCGGCCATACGGGACGGATCTCGCGCCCCGGCAGGGTGAGCGCGCCGAACTCGGTGTTCTCCAGCACGAACATGAAGTCGAACGGCGGCCCCTCGGCGCGGAACGGGTGGTCGGCGAGGGCGTCCGCGAGCAGCACGTCCTGCCGGTCCAGCACCGCCTGCGCGGCGGCGCCCTGCCGGAGCAGTTGGGCCCGTAGCCCGTCGTGCGGCGCCAGGGTGAGCGGGAGCAGCACGGTGTTGGCGAACATGCCGACCCCGGCCTCGAACTCCCGCACCGGCCGGTTGGCCACCGGGCTGGCGATCAGGGGATGGGCGCGGCCGGTCACGCCGTACAGACTCCAGGCGAACACCCCCAGCAGGAGCTGGAACCGGGTGAGGCCCAGCTCCGCGCCCAGCCGGTCGAGCGAGGAGCGCCGGACCAGGTCGAGCGTGGTGTGCAGCAGCCGCCCGGCGGGACGGCCGCCGTCGCGGATCGGCCGCAAGGGCGCCGCCACGTCCTCCACGGTCTCGTAGTGGGCGCGCAGGGCGGCGCGCTGGTCGCGGTAGGGCTGCCGGGTGAACCACTCGGCCTGCCAGGCGGCGAAGTCCAGGGGTGTCGGTACGGAGGCGTTGTCACGCGGTGCGTCGCGCTCCTCGGCGTCCGCGCCGGCGAGTACGGCCGCGTAGTCGGCCGACAGCTCGCGGAAGAGGACGTTCAACGACCAGCCGTCGACGGCGATGTGGTGCAGGTGCAGCAGCAGTACGTTGCTGTCCGGCAGCCACCGCGCCCGCAGCATGCGCGGCTCGGCGAGGTCGAACGGCTCGGCGAAGAACCGCTGGGCGGGGCCGCGCCAACCATCCTTGTCCGGCCCTGACACGCCCGTATCCGCCCCCGCCGACGCGCCCGGGTCCGCTAGTGCGCCCGTGTCCATGGACACGTGGGAGCCCACGGACGCGCCGTGGTCAGGGGTGGCTTGCCCGTTCCCGGACACGCGGGGGTCTCCCGGCATGTGCGGGTCCAGGCCCGCTCGCGCGTCCACCGATACGCCAGGGTCCGCCGGTGCGTCTGGGGCCGCACGCAGTCCTGGACCCGAAGGCGTCCGCAGGTCCGCCGGGATCCCCGGAGCCGACGAAACCACCCGGCCCGCCGACGCCCCAGGACCCAAGGGCGCCCCAGGACCCGAGCGCGCCCCCGGATCCGCCGACCCCCAAGGGTCGTACGCCTCCGCCACCTCCTGGTACAGCCCCTCAGGCGTGGCACGGAACCCCGTACGCAGAGCCGGGTGCCGGGCCACCGACCGTCGCAGCGCTTCGCGCAGCGCCCCGAGGTCGGGTGCGCCGTCCAGTTGGAAGGCCAGCGGAACGCTGTACGCCCGGGACTCCGGGTCACGCTGCTGGAGCAGCCACAGCCGCTGCTGCTCCGACGTCGCCGGGGCGGAGTGCGCGCCCGACGGCGCGGACACCGGCGGATACGGCGCCGCCTCACCCGCCGGGCCCGGTGCGATCGCCGCCGCCAGCTCCGCGAACGTCGACCTCAGCACCACGGACGCCGGCAGCTCCCGGCCCCAGAGGCGGCGGACCTCGAAGCGCAGCCGCAGGGCCTTGAGCGAGTCGCCCCCGTGGGGTATCCACCGGTCGTCGGGGCGCAGATCCGGTACGCCGAGGATCCGGCCCGCGAGGTCCAGGACCTCCCGCTCCCACGCGGTCGCCGAAGCCCCGGCGGTGGCGGCGGGCCGCCACGGTTCGTCGTCGCGCGCGAGCAACGCGCCCTGGTCCACCTTGCCGTTGGCGTTCAGCGGCAGCGCGTCCACCCGGTGGATCCGGTGGGGCCGCATGTACGGCGGCAGCCCCGCCGACAGATGCCGGTCGAAGTCCTCGTACGACAGCTCCGCCCCGAGCACCACGTACGCCAGCAGCTCGTTCGTCCCCAGCTCCGCGTCCCGTCGGGTGCAGACGTAGGCCTGCCGTACCGCCGGATGGGCCACGATGTGCCGTTCCAGCTCGCCCGGTTCGATCCGGAAGCCCCGCACCTTCACCTGCCGGTCGGCGCGACCGACGTACACCACAAGCCCCGAGCCGTCGCGCCGCACGAGGTCACCGGTGCGGTAGTGGCGGACCCGCCCGCCGTCCAGCCAGGGGAGGTGGACGAACCGGCGTTCGGTCTCGTCCGGCAGGTTGCGGTATCCCGCCGCCAGACCGTCCCCGGTCAGATAGAGCTCCGCCACCTCACCCGGCGCGGCGGCCCGCGACCCGTCGGCCACCAGCACCGCCCCGGTGCCCGGCAGGGGCCGCCCGATCGGCACCACATCCCCGTCGAAGTCGCGCGGGACGGGGTGGCAGAGGGCGAAGGTGGTGGTCTCGGTGGGCCCGTAGACGTTGTGGAGCCGCGCCGAGGAGGACACGTTGTGCCGGTACCAGCGGCTGATCAGCCGGGCGTTGAGCTGCTCACCACCCACCAGCACCTGCCGGGCCCCGGCGAAGCACGCGGGCTCCTCGCCGACCACGGCGTTGAACAGGGCCACCGTCACCCACACGGTGTCGACACGCTCGCGCAGCAGCGCCTCGGCCAGCAGATGAGGGGTCTGTACGGTCTCGTCGTCCAGGATCACGCAGCAGCCACCGGTCAGCAGCGGCACCCACACCTCGAAACTCAGCGCGTCGAAGGCGGGGTTGGACAGGCACGAATAGCGAGCCCCCTCGTCCAGGGCGAGGTAGCCAGGACGTGCGAGGCGCAGGACGCCGGCGTCCCGTACCTCGACGCCCTTGGGCCGGCCCGTCGTTCCCGACGTGTAGAAGAGGAACGAGACCGGCGCGTCGGCCGGGACGGCGGGCTCCTCACCGGTGACCGGACCTTCCCGCAACAGCTCACTCGCCGCCAACGGCGTGACGAAGGAGGGAAGTTCGGCGGGAGCGCTCCCGCCATGCACCAGCACGGTGCTCGCCGAGTCCTCCAGGATGTGCCGCCGTCGCCCGGACGGGCTCAGGACGTCGAGCGGCACGACCACCGCGCCCACCCGCAGGATGCCGAGCATGACGCACACCAGCTGCCACGAGCGCGGCAGGCACACCGCGACCGCCTGCCGGGGCCGTACACCCCGGTCACGCAAGGCCGCGGCGACGGCCGCGCTCGCCGCGTCGAGGGCCGCGTAGTCGAGCACCTGGTCACCGTCCACGACGGCGGTCGCCCCCGGGGTGCGGCGCGCCCGCGCGAGGACGGAGCGGGCGAGCCCCTCGGGCTCGGTGGCGGCCGGGAACTGTCCGGCAGCGTCGGCGACGTGGTCCATCACGCCTCCCGCCCCGGACGGGCCAACGACGGCTCACCCTGCCGCCCGGCAGGCGGTGGGGGCGCCGGGAACCGGCCCAGCTCGTCCTCGATCACGGCGGCCACCCGCAGCACCTCGGCGCTCTCCAGCATCTCCCAGTGGTCACAGTCGACCGGCTCGACGTGGAAGCCCCCGAGCCCCCGGCGCTCCCAGAACGCGCGCACGGCGTCCGTGAGCGGCGTATCGTTCCCGCCCTCGACGGCCTGCACCAGGACAAGCCGCGCCTCGGACGGCGCCGGCACGTGCGTGCGCGCGGTCATCCGGTTGTGGTTGTAGATGTGGAAGTACTGCTCGATCTGCTCGTCGTCGATTCCGGGATACATCCCGTTGAACTTGACGAGTTTGTCGCGGAACTCATCGATCTCCACCGGCGCCAGCGCGGCCCGGTCGGCGGGATCGTCGGTGGCCTGGGTGTCGATCAGGACCACACTCACGTCCGTCTTGCCCGAGGCGGCCAGCCGGCGCGCCATCTCGTGGGCCACCAGACCGCCGTACGACAGCCCGCTGAGAACGAGCGGACCGTCGAGCAGCGGCTCCACCAGCGCCAGATACGCCTCGGCCATGGCCTCGACCGTCGGGAGGAACGTCTCGCCGGGGTTCACCCCGGGCGACTGGATGCCGTACACGCCGTAGCTGTCCGGCAGGGCCTTGGCGAGCGACAGGTAGCAGAAGGCGGTGCCGCCGGCCGGATGGACACACACCACCCGGCGGCGTCCGTCCCCCTCCCGGAACTCGATCAGATTGCTCGGCCGGCCCGACGGCCGGCCCGACGCGCCCTGCCGCAGCCGCCCGCCCAGCGCCTCGACCGTCGGATGGAGCATGATGTCGCGGATCGGCAGCATCTCGCCGAAGGCCTCACGGATGGCATGCGCCAGCTTGATCGCCGACAGGGAGGTGCCGCCGATGTCGAAGAAGCTGTCATGGACGCCGATGTCGGCGTGCAACAGGATGTCCTGCCATATCTGATAGAGCGTCAGCTCGATGTGGTCGCGGGGGCTGGCCTGGTTGACCTGTACGGGGGCGTCGGTCCGCGCCACCCGCAGCAGCGCCTCCCGGTCGAGCTTGCCGTTGCGGCTCAGCGGCAGGGAGGGGAGTTCGGCGAAGAACGCGGGGACCATGTAGTCCGGCAGCCGCTCCGACAGGGCGGCGCGCCACTCGTGCGGCTGCCGTGGCGCGACGTCCCCCCGGCCGATGCCCGCCACCAGCCGCAGCTCACCGGTGGCGTCCCGGTCGGCGAGCACCGCGGCCTCCCGTACACCGGGCAGCGCCAGCAACGCCGCCTCGATCTCGGCCGGTTCGATGCGGAAGCCCCGCAGCTTGATCTGGTCGTCGACGCGCCCCATGTACTCCGCGTTGCCGTCGGGCAGCCTGCGGGCCAGGTCGCCGGTACGGTACATCCGCGCGCCGGGCACGAACGGATCGGCCACGAACCGCTCCGCGGTCAGGTCAGGACGGTTCAGATACCCCCGGGCCAGGCTCGCGCCGCCGAGATACACCTCACCGGTCACCCCGGCGGGTACCGGCCTGAGCCGCTCGTCCAGCAGGCGGAGGCGGGTGTTGCCGACCGGCCGGCCGATCGGGCACTGCCGGCCCGACGGCCCCGGGTCGAGGTACGCGGTGCTGTACAGCGTCGTCTCGGTCGGCCCGTACCCGTAGCAGATCCGCAGCCCGGGCAGCGCCTCCCGCATGCGGTGCAGCGCGGCCTCGGGGAGGGACTCCACCCCCGTGAGCAACTGCCGCAGGCGCAGGCCCTCCAGGCGGGCGCCGGGGGACTCGTCGATCCACTTGACGTACGACGGCGGGAGGAACGCCTGGACGATCCGGTGCTCACGCAGCCAGCCCATCAGCGCCTCCGGGTCTCCCCTCAGGCCGTCGGGGACCAGGTGCAGGACGGCCCCGGTGGTCAGCGGCAACAGGATCTCGTGCACGGACGCGTCAAAACCGACGCTGGACCAGGCCGATGTCGCCTTGCCCGGTGTATCGCCCATCCGGGCACGCCAGTTGTCGAAGAGATTGATGACGCTCGCGTGGGTCACCGCCACGCCCTTGGGGCGGCCCGTCGACCCCGACGTATAGATGACATAGGCGAGTTGGGAGGGCGAGACCTCGATTCCCGGCGCGTCGTCCCGCCGCCCCTCGGCCTCGACCGACGCCAGTGCGTGCCAGCCGTCGGGAGGGGTGTGCGCGTCGCTCAGTACCAGGGCGGGTACGGCGTCCTCCACCATCGCGGCCAGCCGCTCGGCGGGCTGGCCGGGATCGAGCGGCAGATAGGCGGCGCCCGCCTTGAGGATGCCGAGGACACCCACCACCAGGTCCACCGACCGTCCCGCGTGCAGGCCGACGACTTGGTCCCGGCGGACACCTCGGCCGGTCAGCGCGTGCGCCAGGCGGTTCACGCGCCGCTCCAGGGTGGCGTAGTCGAGCCGTTCCCCGGCGCAGACCAGAGCCGTCCCGGCGGGACGGACCCGTACCTGCTCCTCGAACCGCTCCACCAACCCGCCGCGCGCGGACGGCGGCAGAGCCTCCGGCCCCTCGGTGGCGTCCCAGTCCGCCAGGAGCCCGCGGCGCTCCTCCGCGTCGACCAGCCCGAGGTCCGCGACCTCGCGGCCGGGGTGTTCGGCCATCTCGGTCAGCACCTGCCGCAGATAGCCCGCGTACCGCTCCGCCGTCGCCCGGTCGAACAGGGCCGAGGCGTAGTCGAGATACCCGATCACCCGGCCGTCCGTCTCGGCCAGCGACAGCGAGAGGTCGAACTTCGCCGCCGCGTGCGGGATGCCGACCGGATCGACCTCGATGTCCGGCAGCTCCAACAGGCCCTTCCGCGAAGGCTGCCAGGCGAACATGGTCTGGAAGAGCGGGGTGTGGGCGACGCTGCGCGGTGGATTGACCAGCTCCACCACCCGGTCGAACGACACGTCCTGGTGGTCCAGGGCTCCCCGTACGACCCCGCGTACACGCCGCAGCATGCCCTCGGCCGTCGGTGAACCGGACAGATCGACGCGCAGGGGAAGGGAGTTGACGAAGAAGCCGATGATGCCCGCGACATCGCCGCGCCGGCGGTTGGCCGTCGGGGTCCCCACCACCAGATCGGTCTGCCCGGTCAGGCGGGACAGCACGACCGACCAGCCCGTCAGCACGGCGACGAACAGCGTGCCGCCGTTGCGCCGCGCGAGGCCCCGGAGCGCGGTGGTCAACTCCTCGTCCAGGGCGACCCGCACCCGGCCGCCCCGGTAGTCCTGCTCGGCGGGGCGGGGCCGGTCGGTGGGGAGGGTCAGCAGGGGCGGGGCCCCCGCCAGGTGTTCTTTCCAGTACGCGGCGTGCGCGGCCGGTTCGCCGCCCGACGAGGCTGCCTCCGCCTCCGCCCGTTGCCGGCGCGCGTAGTCGGCGTACTGCGCGGCCGGGGGAGCCGGCGGATCGTCCGCTCCTCGGACGAAGGCCGTGTACACCGGCCCGAGTTCACGGAGCATGATGTCCATCGACTGTCCGTCGAAGACCGTGTGATGCATCGTCAGCAGGAGGACGTGCTCGCGCGCCCCCAGCACGACCAGCCGGCCCCGCACCAGCGGTCCCCGGCTCAGGTCGAACGGGGTGGCGGCCTCCTCCCCCTGGAGCGCGACCAGGCGCTCCTCCGCGTCGGCACACCCCGTCAGGTCGTCCACCACCAGCGTGTAGCCGGTGTCCGGCGGATCGATCCGCTGGAACACCTCACCCTCCACGGCCACCAGCCGGGTGCGCAACGCCTCGTGCCGGGAGACCAGCGCGTCGAGCGCCCGGCCGAGCACCGCACGGTCCAACGGGCCCCGCAGCCGGTACGCCATCGCCTCGTTGTACGCCTGGCTCGCGCCCCGCATCTGGGAGAGGAACCACAGCCGCTGCTGGGCGAGGGATGTCACCGCGGTCGTGGCCGGGCCGTTCGCCGCCTTCGACCGCGGGGGGAGGGAGACATGGGGGGATTCTGTCGCCGACAAAGCTCGCTCTTTCCCGTCTGGGGGGGAGTGGGGTACGTACGAGAGAGTCAGAGGAACGCGCGTATCACGATGACCGGCCCGGCCGCGGAGCGGGCGACGACATCGTTGCCATCACGTAAAGGATCACGTGCGATCTTCATGGGACGACCCGCTTCCCGCTTCTTGAAGAGTCGTACGAAGGACGGACGCAAGGCGGAGGCGGGCCGTAGGGAGACCGCATCCGCCCTCCGGTGGCCCAGGGGCACCGTGATGATTGATCAGCTGTTGAGGACCTGTCAATGGCTCCCAGGGGCAGGCCGGTTCGGCGGCAAAGAATGAGCAATGCATGGGCTTCCCGACGTCCGCGCACCCCCGCCTGATGGCATGCTGTCCCTGCTCGACCAGGCGCTTTTCGGCGGCGTGTGTGGGGGAGTTGAGGATGAGGACCGGCTCAGCCGGCCGGAATCCGCGCCGCGGGAACGCCGTCGAGGATCGCCGTGACGGTTTCGTCCGGAGTCCGGTCCGACGTGTCCAGCCAGAGCCCGACACGTGGCGTCGCCACGCGGAGGACGCGGTCGAGGGCCTCGACCGTCCGGACGCCGTAACCGGACTTCGGCCGCCGCGCCTCCCTGGCCCGTACGGGCGGTGGTTGCCAGGAGTGACCACAAGATCGCGTCCCACGCTGCCCAAACCCTCCGGCGGCGAACAGCCGGCAGAGGTGGCGCGGCCCTGCGCGCGAGGGCCCCGGTACGGCGCCTACGGAGCGGGCGGACGCGGTTGGGACCAGGCGGTCCCCCTCGCCTGTGTGCTGGTCCTCTGCCTGCCCGGCCTGGTGTGGGCGAGCCGCGCCATGCGGCCGCTCGGCCTCGACAACGACACCGCCGCCGGGCTCGGGGTACGGGTTCAGCGGACCCAACTCGGCCTGACCGTCCTGGGCGTGGTCCTCGCGGCCACCGCCACGGGCGCCGCGGGACCGATCGGCTTTGTCGCGCTCACCGCCCCGCAGCTGGCCAGGCGCCTCACCCGAACCCCTCAACTCCCCCTGATCGGATCGGCGTTGACCGGTGCGGTCGTCGTGGTCGCCGCGGACCTCGCGGCCCGTACGGCGATGCCGCCGCTGGAGATCCCCGTCGGAGCCCTCACCGCGCTGGTCGGAGGCCCGTACCTGCTGTGGCTCCTGGGGCGTCCGGGACGGTCGTAGAGCCGCCCGCGCCCGGCACGGCGCGCGACAGAAAATGCCAACGCGGTCGCCGGGACCAGTGGTTGGAGTGGCGGCACACCATCATGCACGCACCTCCCGGTGCGCAGGTGTCGGTTACTTCTCTGGCCGAAGCGCCCCCGGGCGCGCGGGCTCGACACCCGCAGAACCGGCAGCGCTTCGATCTCGGGCACCCGCGAAGGCGGCACCGGACACCTCCGCGACGCCAAGAGCGAGCTGTTCCTCCTCACGGTCGGCAACTTCGTCGGCGTCGACACCTGCTACGAGAAGGGCGGCCGGCGCGACGACCGCTACACCCGCCTCGTTCAGCGGCTGGCCGTCGAAGACCCGGCATGGGCGGCCGGACTCCTCAAGTGGCGGTCGCACGGAAGATCGCCGACCCTGAGCAGGTCGCCCGCTCCCGTATGTTCCCGTTCCGGTTCTGGGCCGCGTACCTGCACGCCCCGTCACTTCGCCGGGGACCCGCGCTCGACCGGGCGCTCAACGCGTCGCTCGCCCATGTGGCCGCCCTCGACGGCGGACCCTGATCCTCGTGGACCGGTCGCCGTCCATGTTCCCGGGGCCGGCGTACTCCACGCCCCACACGTCGGACATCCCCCTCGCCGAGCAGGCGGCCGTGTTCGGGGCCGCCCTGGCCACCCGGGCCGCGGCGCCCACCCTGGTCGAGTTCGGCATGCGCTCCCGGCCCGTCGACGTACCGGAGGGCGGCAGCGTCCTCAAGCTCATCGAGGCGTTCGGCAGGATCTACGGCACGGACATCCCGTCCGCCGTACGGCAGCACTACGCCGGACACAGCCGGGTGGTCATCGTCACCGACGAACAGACCCGCCCCGGCCGGATCCCCTCCCACTGCGTGCACCACGGCGGCATAGCGGAGACGGAGATCGACGACCTCATTCCCAGGAACGTTCCCGTCTACATGTGGAACACGGCGGACTACAAGGAAGGCGCCATGCCGTCGGGCACCGGTGGGCGGCACGCGTTCGGAGGCCTCACCGACCGGGCGTTCGGGATGATCCCGCTCCTCGAATCGGGACGGGACGCGACCTGGCCCTGGGAGACGAGGGCCTGACAGGGAGGGCGGCCGCCAGGGTGCCGACCGGGGGACCCCAGAGCGTCGCTCCATCCCTGGGGCCGCCGCCGCGACCATGATGTGCCGCATGAATACGATCGACCACCTGGCCGGAACGGACACCGTACACATCGCCACCGAGCGGGAGGACGGGGTGAGGTCAAGACCCCGATCCGGACGGCGAGCGGCCGCCCCCGACGCTCAGTCGCTCCTCCCCGCTCAGCCGACGGTCCACGCGTGGAGCCGGCGGGCGATCTGCGCGACCCCCACCGTCCCCGTGGCCGTGTCACGGACCAGAGCGGGCGCCGCCTTCGGGTCGTAGTCGAGGCGATGGCCGTACAGGGAGAGGAACGCCTCCGTGGCGTGCCAGGCGAACGCCTCGTTGGAGTGTTCGAGGCAGGGCAGTTTGACGAGCGTCTGGAGCAGGGCCGCGGCCTTGAGGTGGTGCGAGCCGTAGATGTCGCGGTCCATGGCCCGCGCGTGGACACGGGCCACGGCGGCGTGGAGCGGGCCGTAGTCGTCGACCTGCGGATCACGGGGGAGCAGCTCGGCGGCGTGCAGCAGGTACGAGACGTCGATCTGTGGTTCCGGCTCACTCACGCGGCGTGACCCTGGTCCCGCCGCGCCAGCTCTTGGCGGGCCTGCTGGTCCGCGGCGCGCTGTTCGGGCGTGGGGTCGATGCCGCTGGGCTCGGCGTCGAAGGCCGCACCGCTCCGGGCCATGGACGTCTTGAAGCCGTCCAGGAAGGTGTTCTCGACGGCGGTGGCGCGCTCGTACGCGGCGGACAGGATGTACTCCTGCATGCTGATTCCCGCGGCCTTGGCCGCCGCCGCGATGGCGGAACGCTGCCGTGGATCGGGAAAACGCAGGCTCATGGCTCCTTTGGACTCACTCATGGTATCGAAGCTACCACTGATACCGGGCAGGCGGGGAGGGGGGAGCCGGGAAGAGCCCCGGCAGGCTGCGAGCATGGTGACCACCCGACCTCCGAGAAGGAGCTGACGATGACAGCGGTGCGGACCGTACGGTTCCCCTCCGGGGCGGAGGTGCCGGCACTCGGCCAGGGCACCTGGCACATGGGCGACGACCCCGCACGGCGCCCCGAGGAGATCGCCGCTCTGCGGAGGGGCCTGGACCTGGGGCTGACCGTGATCGACACGGCGGAGATGTACGGAAGCGGCGCCGCCGAGGAGCTGGTCGGCGAAGCCGTCCGCGGCCGGAGGGACGACGTGTTCCTCGTGAGCAAGGTGCTCCCGTACAACGCCGACAGAAGGGGTACGGCCGAGGCCTGCCACGCGAGCCTGCGCCGCCTGGGGACCGACCGGATCGATCTCTACCTGTTGCACTGGCGGGGGAGTGTGCCCCTGCACGAGACCGTCGAGGCCATGGAAGCGCTGGTGTCGGAAGGCAGCATCGGCGCCTGGGGGGTGAGCAATCTGGACGTCGACGACCTCGCGGAGCTGCCCGCGGGCGCCCGGCTGGAGACCGATCAGGTGCTCTACAACCTCAGCAGGCGGGGCCCGGAGTTCGACCTCTTTCCCCGCTGCCGGGAACTCGCCGTCCCGATCATGGCGTACTCACCGGTGGAGCAGGGCCGCCTGCTCGGCCACAAGACGCTGAGGGCGGTGGCCGCCGCGCGTGGCGCCTCGCCCGCCCAGGTGGCCCTGGCCTGGGTGCTGCGCCGCGACGACATCGTGGCGATCCCCAAGGCGTCGACCGTCACGCATGTCGAGGAGAACCACGCGGCCCTGGACCTTCACCTGACGGACGACGAACTCCGCACCCTCGACCGGGCCTTTCCGGCCCCGGTCCGCAAGCGGTCCCTCGACGTGCTGTGACGCCCGTGGTGTGACGGGTACGACATGGTCGCCGGTGGCGGTGCCGTACGACTCCGGGCGCCGGCCCCATGAAGCAGCCCGATCATGCCGGCCACCCTGCTCAAGGGGGCTTGCGGCAGGGCGACATGGCCCCCTGCGGGGCATGAGGCGGGACGCGCTTCCGACGTGCCGACATCCAGGGGTGAAGGGGCCCAAACCTATCGAACTGACCCTCGATTACCATCGAACGCGTGCATGAGGACATGCCCGGCCGGCGCCATTCCCGCTCCCGCTCCCGCAGGGAGCAGCGGCGCCGTCGAAGGGCCAGGAGACGGCGGGTGGTGTGGACGGCGACCGGCGCCGCGCTGCTGGCGGCCGCCCTCGCCGCGTACGGCGCCGCGACCAGCCAGGGCGAGGGCGGCGGCGAGAGCACCGAAGCCAAGAGCGGGGTGTCCTCCGGCCTCGCGCCGACCGCGTCCCCGACCCCCGCCCCGGCGGATCTGGCACCGGCCCTCGCCGCCGTCACCCCGGGCCTGGCCGGGAGGGGGCTGTCCGTGGCGCTGCTGGACACGACGAGCGGCAAGTGGGCCACGTACGGTGGAGGCACCTTCGACACGGCCAGCATCGTCAAGGTCGACATCCTCGCCACGCTCCTGCTCCAGGCACAGGACGCCGAGCGGGAGCTGACGGCGAAGGAGCGGACCTACGCCACCGACATGATCGAGAACAGCGACAACGACGCGACCAGCGCACTGTGGACCGTCATAGGAAGCGCGACCGGGCTCGACGCGGCCAACAAGCGGCTCGGCCTCGTCGAGACCCAGGGCGGTGGCGGCACGGTCTGGGGCGTGAGCCAGACCACGGCCGAGGATCAAGTACGGCTGCTCCAGAGCGTGTTCGATGCCAAGTCGCCGCTCACGCCGGAATCGCGGGCGTACATCCGGAAACTCATGCACCACATAGCCCCGGGACAGGACTGGGGCGTCTCCGCCGCGGCAGACGACCCGGCGGCGACCGCCCTCAAGAACGGCTGGCTGAAACGGTCCCTGACCAAGAAGTGGGACGTCAACAGCATCGGCCGGATCGAGATCCACGGCAGGTCCTACTTCCTGGCGGTCCTGACGAACGGCCACACCACCCAGGAAGCCGGCATCCGGCTGGTGGAGGAAGCGTCACGAGCGGCGGTCACGGAGATCGCCGCCCTGCGCTGACCGCGCCGCCCGGCCCCGGGCCCCGCCGCGGACCGCCGCACCCGGGTGCCCGGCACGGTCAAGACGCACAAGCCGGCACGTCCGGGACAGAATGGATCAAGAGAAAGCCGCGAAACGCTCCTGGAGGAACAAATGACCCGGAATCTCCCCGGTGGGGCTCTCGCTCCGGCCGACGATCTCATCCTCAGCCGCGCCGGTTACGGTGCCATGCAGCTGGCCGGCCCCGGCGTCTTCGGGCCGCCCGGGAACCGGGACGAGGCGGTGGCGGTGTTGCGCGCGGCGGTCGACCTCGGGATCACGCACATCGACACCAGCGACTACTACGGTCCTGTCGTCGTGAACGAGATCATCAAGGAGGCGCTGTTCCCGTACCCGGCCGACCTGCACATCGTCACCAAGGTCGGCGCCCGCAGGACCGGTGACGGGGGCTGGGTCCCTTCACTGGAGCCCGGGAAACTCAAGGCCCAGGTCCGGGAGAACCTGGAACACCTCGGCCTGGAGACCATGGACGTGGTCAACCTGCGACTGGCGTCGTTCGAAGGCGCGTCCGACCAGTCCATCGCGGAGGAGTTCGGCGCGCTCGCGGAGTTGCGGCAGGAGGGCCTGATCCGTCACCTGGGCCTCAGCGGCGCCTCCGACGCCCAGTTGACCGAGGCGCAGGGGATCGCACCGGTCGTCACCGTGCAGAACCTCTACAACCTCGCGAACCGCCAGGACGACGCGCTGGTGGACCGCTGCGCGGCCGAGAACATCGCCTTCGCCTCGTTCTTCCCTCTCGGCGGCTACACCCCGCTCCAGTCCCGGACGCTCACCGACGTCGCCGTCCGCCTGGACGCCTCGCCTCAGCAGGTCGCCCTGGCCTGGCTGCTCCAGCGTTCCGCCACCACCGTCCTGATCCCCGGCACCTCCTCGGTCGCCCACCTGCGCGAGAACGTCGCCGCGGCGGAGCTGGAACTGCCGGCCGACGCGATCGCTGAGCTGGACGCCATCGGTAAGTAACACCCCGGAGACCGCACGGCCCGTCCCGCGATCGGCCGCTGAGCGGCCGCGGCGTCCGGTGGCCGGGCCCTGTCACCCCCGTCACCGCCGGAAGACCGGAATAGTTGATTGGCGGGTTTTGTTGCGATCTGCCATGGAACGTCGTACGAACAGTGACGGAGGCTCGCCGGCCCGGCGGAGGGCGGCCACGCAAGCGATCAACGAGGCCCGGGCGGGCAGCGCGCGGCTGATCGAGTCGTTGACGCGCCTGTGGGACGACGTCGTACAGGCGTCGGCGCTGGTGGCCAACGACGACGAGCACGATCCGGAAGGCGCCACGGTCGCGTTCGAGCGGGCGCAGCTGAGGGACGTCCTGAAGCAGGCACACGCCGACCTCGACGACCTGGAGCGAGCCGCCGAGCGCATCCGTACCGGCGAATACTGGGTCTGCGAGCGCTGCGGAGGCCCGATCTCCCCGGAGAGGCTCACCGCCCGCCCCACGGCGAGAACGTGTATCAGTTGCGCGGCCCACAAGACGCCCCACCGGGCGGCCAGGTGACGAGCCGCAGCTATGAATTGACAGATTGTTCCGCCGTGGGACGCTGGAAGAGCTGAGGGGGTACGGAGTGCCGGGCCCTGGTTTCTGTTCTCCGGGCCGGACGACCGCGACGCTGACCATGGGAGGCAGGGCGGCATGACCACCATCGAGACGGTTTCCCTGGACGATGCCCGGAGGGTGATCGAGGCCGGGGAGAAAAAGGCCCGGGACATCGGCCGGCCCAGCAACATCGCCGTGGTGGACCACGGAGGAAATCTCGTGGCTCACATACGGATGGACGACGCCTGGATCGGCAGCATCGACATCTCCATCAACAAGGCCTTCACCGCCCGCGCCTTCGACATCACCACCAAGGATCTCGCGGACAACGCCGGGCCGGGTGCGCAGTTCTTCGGAATCAGCGGATCGAACCAGGGCCGGGTCATGATCTTCGCCGGTGGCATCCCGCTCCACCGCGACGGCAAGGTGATCGGCGGAGTCGGTGTCAGCGGCGGCTCGGGCGAACAGGACCAGGCGGTGGCGGAGGCCGCGGCGGCGGGCTTCTGACGGACGAGAGACTTCTCGTACGAGAGCCCTCCGCTCAGCTCCGGCTCGTGATCATTCCCCGCGAGGGGTGACAAGGGGCTTCCGGGCCCCGGGACAATGGATCTACGCCCGGGGCCACAGGCGGACCTCGGCGGACGAACCGCGCCCGCGCGCCGGTAAAGGTGCCCTACGGCAACGAACTGGTCACGACTCCGCGTGCACGTGCAACTTCGCGGCGGGCCGGGGGGTCTTAGGGATGACCAGCACCTTGGTCGTACCCATGAGGAGACCACCATTTCTGTTATACGCAAGACCTTGACCGCCACCGCCGTCGTCACAGCGGTCCTGGCGGGCTCCGCCGCCTGCGGCACGGTGGAGAACCTTTCCGCCGGGCAGAAGCTCGACCGTGCCTTCGACAAGCTCGGCGCCGAGCGCTCGCTCTCCTTCGAGCTGGACCTGGACGCCGACGCCAAGACGTTGCAGGCGCTGGATGCCGACGCGGCGCCGGGCGAGGAACTGCCGGACAAGGTCGCCGAGTTGCTCAGCGGTGCCAAGATCTCCCTGTCCGTCCAGTCGAAGAAGCCGCTCGCCGAGTCCGGCGAGAAGGACTTCACCGGCGTGGGGATGAAGGTCAGCAGCCCCGAGGGCGACCTGCTGGAATACCGGGTCGTCGGCGACTACACCTACTTCCGCGCCGACGTGGCCACGCTTTCGAGCGCGACGGGCACCCCCGCGCCGCCCGCGGACGAACTGCCCGAGGACGCGGGCACGTTCAAGAAGATCCTTGAGGGCGAATGGGTCAAGGTCGCGACGAAGGAGCTTCAGCAGGACGCCCTGAGCCAGGGCGAGCCGTCGGCGGAACCCACGCTCGACGCCAAGACGCAGAACAAGATAGTGAAGGCCCTGCGCGGAGTCATCGCCCGTGAGGTCGAGTTCAAGACCGCGGGCGACAAGGACGGTACGGAGCACGTCACCGCCACCGCTCCCTTCCGTACGCTGCTCACCGGACTCCTCGACGGGATCCGTCCGCTGGCCAAGGAACTCCCGGCGGGCATCGAATTCCCGGCGGACAAGGACTTCAAGGACGCCCCGGACGTGAAGGTCGCGGCGGACTTCGCCCTCAAGAACGGCGCACTCACCGAGGTGTCCGTCGACCTCGCCAAGCTGGCCGAGAACGCGAAGGTGAAGAAGCTCGCGCTGGTGCTGCGTGTGGGCAAGGGCGAGAAGACCACAGCGCCGGCCGGAGCCACCGAGGTCAAGCTGGACGAGCTGCTGGAGAGCGTCCTCGGGTCGGCCGCCGGTGACGCCGCCCTCTGAGGGGCGGTCCTGCCACAGAGCGCGCGGCGATGACGCCCGGCAGCCACTGGGCTGTCGACGCCGTTTTTCCGCGTCACACGACAGGGGCCCCGACCCGGGCTACGACCGGGTTGGGGCCCCTGTCCGACCAGTAGGGGCACCTCGGTGTTCCGTACGGCGGATCGCCGCCAGCGGGTACGGAGTGTCCCTGCTCTCGTCCCGGAGCTCGCGGAAGAAGTCCGCCATCACCGCCGTGAGCGGCGCGTGGCGCGCGAGGATCGCGGCGGCCGTCTCCGGCAATCCCGTGGGGCGTTCACCCCGGGCGTACGCGCGCACCCGCGCCTCGCGGTCGTCCTTCCCGTACCCGTACACGTCCGTCACCAGCCAGTTGACCAGGTACGAGACGCTGTAACAGCGGTCATAGGTCAGGTGACGAGCGAAGAAGCCGGCCTCTTCCCGCGCCAGTTCGAACCGGGAGGAGAGTGCGAGGCCGTAGTCCGCGAAGTAGAGGCGCCGGCCGTCGGTGAGGATGTTCTCGAAGTGGACGTCGAAGTGCAGCAGTCCGCGCGCGTTCATGAACGAGGTCCCGGCTTCCAGGCCTCGCTCCACCATGGCGCAGGCCCGGTCCGCGACCTCGCCGCCGGCGTCCATCTGCTCGCCCAGCCACGCGTGGAGCGTGCGCGGGATGTACTCCAGGAACAGGGCGACGCTCGCCGACGACCGCTGAAGACCCTCGACGCGACGGCGAACCTCCGAGCCGCCGCCCCAGAAGGCGACGGTCTTCTCGACGTCCGCCAGCGCGTCGGGCAGAGGCGTCGAGTCCGGCAGGACCCGCCAGTGGTACATGAGGGGGAAGCCCTCGTGGTCCCCCGCGAGCACCCAGTTCGTCGTCATGGTGTGTACGGCGAGTTCTCGCCAGACCCCGAAGCCCGGGCCGCCGATGCCGTAGTGGCAGAAGGCGGGCAGCTCGAACACGTTCGCCGTGGACCGCGCGTTCTCCGGGTGCCGCTCCCGATCGGTGAGGGGCACCCGCTTGACGAAGACCGGGGTTCCGCCGACGTCCAACAGGGCCGACTGTCCTCCGATTCCGGTGCCCAGCGGCACGGCGGTGTCCACCAGCGCGTGCAGCTCATGGTCACTCAGCAGGGCGAGGGAGGTGGAGACGGCACCGTGGGCGGCGAGGCGCGTACCCCGCGTCATGTCGCTCACAGCCATCGAAGGCTCCCTCCGCGCTGTCGACTTCGATCCACTCCTGCCGAACGGTCAACGGTCGCGTGCCCCCCGTACGTTCCCCTTGTCAGTTCACCGACACCGGACTGCTCAACCGGCTCCCGAAGAAGTCGGTCAGCTCGGCCATCGCCGGGGTGACACACGTGTCCGTGTCGTACAGGTCGACATGGCTCGCACCGTCGATCCAGCGGAGCCGTTTGGGCTCCCTCGCGCCCGCGAAGGCCTCGGTGGTCATGTGCGAGGTGACTGCCTCCGTTCCGACGATCATGAGCAGCGGGCGCGGGGCGATCAGCGAGATGAAACGGAACGGCTCGAAGGGCACGATGCGGTCGACGCTGTTCCAGGTGAACGACTTAGCGGAACGCGGGTGCCGCGCGCGGTCGGTGCAGTAGTACTCCCAGCCCTCGAAGGCGTGCTGGCCGAGCGCCCTGGCCTCTTCCTCCGTGGCCGGGAAGATCGGGAACTCCCCGACCCCCTCGCCACGGGCCTCGGCGGTCCGGGCCGCGGCGGCCGCGTCGAGCATCCCCTGGATGACCGCGGGGTCCTGCGCACCGTCGGCGCCCTCACGGAACTGGCGGCCGACATCGGCGGCACTGACGGTGGCGACAGCCCTGATCCGGTGGTCGGTGGCGGCGGCCGGGACGACGTAGCCGCCGGAGGCACAGATCCCGAGAGCCCCGATGCGGTCCGGGTCCACCTCGGCGCGCGCGCTGAGGAAGGACACGGCGGCCTTGATGTCCTCGACGCGGTGGGCAGGGTCCTCGAGGCCGCGCGGGGTGCCTTCGCTCTCGCCCTGGTGGGCGGCGTCGAAGGCGAGGGCGATGAACCCCTCGCGGGCCAGGCGTTCGGCGTACAGACCCGCCGCCTGTTCCTTGACGCCGCTCGCGGGGTGACCGACGACGATCGCCGGGAAGGGGTTACGGATCCCCTCACCGGAGCCGGGGGCGGAGGCAGGGCCGTCCGGGGTGTAGAGGTGGCCGGCGAGCTTCAGCCCGCCGCTGGGGAATGTGACGTCTGTCCTCATGATGATCTTCTCCGAGCTTGTCCGAACCGGGAGACCGGCGGCCTCCCTCCACTGTCACTCCGTGGCGGGCGGGGTGCCAGGGAGGAGGCTGCCTATGCGGGCCGGTACCAGGCACGGCACCAGGAAGTCGGAGACGGCCGGAGGACCCGCGCCGGACCAGAGGCAGGCCGAAGCCCGATCAGCGCTGGGGCGTGACCCCGTACGACCAGTTCTGCCCGAGTACGCTCTCCCGGTCGCCGCTCACGGGGATCGCGTCGAGGCGGCCGATCTCCTGCGCCGTGAGGGTCAGGCCGGCCGCGGCACTGTTCTCCGTCAGACGGGAGGCGTGGAGGGTGCCGGGGATCGGTACGACGTCCGGGGCCTTCGCCAGCAGCCAGGCCAGCGCCACCTGCCCCGGCGCGGCCCCGTGGGCGTCCGCGACCTGTCGTACCGTCTCGACGGCCGCGAGATTGGCGTCGAACGCGGCCCGGGCGAAGCGCGGCATCCCGCGCCGGTAGTCGTTCTCGGCCAGCTCGTCGCGCGAGGTGAGCTTCCCGGTGAGCATGCCCCGGCCGAGCGGGCTGTACGGGACGATGCCGATGCCCAGTTCCCGGCAGAGCGGGAAGATCTCGTCCTCGATGTCGCGGGACCACAGGGACCACTCCGTCTGCACCGCCGCGATGGGGTGCACGGCGTGCGCCCGGCGGATGGTGTCGGCGGCGGCCTCGCAGAGGCCGAGGTGGCGGACCTTGCCCTCGGCGACGAGCTCCGCCATGGCGCCGACGGTCTCCTCGATGGGGACGTCCGGGTCCACGCGGTGCTGGTAGTAGAGGTCGACGTGGTCGGTGCCGAGGGCCGCCAGCGACTTCTCGATGGACCGGCGTACGTACAACGGCGTCCCGTCGACGACGGGCGGCCTGTCGGCGGACGGTGGCGCGACGATGCCGAATTTGGTGGCCAGGACGACCTGGTCCCTGCGTCGCGCGACGGCCTTGCCGATGATCTCCTCGCTCGGGCCGTACACATCGGCGGTGTCGATCAGGGTGGTGCCCAGCTCGACGGCCCGGCTGATCAGGTCGTCCGCGGTGTCGTCGGTGTCGGTGTCGCTCTGGCCGTACGGCCTGGCGAAGCTCATGGCTCCGTAGCCGACGGCGCCGACCGTGGGGCCGGCCGAGCCGAGGGTGCGCTGGGGGACGGGCATGGGAAAACCTCGTGATTCTGTCGTTCGCAGCCGGACAAGCGGTTATGTCCACGCTTGAGGACATCGTAAGTCCTCGCATGTGGACATGCAAGCGCCGACCGCCGGTGGGAGACGCCGGGACCGATATCCTGGCCGCATGAACGAGGACGACCTTCCCTCTCCCGCGCCGGTGCGCCGCAGGGACGCGGCGGCGACCCGGGCGTCCATCCTGCGGGCGGCCCGCGAGGTCTTCACGCGGCTGGGGTACGACGGGGCGGGGGTGCGCGAGATCGCCCGGGCGGCGGACGTGGACACGCGCCTGATCAGCCGGTACTTCGGCTCCAAGGAAGGCCTGTTCGCGGAGGTCGTCGACCTCGCCTACCAGAAGTCGCTCATGATGACGCCGGACGTGACCGGCGAGGCGGCGCGTGCCCTGCTGACGGGCGAGGACGAGGTCGCCTCCGACGGGCTGCTGCTCACACTCCGCTCGGCCTCCAACGAACGGGCCGCGGCGATCATGCGGGCCAGCATCGAGGGCAACTACCAGCGCAAGCTGGCCGACGCGCTGCCCGGCGCCGATGCCGACGCGCGCTCCGCCCTGCTGGTCTCCATCTGCTCCGGGGTCCTCCTGAGCAGGATGCTCCTCGGGAATACGGTGATGAACGGCCCGGACGTGGAGCGTCTGGTGCCGTACCTGCGCGCGGCCCTCGACGCGGTGGCCCGCGACCCGGCGGCGTCCGTGCGCCGCGATCCGTAACGGGGATCGCGGCGCACACGACGAAGTCACCGTCACGACGGAGCCACCATGACGATCCCGGCCGGGATCACTTCTGGTTCACCCCGTCTGATTCACCCCATCTCGTTCATCCCGTCTGGTTCGTCCAGATGACCACGGTCCGCGACTCGCGGATCCGCCAGCCCGCAGGCGTCCGGACCACGGTGCAGACCACGCGCAGGCCGCTGGACAGGTGAGGTGCCTCGCCGTCGCGGCAGAAGTGGACGAGCGAGTTCGCCGAGGCGGCCGCCCGGTCGCCGTCCACGTCCACCAGCGGATCGGTGGTGAGGTGCTGGGTGTGCTCGCCGCCGGCCCCGGCCTGTCGCATGAAGCCGACGAGCGTGTCGAGCCCGTGGACCTCGCCCGAGCGAGGCGAGTGGGCCGTCACGTCGTCCGTGAAGACGGTGTCCGCGTCGTCCCACCGCTTTTCGTCGAGCAGGAGCGCGAAGCGGGCGAACAGGTCGGCTATCTCGATACGGTCGGCGATCAATGTGTTGGTGGACAAGGTGTACCTTTTCGTTGGCGGGTCCAATATTGGCCTGTCCAACATTGGTGTTGCCAACCATACAGATATTCATTGGCGGCGCCAACGATGTAAAGTGATTCTCGTGGAAGAGACCCCCGCGCACCTGACCGCGAAGCCGAGTTGGCTGCTCACCCAAGTGGCGGTGTACGCACACCGGTTGGCCTCCGACAGCTTCGGCGCGGTGGGCGCGCGCGGATACCACTACCGGATCCTGGCCGCGCTGGACGAGTTCGGGGGGGCCAGCCAGGCCGAACTGGGCCGCCGGTGCAGCATGGACCGCAGCGACGTCGTGGCGGCGATCAACGAACTGGCCGAGCAGGACTGCGTCGAGCGGACGCCGGACCCGGACGACCGGAGGCGCAACAGGGTGACGCTCACCCCTGCGGGACGTCGCCAACTGGGACGGCTGGACCGAGCGCTCGACGGGGTCCAGGACGACCTCTTGGCCCCGCTCTCGGCCGAGGACAGACGGACCTTGACCGACCTGCTCACTCGGCTGCTCGCGCACCACCAACGGGCCTAGATCCACTTTCGGACCAGCGGAGGAGGAAGTGAAGCGCTTCCTCGGCGGGGCTGTCGGGTGGCGCGGTGTATGTGGTCAGACGCTGGCCGGGCTGGGTGTCGACGGAGAGTTGCTGTACGTCGAGAGTGAGGGTGCCCACCACCGGGTGGCGATAGGTCTTGGCCAGCTGTCGGGGCCCCCGGACCTGATGGCTTCCCCACCAGGTCCTGAAGTCCGGGTCGCGGACGCTGAGTTCGCCGACCAGCGCGGTCAGGACGGGATCGCCGGGGTTGCGGCCCGCCTCCATCCGCAACACCGCGACGCACTCCCGCGCGACGCGGGGCCAGTCCGCGTACAGGGAACGGAACGACGCGTCGAGGAACGTCAACCGGAACAGGTTGCGCTCCCGTGGCGGCAGCGCGCCGAAGTCGATCAGCAGGGCCACCGCGGCGGAATTCCAGGCCAGGACATCCTGCCGGCGCCCGAGGACGAGGGCCGGGATGTCGGGCATGCCGTCGAGCAGCCGCAGCAGCTGCGGATCGACGCGCTGCTCGGCCGGCTGTCGCGTGGGTGCGGCCTGGGTGACGTCGGCCACGGCGAAGAGGTACGACCGTTCGTCCGGCGCCAGCTGGAGCGCGTCCGCGAGCGCGTCGAGGACCGGGCGGGACACCCGGCGGGTCCTGCCCTGCTCCAGCCGCACGACGTAGTCGGGACTCACATGGGCGAGTTGGGCCAGCTCCTCCCTGCGCAGACCCGGCACCCGGCGGGGGCGGCCGTCGTCCGGCATGCCCATGCGCCGGGGATCGAGCGCGGCGCGGCGTGCGCGCAGGAAGTCCCCCAGTTCGTTCCGGCCAGGCGTGTCACCGTGGTGCTTCATGGTTCCAGTCTGCGTCGGGTCGGTGCCGTGTGCCTGGTACTGGTTCGCATACGCGGAGCCCCTCCCCGGCCTCCCGCGCCGGCGCTGTGGAATCATCGCGCCGACGGGCCGGACACGTCCGCGCCCGGAAGGGCATGGGTACGGAAGAAACGGGAGCCGGCATGCCTGAGGGCTGGGAGTGGGACGACACGCTGTTCCTGGGGTCGGCCCCGTACTACCAGCGGGGGAGGCTCCCGTACGCGCCCGGACTCGCCGACGCACTGGCCGAGACCCTGACCCCCGACGGCCGGGGACGCCTCCTCGACGTGGGATGCGGACCGGGGACCCTCGCCCTGAGCCTGGCACACCTGTTCGATGAGGTGGTCGGTGTGGACCCGGACCACGGCATGGTCGCGGAGGCCGAGCGGCGGGCAGGCGACGCGGGTGTCTCCACCAGAACCACATGGGTCCGGGCCCGGGCCGAGGAACTCCCCGCGGGACTCGGGACCTTCACCGTCGCGGCCTTCGGCCAGTCCTTCCACTGGATGGACCGCGATCTGGTGGCGTTGACCGTCAAGGACATGCTCGTACCCGGCGGGGCTCTCCTGCACGTGGCGGACCTGAAGACGGAGACCCGGACCGCCGACGGCCTGCCCCACCCGGCGGTCCCGTATGCCGGCGTCACCAGCCTGACCGAGCGATACCTCGGGCCGGTCCGACGGGCGGGCCGGGGAGTGCTCCTGCACGGAACACCCGGCGACGAGGCCGCCGTACTCACCCGCGCCGGGTTCGCCGGCCCTCAGCGGCTCGTGGTCCCGGGCGGTCAGGCGCTGGTCCGCACCCGCGAGGACGTCGCCGCATGGGTGTTCTCCCACTCGTTCTCCGCACCCCACCTGTTCGGCGGGCGCCGCGACGCCTTTGAAGCGGACCTCGAACGGCTGCTCCGGGAGGTCTCGCCGTCCGGTCGGTTCTCCGAACGGGGACCGAGCACCGAGGTTTTCGTATGGCGCAAGCCGGGATAGCTGTCCTAGGCAGCGACACCGTCGATGTGCGCTCCTAGCCGCGCCCGCGACCCGCGCCCACCGCCCCGGAGCCCGTGGCGGCGTACCCTCCGTCCCACCACGCCGTGACGATCGCCGCGTACGCGTCGGCGGCGTCCTCCCAGGTGAAGTGCCCCGCGTCGACGATGTCGAGTTTGCTGTGCGGCAGCCGCGCATGGAGGTATTCGGAGTTGACCGGGGGGACGAATCCGTCCCGGCTGCCGGCGATGTGCTGCACCGGTGTCCGTATCTCCGGCAGCAGCTCTCCGAGAGCGGGAAGATCCGTAGGGTACGTGCGCACATAGCTCATCGATTCAAAAAATCGATCGCCGTCGTAGGCGGAGAGATAATCCTCGGTGATGTCGTCAGGAATCACATACCGCTCAAGAGTGGCCAGCGCGGCGGCGACAGCAGCGCGCGGATCGGCGCTGCGGTATTGCTCGACGTCGGTGCTCTCGACCAGCTCCTTCAACATGCCGCTGAGCTGAAGAGGGAAGGCCGCCCCTCCGCTTCCGACGACAAGACTGCGCCATTTCCCGGGGTGGAGCGCCGCGGCGAAGAGAGCGGTCCCGGTGCCTACGTCGGGCCCGACGACGTGCGGGTGGTCAAGGTCGAATGCCTCGGCGACGTGAAGCAGGAATTCCCCCATCGCCCGTGGGGACATCAGCGCGTCACGGCGTTCGGAATGACCGAATCCGGGCAGGTCGATCGCCACCAGATGATGGTGTTCGGCCAACCGCGACCACGTCGGCCGAAAGGCGAACAGACTCTCCGGCCATGGGTTGAGCAGAAGAACGTCCTCCCCGCGATCCTCGCTCTCGGCAAAACGAATGGACAATCCGTCGACGGTACGAAATCGCGGCTGGATGGATTCATTCAACGACTGGGACACGACCGTGCTCCCCTCGGAGGGAAAACTTGCCTCATTTCAGTGTCCCGCAGGAGCGGTGCGCCAGCATTTCAGCTGATCACCGGCCGACACGTCCGGATGCTCCGGGTGTCGGGGCGGCGGACCCCACGGACGGCGCGGTCCGGCCGGGACGGCGTCCACGGGAGTGTGAAGCATCGTGCGTTCGTTCGACAAAACTTCGATAGGTTGACCGCTCATGTGGGCAATGAGCGCTGTCGGATGCCGTCGGCTGGGTGCGGTCGGCTCCGCCGCGATCGCCGTGGGCGGCTGGGCCGCCGGAGCGCTGCCGGCCCGTGACCCGTGGGGGCTCTGGGTACGGCACGGCTCCGCCGTCGGCGTGGCGGGCGCCGTCCTCGCCTACCTCGGGCTGACCCTGCTCGTCGTGGCCTGGTGGCGGTACGGCAGGACCGGGGCCCGCGTACGGGACACGCTGGTCACCCTCGCCTGGTGGGTGACCCCGCTCCTGCTCGCACCGCCGCTCTACAGCGCCGACGTGTACAGCTACATAGCCCAGGGCGCGATGGTCATCGAAGGGCACGACGTCTACACCGCCGGGCCGTCGGTCGTCGACCCCGGCGGCCTCGGCGGCGACGCCGCCGCGAGCGTCGGGGGCAACTGGACCGACACCCCCGCCCCGTACGGCCCGTTCTTCCTGATCCTCGCCCGAGGCGTGACCTGGACGGCGGACGGGGCGATCGTCCCCGCCGTACTGGGGATGCGACTCCTGGCCCTCGGCGCGCTGGTGCTGATCGTGTGGGGGCTGCGCCACCTCGCCCGGGAGCACGGCAGGAGCGAGAGCGGAGCCCTCCGGTTCGGGGCGCTCAACCCGCTGCTGCTCATCCACGTGGTCGGCGGCATGCACAACGACGGCCTGATGATCGGCCTCCTGCTGGCCGGTGTGGTGTGCGCCCTGCGCGGGAGGTGGATCGCGGGCAGCGCGCTGGTCGGGCTCGCCATGATGGTCAAGTCGCCTGCCGCGCTCGCCCTGTTGTTCATCGGTGTGCTCGTCGGCAGGGCGGCGACGGGCCCGCTCGTACGCCGGACGGCGAAGGGTCTGCTGGCGCCCGGCCTGGTCGCCGGAGCGGTCGCCGTCGTGGTGACACTGATCGCCGGCACCGGCTTCGGCTGGCTCAGGACCCAGAGCGTCGCGGGCGGCATACACACCCCGCTGTCGGCCACCAGCGACCTGGGCCTGGGCCTCGGGAAGGCACTGCACACGCTCGTCGGCACCGATCCGGACGTGATCAAGAGTGCGGTCCAGAACCTGGGCCTGGCGGCGGCCCTCGCGTTGATCGTGCACCTCGCGTGGCGGGCGGCGCGTGGCCGCGTGGACCCGATCCACGCGCTGGGGCTCGCGCTGCTGGCCCTGGTCGCGCTCTCCCCGATGGTGCAGCCCTGGTACCTGCTGTGGGGCATGGCGATGATCGCCGCCACCACCTGGCACGGCCGGGCCGGCAGCGTACTGGCGGTGCTGTCGGCGGCGCTCGTGTACGAGACCCACCCCTCGGGGAGCACCCCGCCGTACGGCTTTGTCCTGGCAGGGGTCGTGTGCGTGATCGGCACGCGACTCGTGCTCCGCGAACCGGCGGCGTCGCACGACGCGCACGTGCCGGGCCCGCGCCGCGCGGGCGACGACGCCGACCGCGCGGCGGACGAGGTGGTCGAGGCGGCCGGGGGTACGTAGACGACAGGGATCCCGTACCCAGGGCGTGCGAGGCGCGGACACCGCGCAGCCGTCAGCGGGCGTCTCCCTGGTCGGCGGACCTGTCTCGGACACCCCGAATCCTTCGACGACGGTCCTGGTGCCGGCCGCCACGCCCTTCACGGCGTGCCGGGAACCCATGAACCGCAGGTCCAGGAAGAAGCGCGTGGTCGCGCCGGACTGCTTGAGGCCGTGGATACGCGTGTCGATGTATCCGAGGTCGTTCAGGGTTCTTCTGACGCGGGCGGCGGTGGGATCAGCCAGGTCGAGGGCGCCCGGCCGATGCGCTCCTCGTGGAGCTGCGGCCTGTCTCCTTCGGGGATCGGGTCCTCCCCGGTCGGGCTGTCGACCACGCACGGCTCCGCGACCGTGGTGAGCATCTTCAGGAAGGCCACCTCCGGATCCGGCCCGGGCGACGTGGCATCCGGCCCGGGCGACGTGGCATCCGGCCCGGGCGACGTGGCATCCGGCCCGGGCGACGTGGCATCCGGCCCGGGGGACGTGGCATCCGGCCCGGGTGGGGGATCAATCATGCTCGTCGGTACGGGAGTTCGTGTCATGCGCCCAGTTTCGACCGAGCGGCCGCCCGCACATGAGCACGCGTACTCATAGCCCTGAATGGCCGTCGGGCGATGACCGCTCGGCGGCTGCCCGACCCGGAATACGCGGCGTCCGGTCACGGGTTGTGGTCAGCATGACCGACACACTCTTCGACCCGTACGAGCTGCTCGCGCACAGCAGGCTCGGCGTCCTCGCGACGATCAAGTCCGACGGCCGCCCCCAGCTTTCGCCTGTCATGCCGTCATACGATCCGGACGCCGGTGTCATCCGCGTGTCGACGACCGAGAAGACCGCCAAGATCGCGAACTTGCGCCGGGATCCCCGGGCCACCCTGGAGGTGACCAGTCAGGACGGCCGGTCGTGGGCCACGGTCGAGGGTACGGCCACCCTCGTCGGGCCGGGGAACGACCCGCACGGTCCCGAGGTCGGGACCCTCGTGGACTACTACCGCGCGGCAGCCGGCGAACACCCGGACTGGGACGAGTACCGGTCGGTGATGGTGTCCGACCGGAGAATCCTGATCACGATGACGGTCGACAAGGTGTACGGCACCCGAATCGGCTGACAGGCACGGGCCGGCCGGGCGGAGAAACCGCCCGGCCGGCCCGTCCCCGTCCGCATGAAGCGGAGGACTCAGGCGATGACGAGGTCGACCTCCACATTGCCGCGCGTCGCGTTGGAGTACGGGCAGACGTGGTGCGCCGCGTCCACCAGCTGACGCTGCTGCTCGGGGTCGAGGCCCGGGAGGTGTATCTCCAGGCGGACCGCGATGCCGAAGGCGTTGTTCTCGATCGGGCCGAAGGAGACGGAAGCGTCGATCGACACGTCCTGCGGCACCCTGATCTTCAACTTGCCGCCGACGGCCTTCAACGCGCCGATGAAACAGGCGGAATAGCCCGCGGCGAACAGCTGCTCGGGGTTGGTGCCCGGGCCGCCGGAGCCGCCCATCGCGGCGGGCGTGGACAGGCTGACCTCCAGGGCGCCGTCGTCGGTCCGGCTGACGCCACCCTCACGGCCGCCGGTGGTGTGGGCGTGCGCCGTGTAGACGACCTTTTCGAGCTTGTTGACCATGGGTCTGCCACTTCTCTCAGGTGATCCCGCAACGCGCGGGGGCGGCGATCCGCTCCGCGTACGTAGAAAAATAGTACACAACTGAATCGTGCACAATCAAAATGGGCGGACCGCCCACCTGCGTAGACTGAACGCATGGGTGGAGAACCGTCACCAGGCGCCAAGGCCGAAGCCGCAGACACCGGCGACGGCCTGGTCCTCGATCTCCAGCTCTGCTTCGACCTGCTCAAGGCGTCCAGGGCGTTCAGCGGCGTGTACCGGAACCTGCTCGGCTCCACGGGCCTGACCTACCCTCAGTACCTGACGATGATGACGCTCTGGGAACACCGCGAGATGCAGGTCAAGCAGCTCGGCGAGGTGCTACGGCTCGACTCCGGGACCCTGTCCCCGCTGCTGAAGCGGCTGGAGGTGGCGGGCCTGGTGACGCGGGAACGCAACGCGGCCGACGAGCGCTCGGTGACCGTCCGCCCTACGGCGGACGGCAACGCCCTGCGCGACCGGGTACGGCAGGTGCCGGCCCAGATCATGGCGGCCACGGGCCTGAGCCCTGCCCAGGCGGCGGACCTGCGGGACACACTCCGTACCCTCACCGAGTCACTGGACACCGCGGCGCACGCACACAGCACACTGGACTGACGCCCACGACCCGACGGCGGAGAGACGGTGGTATGGAACAGACCGATGGACAAGGCTTACGCACCGGCGAACAGAGCCCCCATACCGGTGGACCGGGCCTTCATGACGAACGGTCGGACACCGGAGCGGACGGCGGCCCGAGCTGTCCCGTGATGCCCTTCCGGTCCGCCTCCCCGCTCCTGGAGCCGGCCGGGCTGGCACCGCTCCGACTGCGCCCCGGACTGGCGAAGTTGCGCACCACCGCAGGGGACACGGGCTGGCTGGTGACCCGCCGCGCCGACCTGCGGAAACTGGGCATGGACCCACGCATCGGCCGCTCCCACGCCGACCCGGACCACGCGCCCAGACTGTGGGACGCGGCCCTGTTCACACCCCAGGCCAACTTCGACACGGAGGTCGAGGACCACCGGCGCTGGCGCCGGGCGGTCTCCCACCGCTTCGGTGCCTCCCGTATCGACGCGTTACGGCCGCAGGCCGGCAGGCTCTGCGCCGGACTGCTCGACGCCATGGTCGCCGAGGGCGCGCCCGCGGATCTGCACGCGGCGCTCGCCGACCCCTTCGCCTCCCGGCTGAACTTCGACGTCCTCGGCATCCCGCCCGAGGACCACGACCGCATGCGCGCCCTCTCGGACGACCTGCGCACCGACGACCGCGACCGCGCCACGACCGCCCACGCCTTCTTCGTCCGTTACCTCACGGACCTCCTGGCGCACAAGCGCCGGCACCCGGGCGACGACGCTCTGTCCGACCTGGCGACCGCCCGCGACAGCGACGGGCCGCTGACACCGGCGCAGGCCTTCGAAGGCGCCTACCAGCTGTACTTCGGCGGGTACGAGACCCTGGCCGCGCGGATCTCCCTCGGAGTCCTCGCCCTGCTGACTCATCCGGATCAGTACGAAGCGCTCGCCACCGGCCGCGCGCCCGCGTCCGGCGCGGTCGAGGAGATCCTGCGCTTCGCCGTCCCCGGCGGAAGCTGGATCCCCCGCTACGCCCTGGCCGACATCGACCATCACGGGGACCGTATCCGCGCCGGTGACCTCGTGGTCTTCTGCGTGCAGTCCGCGAACCGCGACGAGAGCGCCTTCACCGACGCCGACCGGTTCGACATCACCCGCGAGCCCAACCCCCATGTCGGCTTCGGGCACGGCAACTTCCACTGCGCCGGGGCCTCCCTCGCCCGGCTGGGACTGTCCGCGATCCTCGGCAGCCTCCCCCCACACCTGCCCCGGCTACGACTCCACACCTCCCGCACCGCGCCCACCACCCACGACGGCAAGGTCACCGGAGGACTCCACGCCCTGCCCGTGACCTGGTGAACCGGCGACCGGCCGTCGGCGGGCACAGGCGGCGGGCGACAGGTGACAGGCGGCGGGTCGCGGGTGGCGGGCGGGCCGGATCGGGGTGGCGGCTCAGCGGTTGTCGTGGAGTTCCTGATGCATCTGCGGCTGGTTGTCCTGGTCATGCGTCAGCGCGAACTTCTGCACGCCGTTGTACCCCCGGGACGCGATGCCGAGAACCTCCTTGTACGGGTTGACCCCCACGGCCTTCTTGGCACCGCCGCCCAGCAGGCCGCCGCCCACCGTGCTGACCAGACCGTGACCGGCCGCCAGCGGCCCGGCGGCCACGCCGAGAACGCTCCTGGGCAGCCCGGCCATGTCGGCGTACTTGTCGGTGAGGGCATGGCGGACCATCGCGAAGAACGCGTCGTGCACACCCGGCGGGTAGAACTTCTTGTAGAACTCGACGGCCTGCGCGGTCATGAAGACGCCGTCGTCGGTCTTCTTCCACTCCTTGTCGCGTTCCTGGTTCCACAGCGCCTCGACCTGCTCCGCGTCCTTCGGCAGCAACCACTTCTCCTCCGTGCCGAGGTAGTGGTTGACGTAGTGCCAGGCGCACATGAACCCGTTCGCGTCGTCCTTCGCCACGTCGACGCCGAGGCGGCTCATCGCTTGCAGGATCTGGGTGGAGAACACGCAGGCAGCGCCGGTGGTGTACTTCTGCGAGACCGGCTCTCCCCACGTGGCGTAGTCCCACTCGCCGCTTCTCTTGTGCAACTGCCGTACGGACGCGTGCACCAGGCGCACCTTGGTGACGTTCGCCGCGAGCGTCCCGTCCCGCATCGCGTTCTTGTCGCCCATGTCGAGGAACAGCCGCGAGGACTGCGACAGCCGCCGTCCGGGCCCCTCGACACCGCCGAGGCGGCCGGTGGAGCGCAGGGTGAACGCACCGGCGGGGGAGAGGTACGTACCGATCAGGCCCACCGTCCCCTGGAGCATGGTGACTTCACCGTGGTGGTGGGCGAAGAAGCTCTCCGCCGCCTTGACGTCCGACTCGGACCAGTCCGGCGGCGGGGCCGCGGCCTCCTTGAGGAACTCGGCCAGTCTCGGGGGGAGGTGGGAGAGATCCTGCCCCGGCTTGAGCGTTCCGACCGTACGGAAGAGGGCGTTGACCCCGTCGATCTCCTTGTTGTCGAGCAGCTCGGACACCAGCGTGTCGGCTCTTGGATCACCGACCTTGTTCGCCGCTTCCAGTTCCGCGGCGATCGTCGCCGTTGTCAGTGCCACAGCAGAGCTCACATTCGGGGTACGGGGACAACGCCGCGCCCGTCCTCCGAGTCGACCAGGATCAGCAGGCGGCGACCCGGCGCGGACCGCCGGGCAACAGCATGCTCGCGCCGGCCGCGACAGCCCGTAACCCCCTCCCACGGAGGAATCGTTTTCCCCTCACCCGAATGGCCGCCGAACGGTCCGGCACCGAGGGGCGGGCCGTCTCAGGAGCCGGCCGTCCCCCGGATCCAGGACTCGGTGGCGTCCTGGGCGGTCGGGTAGGTGGTGAGGACCGGTTCGAGCCCGACGAGGCGGAGGATGCGCGCGACGTGGTGGGGGACGGCCGCCAGAGCGAGCGTGGCGTGGGCGGCCAGAGCGTGGTTGCGGGCGGCGATGAGGACCGTGATGCCGCTGGAGTCGCAGAAGGTCAGGCCGCCGAGGTCGACCAGCAACTGCTGGCCCGGTTCCAGGTCCAGGGTGGGGAGGAGGTCGCGGACCTCCGGGGCCGATTCGTACGCCAGATCGCCGGCGAGTTCGAGGACCGGGCCGGCCGTGGAGCCGCGGGTGCGGACGCTGAACTGGTTCACCGGGCTTCCTCGGTACGGGGGAGGGGCACGCTGATGGCCAGGAGGGCGGTGTCGTCGTCCAGCCCCTCTCCGAAGGTGTCGAGAAGACCCGTCAGGTGCGCGACGGCGGCGGGTGCGGTGGTGGGTGCCAGGTCCCGGGCGAGGTCGAGGAGCGCGTCGTCGCCGAAGCGTCCGCCGTCCGGGGCAGTACGGGCCTCGGTCAGGCCGTCCGTGTACAGGAGGAGGGTGTCCCCCGCCCCCAGACGCACGGTGGTGGCGGCGAAGTGGGCGTCGGGGATGACGCCGATGAGCTGCCCTCCGGGGGTGGGCAGGTAGTCCGCGGACCCGTCCGCGCGCATCAGCAGCGCGGGCGGATGACCGCCGCCGGCGAGCGTGACGTGGAAGCCGCCCTCGTCGCCGTCCGGCGTGAGGACCCCGAAGATGGCGGTGCAGAACCGGGGGTCGTGGCCCTGGTACTCATGGTTGAGGACGGTGTTGAGATTGGCGAGCACCGTGGTGGGGGCCGGGTCGTAGACGGCCGCGGCGCGCAGGGTGTAGCGGGCCAGGGAGGTGACGGCCGCCGCCGCGGCGCCTTTGCCGCAGACGTCGCCGAGGAACAGGCCCCACGTTCCCGGAGTCAGGCCGAACAGGTCGTAGAAGTCGCCGCCGACCAGGTCGGCGGAGGCGATGCGGTAGTGCGCGGCGACCTCCAGGCCGGGCACCGGGGGCAGGGCCGGCGGCAGCAGCGTCTGCTGGAGTGTGGCGTTCAGGCGTTGGAGCCGTTCGCGTTCCAGGTCGGACTCACGGCGGGCCCGCAGCAGTTCGATCTCGTACGCACGGCGGTCACGCGCGTCGAAGACCGTGGTCCGGATGAGCAGCGGCTGCCCGTCCGCGCTGTGCTTCACCGTGGAGGTGACCAGGACCGGGAGGCGCCCGCCGTCGGCGGTCCTCAGTTCCAGCGCGATTCCGCTGATCTCGCCCTGCATGCGCAGCAGCGGGGCGAAGTGGGTCTCGTGGTAGAGCCGGCCGCCGACGGTCAGGAGGTCGGCGAAGCGCCTGCGTTCCACGAGGTCCTCGCGGCGGTGGCCGAGCCATCCCAGCAGGGTGCCGTTGATCTTGGCGATCTGGCCGTCCAGCAGGGTGGAGAGATAGCCGCACGGGGCGTTCTCGTACAGGTCCTCCGCGCTGTCCTCCAGCAGGGACGCGAACAGGGCCCGCTCGTTCCCGCTGTGCTGCCTGTCCCCGTCCCCGTCCCCGTACTCGTCCCCGTCTCCGTCGTCGCCGCCCCCGGACTCGGGCCTGCCGGGCGCGGGGTCTCCCGTCTCGCACATCATCGGACGTCCCGCACAAACGCGGTGATGGCCATGGCGGTGGCCTCCGGGGCGCTCAACTGGGGGCAGTGGCCGGTCGCCTCCAGCGTGACCAGCCGGCTCCCCTTGATCCGGGCCTGCACGAAGGCTCCCACACCGGTCGGGGCGATCGCGTCGTCGGAGCATTCCGCCACCAACGTGGGGATGCTCACCCCCGGCAGGTCGGCCCGGTTGTCGGAGCGGAACGTGGTGTGGGCGAACGCGCGCGCGATGGCCGGATCCGTACGGCAGAAGCTGTTCGTCAGCTCCTCGCCCAGCTCGGGACGGTCCGGATTGCCCATGATCACCGGTGCCATCGCCCCGGACCAGCCCAGGTAGTTGCTGTCGAGGGATTCCAGCAGCTCGTCGATGTCCTCGGCGCTGAATCCACCCCGGTACTCACCGTCATTCAGGTAGCAGGGCGAGGGAGTGAGCAGGACCAGCTTCTCGAAGTGCTCCGGCTCCCGGTTCGCGGCGAGCACGCCGATCATGGAACTGACCGAGTGCCCGACGAACGTGACAGGTCCCAGACCGAGTTCGCGGCAGATCTCCAGGACATCCGTCGCGTAACCGTCCAAAGACGAATACCGCTCGGCGGTCCAGGCGGTCAGATCCGATCGTCCGGCCCCGACGTGGTCGAAGAGGACCAGGCGGAAATCCTCCGCGAGAGCCGGCACCACCAGACGCCACATGTTCTGGTCGCAGCCGAATCCGTGCGCCAGCATCAGCACCGGCCCGTCCTCGCGGCCGGTGACCACCACGCGGTTCCTGCTTCGTATATCCATCCGACACCCTCGTACTTACCGGAATACCGGCGGCGTTCGCACGTCGCGCCGCTTCGTCACTTCCAGGCCGGGGCGAAATGAATGCCCCACCTTTCTTATGCTGTGCTCGGCCGCTCTGTCCAGCCGGCGGAGAACTCCAGGCCCGCGCCACACGTGGGCGGGGCCCCGGCATCGTTGACGGGGCCCCACCCACATGGTGCGAGAAACGCTGTCTACCAGCGGTACCAGCGGCCTCGCTTGCCGCCGCCGGCCGCGGGCCGGACGACAAATCCGAGCACCCAGACCACCAGCACGATGATGGCGATCCACCACAGAATCTTGAGTGCGAAGCCCGCACCGAAAAGAATCAGGGCGAGCAGAAGAACGAGAAGCAGGGGAACCATAGTTATCAACCTCCAGGACAGCGTGTGCCCCCGGGCGATCACTCCACACCTCTGGATCTCCCGTAATTCCTCCGGCACGCGCAGTTGTCGCCCAGCGAGTGTCCGGCAGGGAAAGGAATCGCGGATTCAACTCATTCATGTCACGTTCTCGGTTGCGATTCCGAAACGAAAGCATCACGGAGAGGCGGTCCGCCGTACGGGCCCTGCCCTCGCGCGGGGCCCGGCGCCCAGGGCCGGCCAGTGAAGCAGGCGTGACAGAAGCGAAAGGGGAGGTCCGACGGCGCGTCGGGCATACTCGGGCCCTGCGGGGCACGTCAGCGCCCGCGAGCAGCGGGAGGTGCGCGATGGTGTCGCCGTCGAAGTCGGAACCCCGAAGGGTGACGATCCATGATGTCGCCCGCTCGGCGGGAGTGTCCCGCCAGACCGTGTCCCGGGCGCTGAACGACAAGGCGGAGATCGACGGCTCCACGAAGCAGCGTGTACTGGACGCGGCCCGTGAACTGGGCTACCGGCCGAGCCGGTTCGCGCGGGGTCTCGTCCGGCAGGACACCACCACCATCGGCCTGGTGATCCCTGACCTGCTCAACCCGTTCTTCACCGAGGTCGCCGCCGCGGCCCTGGAAGCGGCACGGGCCCGTGGCTGGCACGTGGTCGTATACGACACCGCGGACCGGGCCGAGGAGGAGCTGGGCACGCTCCAGGTGATCGGCTCGCAGGTGGACGCGGTGGTCGGCTACTTCAGCTGCTCCGAGAGCGACCTCGACCGGTTCACCCGGGGCATGCCCATGGTCCTCATCGGCCGTGAGCCCCGGATGGGACGGTTCAGCTCGATACGGATCGACGGCGAGGCCGGCGTCCACGCCGCGATCGCGCACCTCGTCGCCCAGGGCCACACGCGGATCGGCATGCTCGACCACGACAACCGCGCCGAGCCCAGCATCCGGCGTGTCTGGTTCACCGCGGCCGCCGCCGCCCACGGCGTCGACCCCGGCCTGGTGGCCGGCGCCGCCCAGTCGGCCGACGGCGGGGGACTGGGCCTCAACGCCCTTCTCACCGCCCACCCCGAGGTGACCGCGATCTTCACCTTCAACGACATCGTCGCCATCGGCGCATTGCGGGAAGCGCGCCGGATGGGCAGGAGCGTCCCCCGGGATCTCGCGGTGATCGGCTTCGACGGCCTCCAGCTCGGGGCGGTCGTCGAACCTCCGCTCACCAGCGTGGCGCTCGACACGCGCCGGCTCGGCGCCCTCGCGATCGAGCAGGTCGGGCGCCTGTTGACCGGCGTCGACCCGCTGGAGGCCGACGAGCTCGTCGTCCGGGCCGAGCTGAGACCGGGCGGTTCCGCGTAACCTGCCGGACTTGTACTTGACCCGAATGTCTTGACATACATCCAGACCGGAGCGCAAACTTCCGGAAAATTCACGGACTTCCGTGAACGTTCACGTGAGCGCTCACGCGAACTGGATGTGCCACTCCCGCAACGTCGTTCGACGCTTGGTCCGACGCCGTCGCGCCGGTGACCACACCCACGCATTCCAACCAGAAGGCATCCCGTGCCTTGAGGTGTCAACGTCGACGCGTCCAGCGCTGGAGCTGGACACTCTGGAAGGAAATCATGAGAAACACCGCCTCGCGCGTCCGCCTGGCCGCCGTCGCAGCGGCAGCGAGCATCGCCCTGCTCGCCGGCTGTTCGTCCTCCGATCAGCCGGACAGCTCCTCCGCCGCCGCCTCCTGCGAGCCCGCGAAGGGCAAGGTCACCCTCCAGTACTGGAACACCGTTCCCGGCATGGACGAGGTCGTCGCTCTGTGGAACAAGCAGAACCCTGACATCCAGGTCCAGACGAAGAACATCTCCAACGACCAGTACGGCACGATCAGCAACGCCCTCAAGGCGGGCAAGGCGCCGGACCTCGCCCAGGTGGGTTACGACGAGCTTCCCAACCTGCGCACCCAGAACGCCTTCGTGGACGCGTCGGCCTGCTCCGCGGCCACCGCCGCCAAGTCCAAGTTCGTCCCCTGGACGTGGTCGCAGACCAGCTTCGCCGGCACCGGCGTCTTCGCCCTCCCGCAGGACACCGGCCCGATGGCCCTCTACGTGCGCAGCGACATCTTCAAGCAGCACGGCCTCGCGATACCGAAGACCTGGGACGAGTACGCGGCGGAGGCGAAGAAGCTCCACGCCGCCGACCCCAAGCTCACCATGACGTTCTTCGACCCGAACAACGCCGAGTGGTTCAACGGCCTGCTCTGGCAGAACAGCGCGGAGATGTACTCGTACTCCGGCGACAAGTGGCACGTCACCGTCGAGTCCCCGCAGAGCAAGCAGGTCGCCGACTACTGGCAGAAGATGATCGACGACAAGCTCGTCCGCACCGACCTCGCCAACGGCTCGACCCAGATGTACGCGGCGTACCAGCAGAACCAGATCGCCAGCTACGTCGGCGCCGCCTGGGGCTACAGCATGTTCCGCGACAACCTGCCCAAGCAGGCCGGCAAGTGGACGATCGTCCCGATGCCGACCTGGGGCACCAGCGCCGCGTCCGGCGACTGGGGCGGCTCCACCGTCGCGTTCATGAAGGGCAGCAAGCACCTGTACGAGTCGGTCAAGTTCAACACCTGGCTGAACACCGACCCGGAAGCCCTCGCACTGGAGAACAAGCTCGGCGGCCTCTACTCGGCGTCCCCCGTCGGCACCGGACTGCCCCAGCTCTCCCAGGGCGTGCCGTACTACGACAACCAGAAGATCTTTGACGTCTTCGCCGAGTCGTCCAAGAACATCGACACCAGCTTCACCTGGGGCCCCACCCAGAAGACGGTCAACCTGAGCCTCCAGGACGCGATGGCCAAGGCCGCCGCCGGCCAGGGCACCCTCGCCGACGCGCTCAAGACCGCCCAGGCGACCGCGCTCACATCGATGAAGGACCTGGCCATCCCCGCCCAGGCAGGCAAGTGACCGCAGCATGACCGACACCGAAACCCGCGCGATACGCGTGGTGGCGGCGCCCCGAGGCTCCCGCCGCCGTCTCAACGGCGGCGGGCCCCGGGCGGGCGTCATCACCGCGTTCCTGACCCCGTTCTTCCTCCCGTTCGTGCTCTTCTACCTGGTGCCGGTCGGGTACGCGATCTGGCAGAGCTTCCGGGTCGTACGCCGCTCCGGCGGCCAGTACGGCACGTCGTACACGACCTTCGGCGGCTTCCAGCAGTACGCGCACGTCTTCGAGAACACCGAGTTCTGGTCCAGCATCGGGCGCATCGGGCTCTTCGGCATCGTGCAGGTGCCGGTCATGCTGTTCGTCGCCCTGATCATGGCGCTGCTCCTCGACACCCCGCTGCTGAAGCTCAAGTCGTTCTTCCGCATCGCGGTGTTCATGCCGTACGCGGTACCCGGCGTCATCGCCGCGATCATGTGGTCGTACCTCTACTCACCGCAGCTCAGCCCCGTGGTCGACGTACTGAACGGCATCGGGCTCCACCCCGACTTCCTCGGCCCCGGCGCCGTGCTGTGGTCGGCGGCGAACATCTCCACCTGGCTGTGGACCGGCTACAACATGCTGATCATGTACTCGGCCCTGCAATCGATCCCGCAGGAGCTGTACGAGGCGGCCAGGCTCGACGGCGCGAGCAACTGGGCCATCGCCTGGCAGATCAAGGTCCCCATGATCGCCCCGTCCATCGTGCTGACCACGGTGTTCTCGATCATCGGCACCCTCCAGCTCTACGCGGAGCCGGCCGTGCTGCGCCAGATCTCCTCGAACATCTCCAGCACCTACACCCCGAACATGCTCGCGTACGCGGTGGCCTCGGGGAACAACTACCAGCAGGCGGCGGCGATCTCCGTGGTCATCGCCCTCATCACCTTCGTCTTGAGCTTCGGGTTCATGCGGCTGACGTCGAAGAGGGCCGGACTGTGAACAACCTGATCGTGAGCGACAAACCCACCGTCCGCGAGAGCAGGGCCAGCCGTACGGCGGTCATGGCCGTGATGGTCCTCCTGACCATCTACTTCCTGCTGCCGGTCTACTTCCTGATCGTCGCGGCGACCAAACCGCAAGGAGACCTGGCCTCCACCAACGGCCTGGCCTTCTCCCACTTCAACCTGTTCAGCAACCTGCACACCCTGTTCACCCGCAGTGACGGCATCTTCCTCCAGTGGGCCCTGAACAGTGTGATCTACGCGGTGCTCGGCGCGGCCGTCGGCACACTGGTCTCCGCGCTGTGCGGCTACGCGCTCGCCAAGTTCCAGTTCCGGGGACGGGAGTTCCTCTTCTCCGTCATCCTCGGCGGCGTCCTGGTCCCCACCACCGCGCTCGCGCTCCCGCTGTTCCTGCTGTTCTCGGCGACCGGGATCGTCAACACCTACTGGGCGGTGTTCCTGCCGAGCATCGTCAGCCCGTTCGGCGTCTACCTGGCCCGGATCTTCGCCTCCGCCGCCGTACCCCAGGAACTCCTGGAGTCGGCGCGCCTCGACGGCGCGGGAGAGTTCCGTACGTTCTTCTCGGTGGCCTCCCGGCTGATGGCACCGTCGCTGGTGACGATCTTCCTCTTCCAGTTCGTCGCCATCTGGAACAACTTCTTCCTGCCGATGGTGATGCTCCAGAAGGAGTCGCTCTTCCCGGTCACCCTCGGCCTCTACACGTGGAACGGCCAGACCGCCAGGGCGCCGCTCCTCCAGCAGTCCGTGATCACCGGCTCACTGGTCTCGATCGTGCCCGTGATCATCGTCTTCATCCTCCTCCAGAGGTTCTGGCGCACCGGCCTCGCCACCGGCTCACTGAAGTGACGCCGTAGCCCGGCCGCCCACCACGCGTCACGCACCCGCCTCTCTCCGCACCCGCCGACAGAAGGTCCCTGACCCATGCAGAATTCCGCCGTCTTCGTGCCCCATTTCCACTGGGACCGGGAATGGTACGAGCCTTTCCAGGTGTTCCGGCACCGGCTCGTGGCCGCTCTCGACACCGTGCTGGAGACGGCCGAATCGAACCCGGACTTCCGGTTCACCGTCGACGGGCAGATGGCCGCGATCGAGGACTACCTGGAGATGCGGCCCGAGAACCGCGAGCGGCTCGTGGCCCTGGTCTCCGGCGGCCGGCTCGCCATCGGCCCGTGGCTCATCCTCCTCGACGAGTTCCTCTGTTCCGGCGAGACCGTCGTACGCAACCTCCAGATGGGCTGGGCCGCCGCGGCGGAGCTGGGCGGCTCGATGCCCATCGGCTATCTGCCGGACATGTTCGGCCACATCGCGCAGATGCCGCAGATCCTGGCCCGCGCCGGAATCGAGCACGCCGCCCTGTGGCGCGGAGTTCCCGGCTCCGTCGAGGGCCACGCCTTCCGCTGGCGCGCCCCCGACGGCTCCGAGGTGCGCACGGAATTCCTCTTCGACGGGTACGACAACGGGCTCGACGTCCTGCTGGTGCCCGACCGGATCGGCCGGGCCCTGGGCCAGTACGCGGAGGCGACCGCCGACCGCTGGGGCACCGACCCGCTGCTCGCGATGGCCGGCACCGACCACAACGCGCCCGACCCCCAGCTCGCGGCCTGGCTGCGGCGCGCGTCGAGCGACGAGCGCGCCATCACCATCGCGACGCTCGACGAGTACATCCGCGAACATGTGCGCGACGAGGTCTCCAGCGTCGTCACCGGCGAACTCCGCAGCCACGTACGGGGCAACATCCTCCCGGGTGTGCTCTCCGTACGGCTCGGGCTCAAGCAGCGCATGGCCGTGGCCGAGCGCACGATCGACCACGCCGAGCGGATGAACGCCCTGTGGTCCCGCCGCGACGACACGCCGTTCCTCTCGCTCGCCTGGCACAAGATCATCGAGTCGGCGGCGCACGACTCGGTCGTCGGCTCCGGCACCGACGAGACCTGCGACCAGGTCGACGCGCGGCTCGCCGAGGCCGCGCAGACCGCGCGGGCCGTACGGGACGCCGCCCTCGCCGAGGCAGCCGCCCTGGTGCCGAGCGACGGGCATCTGGTCGCCAACCCGCTGCCGTTCGCGCGTACGGCGGCCGTCGAGGTGGACGTCGTCGCCCCGCCCGAGGGGCACGTGCTGGCCGCCACGGCCGCCGACGGCTCCGTGCGCCCCGTCCAGCTGATCTCCCAGGCCCCGACCGTGCTCAGCGACGAGCGCATGGACGCCTCCCAGCTCGAACGGGTCCTCCGGCGCATCCACCGCCGCGAGCTGTTCGGCCGGCTGATCGACACGTACGAACTCACCCCGGGATCCCTGGTCTTCCACCTCGCCGAGGTGCCGTCCAGCGGACCCTTCGACCTGATGATCCTGCGCGGGAAGGTCGCCGAGGCCGCCGCCGCGCACCCGGGGGAGTGGCGCGTCCTGACGCTGGAGGAGCCGCGCGCGACCGCCCTCGCCCTGGTGGACGTGCCCGCCTCCGGCCTCGCGAGCTTCCGGGTCGGACCCACCGACCGGACTCCCGTACTGCCGACGGAGTTTGTCCCCGCCACCGCGACGGACCGCACCCTGGCGAACGGCCTCGTCGAGGTCGCCGTCACCGCCGACGGCACCCTGGACGTGACCGGGGCCGACGGCTCCGTCCTGCGCGGTGTCGGCCGCCTGGTCGACGGCGGCGACCGGGGCGACAGCTACAACTACGGCCCGCCCGCCCAGGACGTGCTCGTGTCGGAGCCGGCCGAGGTCGCCGTCAAGGTCCTGGAGGACGGCCCGCTGCGGGCGAGGACCCGGATCACCCGCGTCTACGCGTGGCCCGCCGCGCTCTCCGCCGACCGCGATGTGCGCAGCGGCGAGACCGTACCGACCCCGGTGGAAACCCTCGTGGAGGTACGGGCGGGTGAGCCGTTCGTACGGGTCTCCACCTCGTTCCTGAACCGCTCCGCCGACCACCGGCTGCGCTTCCACGTACCGCTGCCGGAACCGGTGACCGGGTCCGCCTCCGCCGGCCAGTTCGCCGTCACCCCGCGCGGACTCACCGCCGAGGGAGGCTGGGGCGAACACCCCATCCCGACCTTCCCCGCCGAGTCGTTCGTATCGGCCGGCGCCGCCCACGTCCTGCTCGACCACGCCTCCGAGTACGAAGTGGTCGGCGACGGCTCCGAACTCGCCGTCACCCTCCTGCGCGCGATCGGCTCGATCAGCGTCAACATCCATCCGTTCCGCGACGAACCCGCCGCGACCGAGATCGCCGCACCGGGCGCGCAGGACCTCGGCCTGCGCGTCGAGAACCGCTTCGCCGTCCTGCCCCCGGCGGCAGGCTGGCAGCAGGCGAACGCGGTCGCCCTCGCGGACCTCTTCCGCAACGACGTGCTCGTCGCCCGTGGCACCGCGCCCGCCGGAGACCGGCTGCCCCCCGACGCCACCGGCATCCGGGTCGACGGTACGGACGTCTCCGTCTCGGCCGTCCGCCGCGTCACCACCGAGGACGGAGGCACCGGCACCGAGGTACGGCTGGTCGCGATGAGCGACACCGGAGCCGGCGCCCGGGTGACAGGCGCCTTCACCGAGGCCACCACCGTCGATCTGCTCGGCCGGCCACTGTCCACCACACCGGCAGCGGACGGACTCGACCTCGCCCTCGGCCCGTGGGAGATCCGCACGGTTGTCGTCCGCTAGACACCCGTAACCGTACAAAAAGGGGCGCACCGCCGGTCATGCGCCCGGGATCCACCGGACCCCGGGCATCCGACCGGCCGCCGCCGCCATCCGTCCTTCCGCCATCGAGAAAGTTGTGACCTCGTGCCCTCCCCCCATTCCGGGTATGTATCGGACACCGCGCCAGGGCGCGGCGCGCTGCGTGCGGCGCGCTCGTGGCTCCCCTCCGACGCCCCCTCCCTCTCCCTGAACGGACCGTGGCGGTTCCGGCTGTCGCCCACGGCGTCCGCGGCGGAGGACTTCGCGGCCGAAGGCTTCGACGACCACGGCTGGGACGACATCCCGGTGCCCTCGCACTGGGTGCTCCAGGGCGACGGGGCGTACGGCCGGCCGATCTACACGAACGTGCAGTTCCCGTTCCCGATCGACCCGCCCCACGTCCCGGACGAGAACCCCACCGGCGACTACCGCCGCCATATCGAGATCCCCGCCGCATGGACGGAGGCCGAGCGGGTGGTCCTCCGGTTCGACGGCGTCGAGTCGCTCTTCCGGGTCTGGGTCAACGGCGAGGAGATCGGCAGCGCCAGTGGCAGCCGGCTCGCCCACGAATTCGACGTGACCTCGTCCGTACGCCCCGGCGACAACGTCGTCGCGGTGCGCGTGCACCAGTGGTCGGCGGCCAGCTACGTCGAGGACCAGGACCAGTGGTGGCTGCCGGGCATCTTCCGTGACGTCACCCTGATCGCCCGCCCGGCCGGCGGCCTCGAGGACGTCTGGCTGCGGACAGGCTTCGACGACGGGCACGGCAGGATCGAACCGGAGGTCACCGCCGGCGCGGCGGCCTTCCCCGTCACCCTCCGCCTCCCGGAACTCGGCGTCGAGCGGGTCTGGGCGACCCCGGCCGACGTGACCCCGCTCGACCTCGGCGCCGTGGAGCCCTGGTCGGCGGAGCACCCCCGCCTGTACGACGTCACGGTGTCGACGGCCGCCGAGAGCATCGCCCTGCGGATCGGGTTCCGTACGGTCGAGATCCGCGGCGACCGGTTCCTGGTCAACGGACGCCGTGTCGTCTTCCACGGGATGAACCGCCACGAGACCCACCCCGAACGGGGCCGCGTCTTCGACGAGGAGCACGCCCGCGAGGACCTGGCCCGGATGAAGCGCTTCAACGTGAACGCGATCCGCACCAGCCACTACCCGCCGCACCCCCGGCTGCTCGACCTCGCCGACGAGCTCGGATTCTGGGTCGTCCTCGAATGCGACCTGGAGACACACGGCTTCGACCAGACCGGCTGGACCGGCAATCCGAGCGACGACCCGGCGTGGCGCGAGGCGTACCTCGACCGCATCCGGCGCACGGTCGAACGGGACAAGAACCACTCCAGTGTGGTGATCTGGTCGCTCGGCAACGAAGCCGGGACCGGCGGCAACCTCGCCGCGATGTCGGCGTGGGTCCACGCCCGCGACACCGGACGGCCCGTCCACTACGAGGGCGACCACACGGGCGAATACACCGACATCTACTCACGCATGTACTCCTCGGTGCTGGAGACCGAGCAGATCGGCACCGACGGCTCACGCGCGCCGCTGCTCGACTGCACCCCCGCGCAGGGCGCCCGGCAGCGCACCAAGCCGTTCCTGCTCTGCGAGTACGCGCACGCGATGGGCAACGGACCGGGAGCGCTCGACCAGTACGAGGCGCTGACGCACCGGCACCCGCGCCTGCACGGCGGCTTCGTCTGGGAATGGCGCGACCACGGAATCGCGACGACCGCCCCGGACGGCACGCCGTACTTCGCGTACGGCGGTGACTTCGGCGAGGTCGTCCACGACGGCAACTTCGTGATGGACGGCATGCTGCTCAGCGACGACGTCCCCACCCCGAGCCTGTACGAGTTCAAGGCCGTCGTGCAGCCGATCCGCTTCACCTTCGGTGCCGGCCACGCATCCGGCCACGCGGCCGACCACGTGGAGATCACCAACCTGCGCCACTCCGCCGACACGTCCGACCTGCGCTTCTCCTGGCGCGTCGAACACGACGGAACGTCCGCCGCCTCCGGATCCCTGGAGATCCCCGTGATCCCGGCCGGCGGATCGGCGCGCGTACCCCTCCCGCCGATCCCGCTGTCGCGGGACGCGGAGACGTGGCTCACCCTTGACGCGGCCCTGGCGACCAGGACCGCCTGGGCGAGCGAGGGCCATGTACTGGCGACCGCACAACTGGACCGTTCGGCGCCCCGCCCCGTACCCGCGGTCCGGCCCCGTACCGATTGGCGCCCGAGCGGCGGGACGCTGGCACTCGGCATCGCCGAGTTCACCGGCGGCTCCCTGACGCGCCTCGCCGGGCGCCCGGTGACGGGCCCGCGGCTGGAACTGTTCCGTGCCCCGACCGACAACGACGAAGGCACCTCCGGAGAGGTCGAGGAGAGCGACGCGAGTGTCGCCGGAATCTCCAACGCGGCGCTGTGGCGCGGCCACGGACTCGACCGCCTCACCACCCGGCGCGTCGAGGTGGACCGTACCCCGGACGCCCTGCGCACCCTGGACAAGGTCTCCGCGGCCAACTCCGCCCTGTCGGTGATGGTGGAATCCGTCTGGTCCCTGGAGGACGGCACACTCGAACTCCGCGTGGAAACCAGCCCGTCGACCGGCTGGCCCACGGTCTGGCCGCGCATCGGCATACGCTTCGACCTGCCCGACGGCACGGCTTCCGTCGACGGCGCCGACTGGTTCGGCCTCGGCCCACGGGAGTCCTACCCCGACAGCCTGCGCGCGGCCCGGACCGGCCGCTTCTCCTCACCCCTGCGCGACCTCTCCGTCGAGTACGCGCGCCCGCAGGAGACCGGACACCGGTCCGCACTGCGCCGGTTGACCCTGACGAGCGCCGACACCGGCATCCTGCGCGTCACCGCCCTCCCGGACACCCGGGGCCGCCGCCCCGGCTTCACCCTCAGCCGCCACACCCCGCAACAGATCACCCGAGCGGCCCACCCCTACGAGCTCCCGGACTCGTCAACGACGTACCTGATCATCGACGCGGCCCAACACGGCCTGGGCTCCCGCGCCTGCGGACCGGACGTATGGCCCGAATTCGCCCTGCGCCCCGAGGCCCGCACGATCAGACTCCGTATCGCGGCGATCTGACGGGTCATCACTCCCGGCCACCGCCGGGCCCCGTCATGATCGACGGGGCCCGGCGTGTGTCGATTCGGTTGCGGGACGCGGCGATGCCGACGCCGGCCGACGGGTGCGTCGTTGGACGGGGCATGGAGATGTCCGCTCTGCCTGGCGGGGGAGAGGGTTCGGGCGCCGCGCTGCTGGGCGCGTACTGGATGGAGCCCTCGACCGGCCGAAGTTCACGTCCCGGCTGCCGCTTCTGCGGCAAGCGCACCTGCCCCCGGAGTACGGCCGCGCCGCCCGCCTCCCGTGGTTCACGGTCGACCGGAGGGACTCTCGCGAGAGCGGCGGCAGCGGCGCGGACGGTGATGCTCGTCGCCGCAGCCCTCACCATCGCCGCCGCGATGATCATGGTGATCCTGGACCGATCTTGATCTAGGACACGACCCGCCCTAGTTGCCCCCTAACGTCGCGCCGAGTCAGCCACTCCCCCCGCGAGCGCAGGAGCACCCGATGAGTCAGGTCACCGAGAATCAGCCGCTGGGCACCCCCACCTGGATCGACCTCGCGGTCGTGGACCTGGAGGGAGCGAAAGCCTTCTACGGGGCGGTGTTCGGCTGGGACTTCACCACCGGCGACCTCGGCACATACTGCCTGCTGCGCGGTCTGCCGGTCGCGGGCCTGCGCCAGGTCACCGACCGGGCGGACACGAGGGACAGCTGGACCGTCCACCTCGCCACCGACCACTGCGACAGCACCGCGCGTCGTATCGCGGCCGCCGGGGGCGCACTGCTCGAAGCTCCGCGCGAAGTCGGTGACCTGGGCCGGGCAGCCCTCGTCGTCGATCCGACCGGGGCCCGGTTCGGGCTCTGGCAGGGGCGCACCCACCCGGGCTGCCGCCTGGTCAACGAGCCCGGCACCCTGGTCCGCAACGACCTTGTGACCGCCGACCCGGGCCCCGCCCGTACCTTCTACACCGCCGTCTTCGATTTCACCCTGGACGGCAACGACGACCTTCCCGGTTCTGACTTCACCTTCCTGCGCCGGCCGGACGGCCACGAAATCGGCGGGATCCTCGGCCTGGACACCGCTCCCGCCCCGGTCTGGGCGACCACCTTCGAGGTGGCGGACACCGACGCGACCCTGGCGCGGGCCAGGTCCGCCGATGGCACTTCGACGGCCCCGGAGGACACCCCGTACGGCCGGTTCGCCACCCTGACCGATCCGTACGGAACGACCTTCTCCGTGATCGCCCGGTGATCGCCCGGTGATCGCCCGGTGGGGGGCCGCGGACTCCTCGGCCCCGTAGGCCCGGGTCAGGCGGCAGCCGCCACGTACGGGAAGAACGGTGTCGGAAGGGCGTCGACGGAGTCCTTGGTCAGACCGATGCTCAAGGCGCTGTCGGTGGCGAGGGAGAACATCACCTCACCCGCGTTGTCGTTCAGCGCCCGGCCGTTGAAGGCCGCGAAACCGAACACCGCGGGAGTGCCGATCGTGTACGGGAGGATGTCCGGCAGGATGCGGTCCGCGACCTCCAGACCGTAACTGTGCGGGTCCGATGTGGTGCCCCGTATGCCCACAACAGCGGCGACCCGGTCGGTGATCTCCGTGCCGAACGTGTGGATGTCGTCGGCGGGCGGGGTCTGGTTCAGCTTCTCCGCCAGCTCGTCGTCGAACTGCGCGAAGATCGGCGAGACCATCGGGATGCCGCACCGATTGACGCGGTGCCAACCGCCGGCGTCGGTGGCCAGCGCGGTGACCCCCCAGACGCCGATGTCCCTGTTGCGGGTGAAGGGCAGCAGGTCGTCGTCCGGCAGTTCGAGCACGATGGACCGTACCTTCAACCCGGAGAACAGGCTGGTCACCTCTTCGGTCGCCTCTCCCGGATCCGGCGCGTGCAGTTCGACGTCGGTGCCGTGCTGGAAGGCCTGACCGACCGCTTCCACCACGTCCGGGTTCATCCAGAACGGGTCACCGGCCCGACCGGTCCACAACCGCAGACCCCCCTGGGTACGGAGGGTCCGCCCCGTCGCACCGGTGAGCAGCACGGTGCCTTCCGCCGTGTCGTCGGCCGCCTCCGCTCCCACGAGGCGGCACAGCTCCACGGCCTGCGAACCGTCCGCGTCCGCCGCTCCGAAACGGAGGCGGAAGCACACGTCCTCGACGGCGTCACCCGTACTGTCGATCTTGAATTCGTACCGGGCCTCCGGGTGGAAGCCTTTGGGCGCTTCCGGGCCCGCGAAGTCCGAGCAGACGTTCATCGCGAGAACGGTGCCGCGGTCGCCCCGGAACACGTAGAGGTCCGAGATGTTCAACCGGGCATCAGCCCTGGCGGCAGGCGAATCGAGGTGGTGAGACATCGCACTCACTCCAAACACACCGCGCCGAGACACGCGGAGCACAGGTGGACCGGCACACCATCGCCATGGTCGCGTGCCGCCCAAGGGTGGCTTATCCCCCTGAACCAGGCTACCTCGCCTGCGCACGTGCGGCCGGGTGGAGACGGGGCACCCGTCTCCGATCACCGCGTTCACCCCCTCGGTGCTGCCCCGGCCCACCGATCGGGACGGCCGGAAACGCATCCCCGCACGCTGCCGAACGTCGACGATCCGCACCCGCGTTTGTGTCTTTCGGTCACGGGTAGCCGGACGCGGCACCCCGGGCGCAACCGGGGTCGCCGTCAGGCAGGAGGCTGAACATGACCCCATCCGGAGACGCGGTCACCGGGACCGTCACCACGAAGGTTCCCGCGCGGCTCGACCGGCTCCCGTGGTCGCGCTGGCACTGGATGATCGTGATCGGCCTGGGAACCGTATGGATCCTCGACGGCCTGGAAGTGACCGTCGTCGGCAACATCGCGAGCCGCCTCTCGGAGGACGGCAGCGGCCTGCCGATCTCCGACGCGCAAGTCACCGGCCTGGCCGCCGCGTTGTACGTCGCCGGATCGTGCGCCGGCGCGCTCTTCTTCGGCTGGCTCACCGACCGGTACGGACGCAAGAAGCTCTTCCTCATCACCCTCGCGGTGTATCTGGCGGCGACCGCCGCCACCGCCGTCTCGTTCTCGGTCTGGTGGTTCTTCCTCTTCCGCTTCCTCACCGGCTTCGGCATCGGCGGAGAGTACGCGGCGATCAACTCCGCCATCGACGAACTGATCCCCAGCAAGTACCGCGGCCGCGTCGACCTCATCATCAACGGCAGCTACTGGCTCGGCGCGATGGGCGGCGCGCTGCTCTCCGTGCTCGCCCTGAACACCGACATCTTCCCGAAGGACCTGGGATGGCGGCTCACCTTCGCCCTCGGAGTGGTCCTGGGCCTGGTCATCCTCCTCGTACGGCGCCATGTGCCGGAGAGCCCCCGGTGGATGTTCATCCACGGCAGGTCCGACGAGGCGAACGACCTGGTCGACGGCGTCGAGAAGGAGGTCGAGGCGGAGACCGGCCGCGCGCTGCCCGAGCCGGCGGGCGCGCTCACCATCGAGCAGCGGCGATCGATCGGCTTCGTCGAGATCGGCAGGACGCTCTTCCGCGAATACCCCAAGCGCGCCGTCCTGGGCTTCTCGCTCTTCATCGGCCAGGCGTTCCTGTACAACGCGATCACCTTCGGCTTCGGCTCGATCCTGGTGAAGTTCTTCGACGTCTCCAGCGGCTCCACCGGGTACTTCTTCGCCGCCATCGCCTTCGGCAACTTCCTCGGCCCCCTGCTCCTCGGCCGGCTGTTCGACACCGTGGGCCGCAAGCCGATGATCGCGGGCACCTACGTCGTGTCCGGGCTCCTGCTGTTCGTCACCGCCTGGCTGTTCGGCAACGGCTGGCTCAACGCCACGACCATGACGATCTGTTGGGGCGTGGTCCTCTTCTTCGCGTCGGCCGGCGCCAGTTCCGCGTACCTCACCGTCAGCGAGATCTTCCCGATGGAGACCCGCGCCATGGCGATCGCCTTCTTCTACGCGATCGGTACGGCCGCCGGCGGCATCTCCGGCCCGCTGCTGTTCGCCGAACTCACCGACAGCGGAGTGGTGAGCGACGCGGTGATCGCGTTCTGCATCGGCGCGACACTGATGGTGCTCGCGGGGATCGTGGCCTGGTTCTTCGCCGTCGCGGCCGAGGGCAAGTCGCTGGAGGACATCGCCGCACCGCTCTCCGCGCGGCAGGAGAAGCGGGATCCGCAGGCGCGGGACGCGGCGGACACCACCAACTCCCCCAAGACACCGGCGCGCTGACACCGGACGCCACAACCGAGGTCACCACCGGTGATCACGGCCACACCCTTCCCCGCTGCCCCCGGGTCCGATCCTTCCCGGGGGCAGCGGGGGCGCCGGGACCCCGGTCAGCCAAGGCCGACGGGCGGAACGTGGCCGATGGGCTGGACGTACCCTTCGGAAGGCTCGTGGACGGGCCAGCCAGGATCTCCGGTCCCGGCGAACCGTATCCACGAGCGGTGAATACGTGACGCCAGCACGGCGGGCGGCTCGGCGTTGCCGAGGAGCCCCCGCGGGCCGCGCAGCGACGGTAGGGCGAGGCGGTCGAAGACGAACGGCAACTCCATGACGTGACTGGCGCCCAGCCGCCCGTCGACCGCGTCGGAGCGCCAGCCGAACTCGTAGCGGTACGTCCGCCCCGCCCCGGACTTCGCGTGTGCGGCGGCCATCCGCCGGGTGCCGGCCCCGAACAGCCCGTCACCGAGAATCCCGGTGCGCAGTTCGGCGGTGGACGCGGACGGGCGCTGGGCCCGGTAGGCGCGGACCGCATCCTCGGGGTCGGCGTGGAACTTCGCCGCCGTGTCCCGGACATCGGCGTCGGTGGTGCCCGCCAGGATTCCCAGCGGGGCCAGATAGAGGGAGCCCTCGTCCAGATTGCTGCCGATCAGCAGATCGACCTCCCCTCCCCGGCCGGCGGCGACCGCACAGGCCGGCTGCTCCTCGCCGACCAGGCTGAAGGAGGTGATGCCGCCGAGCGGGTCGTGGTGGGTGGACGTACGCAGATCCAACCCGGTGAGGGAGGCCGTGGCGGCGACAAGCCGCTCGTCGGGGACGTCGGCCAGAGACTTGGCGGTGGGTACGAGGCCCAGCTCGCGTCCGGCAGCGGCGGTGACGAGGCCCGCCTGGCCGGGGGTGAAGGCGCCGGTGCCGGTCCCGCTCTGGATGATCGCGCGTCGGAGGAGGCCGGACGAGGCCGGGTCGGCGAGGATGCCGCCCACGATGATCGCTCCGGCGGACTGGCCGAAGAGGGTGACGTTGTCGGGATCGCCGCCGAAGCGGGCGGCGTTGTCCCGTATCCACCGCAGGGCGGCCAGGACGTCGAGCATGCCGCGGTTGTCCGGGGCGTCGGGCAGGTGGAGGAAACCCGGGATTCCCAGCCGGTAGTTGACGGTGATCAGCACCACACCGTCGCGGGCGAAGGCCGTTCCGTCGTACAGCGGCGCGCGGCCCGAGCCGGCGACAAAGCCTCCGCCGTGTACGAACACCATGACCGGCCGGTCCGGCCCGTCCGGCTCCGGGGCCCAGATGTTCACGGTCAGGTAGTCGTCGCCCCGCTGCCAGCCGGGCCCGAAGTAGGGCGACATGTCGAGGGTGCCGAAGGAGTCCCGGGCGGGCTGGGGCGCGGTCGGCCCCGGCCGTGTCGCGTCACGGACCTCGGTCCACCCGGGATGAGGGCCCGGCGCGGTGAAACGCCCGTACGCGACAGGAGGGGCGGCGTACGGCACATCGAGAAACGCCGTGCCGTGTTCGCCGCGACGGCCGCGGACCGGGCCTGAGGTGGTGGTGACGGTGACCGAACCGGCGGGGGTCATCCCGCTTCTCCTCGCTGTTGGTGAGCTCCGGGGCGGTGTGCTCCGGTGGGGGCCGCCGCTCCGGTTCGGCCGGAGCGGCGGCGGGGTGGGAGCCGGGATCAGTACCGGGTGAACGGCGCCCAGTTCTTGATCGTGAAGCCGCTGCCCGTCTTCTCGACCTCCAGCGCGCTGTGGCCGCTGAAGTGGGCGGGCAGAACAAGGGCGTTGACGTCGGCGGCCCAACCGAGCAGCCTGCGGCGGGTGGTACGGGCCCGCGCCGGGTCCTCGCAGAAGCAGCTGTTGTGGTCCGGGTGCGCGACCTGGAGCGGGGTGTGCATCAAGTCACCCGCCAGCAGGGCCCGTTCGCTGCCGGATATCAGCTTGACGACACTGGACCCCGGAGTGTGGCCGGGGGCCGCCTCCAGGCTCAGATGTTCGTCGATGGTGTGGCTTCCCTCCCACAACTGGACCTGGCCCGCGGCGTGCACGGGAGCGACGCTGTCCTCAAAAACGTTCTCGTTGACCCCGCCGGCGACGGACGGGTTGTCCGCCGGGTTCCAGAACTCGAAGTCCGCTTTGGGCATCAGATAGGTGGCGTTCGCGAACGTCGGCACCCATACGCCGTCGACCAGACGGGTGTTCCAGCCGACGTGGTCGACGTGGAGGTGGGTGTTGACCACGAGGTCGACGTCCTCGGGCCGTACCCCGGCACGCGCCAGGTTGCCCAGGTAGTCCAGGTCGAGGTGGTCCCACGCGGCGACGGCGGGGCGGGCCTTGTTGTTGCCGACACCGGTGTCGACCAGGATGGTCCTGCCGCCGCTGCGGAGCAGCCAGGTCTGCATGGCCACGTGGACCATGGTGTCGTCGGCGCCCAGGTGGTCGGGCACGAGGGACTCGCGGTGGTCCTTCCAGGCCTGCTCGGGCAGGTCGGGGAAGAACTGGTCCGCGGGCATGATGGGACCGTGCGTCTCCTCGACGCGGGTGAGGGTGACACCGCCGAGGGTGAGCTGGTTCGTACTCTGCAAGGTGTTCTCCTGAGGTGCGGTTCTGCTCGGGGGCGTGCGCTAGTCGTTGAGGTGGGCGACGACGAGGTTGGGGTCCTCGCCGGTGACGTACGCGGCACTGCCGACGTGCACGGTGCTGCCGCGCAGCGCGACGGAGGTGGGGTTCTGGAGGCCGTCGGCGGCGGTCAGGACGATGGAGTGGGTGCCGTCCGGCCGGACGAGCGCGACCTCGCTGGAGCCGTTGAGAGCGGCCAGGATCCGGTCGCCGCGGCCGGTGAAGGCGAAGTCGTCGATCCCGGCCAGGCCGGTGGCCCGGATCCGGACCGCTCCGGCGCGCCCGTCCCGCTGGACGGGGATGCGGAGGACCGTGCCCTGGTCGAGATTGGTGACCCAGACCGCCCCGTCGTGGATCTTCAGGCCGTTGGCGCCGAGGAAGCCGGCGGAGGCCAGCTCGGGGGCCGTGGACCACGCGGTGGGAGTCCCGCCGGTGACCGGCACGCTCCAGACGGTGCCGAGCACGGAGTCGGTGGCGTAGAGGGTCCCGGTCCTCCGGTCCAGGTCCAGGCCGTTGGGCAGGCCGGTCGCGGGCAGCGCGGCGATGCGCCGCGGGGTGCCGCCGGGGCGCAGGCGCCACACACCGGTCAGGTCGGCGGTGCCGGTGGCGTACAAGAAGTACAGGGTGCCGTCGTGCGCGCGGACGACACCGGTGGTCAGGGGGAAGCCCAGGACGGGGGTGTTGACGCCGCCGTCGGCGGGCGCGGGCAGGGTGGCCAGGACCTGGACGGTGCCCTTGGGGGAGAGGCGGGCGAGCTGGCGGGCGCCGGCGAAGGTGACGTACGCACTGCCGTCGGGGGCCAGGGCGATGTTCTCCGGCATCTGGCCGTTGGCCAGGTCGAAGTGCGCGGCGATACGGGCGCCGCTCAGCGGGGCGGAGAGGGCCGACGCCGGAACGGCACCGGCCGCCGCGATCACGGCCGCGGACAGGATCGCGGCGGTGGTGGCGGTCGTGGACAGCTTCTTGAACATGATGCCTTCACTGTTTTCGGGCATGCGTCAGCGGTACGCCGACGCACAGGGGGACGGCCTGGGCCCAGGGCGAGCACCAGGAAGTTACTCCGGGCAACGGTCGGTGACGGTCCGTGCCCGGACAGGGCGGCGACGGCGTATGCCGGCCGGAGCCCGGTGGTGATGTGGAGGGTCAGCCCGCCTCGGGCCGGGCTCCCGGTCGTGCCGGGTCGCCCTGGGCGCCGGGCCGGGCGAGGGCCTGGGCCAGCAGAGCCAGCGCGGTGCGCGCGGGCGATCCGGCCTCCGTGGTGGCGACCACGATGTTCTGGCCCGGCCCCTGGCTCAGGGTCTGCTGAGTGGCGGTCAGCGGTCCGACCAGCGGATGACGCATCTCGTACGTGTCGACGGCGCAGGGCTTGACGCGGTGGTCGGCCCACATCGAGGCGAAGTCCGTGCTCTTCGCGCTCAGTTCGCCGACCAGCTCGTGCAGGGCGGCGTCGTCCGGGTACCGGCCCGCCACCAGGCGCAGGTTCCCCACCACGGCCCTCGCCTTGCTCGGCCAGTGCGCGTACAGGTCACGGGTGTGCGCGTCGAGGAACACCAGCCGGGCCATGTTGGGACGCTCCGCCGGCCGGTCCGGGGCGCCCGGGTCCAGGTGCCCGGCGAACAGCGCGTGGCCCAGCCGGTTCCACGCCAGGACGTCGCTGCGCCGGCCGATCACGATCGCCGGGACGTCCGCCAGCGCCTCCAGCAACTGACCCGTCGCCGCCGTCACCCGCTCCGGCGCCGGCCGCCGGCCCCGGCCGGGCCCGTTGGCCGAGCGGGCCAGATTGTGCAGATGCAGGCGCTCCGCCTCCTCCAGCCGCAGAGCCCGGGCGATCGCGTCCAGCACCTGCGGCGAGGCGTTCAGCGACTGCCCCTGTTCCAGCCGGGTGTAGTACGAGACGCTCACCCCGGCCAGCAGCGCCAGCTCCTCGCGCCGAAGGCCCGGCACACGCCGGCGTTCCCCGTAGGTGGGTACTCCGAGATCCTCAGGACGCAGCTGGGAACGCCGCGTCTGCAAGAAGTCCCCGAGCTGCACTTTTCCGCTCATGGATCCGAGTATGGGCCGACCCGGAACGCACAGCCTGCCCCTGGCGTGGATAGGCACCGGCGGGAGTGGCTGCCCGACGGCACCGGTGATGACGTGGGGCCGTACGCCACCCCGGCACCCCCCCCAGGAGGATCCCCATGACCGCCACCACCGACGAACACGACCTTTCCGGGCCCTTGGACGCGTCGGACTTCGCCTTCGTCCGACGCGCCTGGGTCGACGCCCCGCCGCCCCGGGTGTACGACCTGGTCAGCGACGTGTCCGCGATCAGCCGTTGGAGCCCCAACGCAACGGACGTCACCTTCGACGAGGGAGCCGCCCCCCGGGCCGGCGCCTGGTTCAGCGGCCGCAACCACAAGGACGGCAGGCAGTGGACCACCCGCTCCCAGATCGTACGAGCCGACCCCGGCGCCGCCTTCACCTTCGTGGTCGGCGGCGCCGAGGACGGCATCGTGCGATGGAGCTGGACGCTCAGCCCCCAGGGACGCGGGACCGTCGTAGAGCAGTCCTGGCAACTCCTGCGCCTCGACCCGGTCCTGGGCACCACCCGCGGCGACCTGGAAGCACTGCGCGACTACATGACGAACAGCGCCGAAACCACCCTGATCGCCCTGGCGCGATGGATCGCCGAACAATGAACGCACGAATGCCCGGCCTTGTCCGGCGGGCCCGTGCGATCATGGCCGTCGGTGCTCCTGCGGCTCGACCGGACCCACCGAACTGCCGTACATGGGGGGAACGGGCATGGGGCACAAGGGAACACCGGAAGCGTGCCGGGAGCGCACGCGAGCCGTGCGGACAACGGAAGGGGTGACCGTCGCCGTGGCGTCGGTCCTCTCGTTCGTCCTGCTGGTCGGCCCGGCCTCCGTCTTAGGGCCGTTGGCCTGGCAGTCGGTCACCGAGAGGGGCCTCACGACGTTCAGCCGGCTCGTGGTACCGGTGATCTGCGTCGCCCTCGTGGCGTTCCCGCTCGTCCTGGCCCGCGTCGTCTACCTCTCGGGCCGACGCAAGGGCAAAGAGCGCCTGACCGCGGCGACCCCGGCGACGCTGACGCTACTCGGCCTGTCCGTCGTACCGTTCACGGCTCTGTCCCTGAGAGTAATAGTCAAATCCTGTGGATCTTCGCGGGTGAACCTCAAGCCAGCCGCAGCCATTGATCAAGGATCCCGAAGTCCTGGTCGGTGAGGCCGCGGGACGACGCGACGTGATGGAGGAGGGCCGGCGCGGGGTGGTGGGTGGATACCCAGTCGCGATCGGCGTCGGTGATCTCGTCGTCGACCCAGGCGAATGGCCGTTTGTCCGCCCACTCCACGAGGGTTCGGGTTTTCCAGTGGAGTCCGAACCATTGGTCTTCGCGTTCGTGGGAGGCGCAGGGTTCCGGCCAGTTCACGACCGGCAGGTGCGGCAGGCCGAGCCGTGGTGCCAGCTCGGTGTTCGCCTCCTCTTCCCAGGTTGTGGCCCAGACCAGGTCGCACGGCAGCGCCGTGAGCCGCGGCCCGACCTGCGGATCGAGCCGCGCCAGGTGTGAGTCCGATGCGGTGCCCGATGGCTCGCGCTGTGGGCCGTCGCCGAACGGCAGGAGCGGCCCGTCGACGTCCAGGAAGAGCAGTGGACGGTTCCCGCGCGCGGTCACGCTGCGCTCACCTCGGGACGTTCGACGAGGTGGCCGTTCTTGAACGTGGCGCCGTTGCGGACAAGGGCGACGAGGTGAGGTGCGGTGATCGCGCGCCAGCGGGCCTGGGCGGACTCGGCGAGCTTGAACACCATCGCCAGGGCTGCGGCCGGGCTGCCGGCGCCACGGGTGACCCGGGTCCTCAACTTGACGGTGCTGAAGGTGGATTCGATTGGATTTGTCGTTCTGAGGTGCACCCAATGTTCGGCAGGGAAGCCGTAGAACGCCAGGAGTTCATCGGTCTCGTCGATGACCTTCTTCACCGCCTTCGGCCACTTCGCACCGTAGGTCCGCTCGAACTCCTTGACGGCCTTCTCGGCGTGGTCGCGGCCCTCGGCGTTGTAGACCTCCTGCAGGGCCTTCTTGGCGCCGGGCTGTGCGGACTTCGGCAGCGCGTTCATGACATTGCGGACCTTGTGAACCCAGCACCTCTGGTGTCTGGCCTGCGGGAACACCTCAGTGAGAGCGCGCCACAGACCCATCGCACCGTCACCGACGACGAGCTCGGGGTCCCGCATGCCGCGCCGCCGGCAGTCACGCAGCAGGTCGGCCCAGGACTCGGTGGACTCGCGCAGGCCCTCGGCGAGCGCGATGAGTTCCTTGCGGCCGTCCGTGCGCACGCCCATGAGGACCAGGACGCAGGAGCGGGCCTGGCCGAGGCGGACCTTGGGATGCACACCGTCCGCCCACACGTAGACGTAATCGGACTCCGACAGGTCGCGGGCCTGGAAGGCGGCGTGATCGTCCTGCCACTGCTTCGTCAGACGCGTCACGGTGGCCGGGGAGAGCCCGGCCGAGCTGCCGAGGAACTGCTCCATCGCGGGCACGAAGTCACCGGAGGACAGTCCGTGCAGGTAGAGCAGGGGCAGCACCTCGCTGATCTTCGGCGACTTCCGGCACCAGGGAGCCAGGATCTGCGACGAGAACCGCTTGCGCTCGCCCGTCTCGGTGTCGACGCGCTTGTCGTTCACACGCGGTGCCTTGACCGGGACCGGCCCGGCGGCCGTGGTCACTGTGCGCTCGGCGTGGTGGCCGTTGCGGACCACAAGCCGGCGCCCCTTCTCGTCGCGCTGGTCGGTCAACTCCGCTATGTATTGGTTGACTTCGGCCTCCAGGGCCGCGGCGAGCATCCTCCTGGCGCCCTCGCGGACGATGCCGTCCATGAGGGAGCCGCCCTCGGTAGTTCCGTCGTTGTTGACTACGCTGAGCACGGGCGTACCTTCCCAACCCGCGCGCCAACGCGGGCCTACTCGATGACCAGAAGTCGATCACTCGGGAAGGTACGCCCTCCGCGTTCCGCGAGGCACCCTTCTCAAGGTCGATCCACAGGTCTTGAGCATTGCTCTGTCCCTGATAGTCGTGTACGGAGACTGACTCCGCCGACGGGAGGGCTCCGCAGCCCCGGCCCGTTCACGAAGATGCCGTCACTGCCGGCGTGGGGCGAATCGCCGACAAGGGTCCTTGGGAAGGATCGTTTCCGCGTGATCGTCTGGCCCGCGTGAACACTCGCACCAAGCTCGCTCTCGCCGGCGCCGTCGTGCTCGCCCTGTCCGGGCCCCTCGCCGCCAGTACGGCCTCCGCCTCCGCCTCCGCTCCGGCCCGCGAACCCGCACCGCTGGTGCATGCGGCGAACCCGGTACCGGGCAAGTACATCGTCACTCTCGACAAGCTCGTCGATCCCGCCACGGCAGCGGCCAAGTTGGGTCTGAAGCCGACCGTCCTCTACAGCAAGGTCCTCAACGGCTTCGCCGTCCCCCTCACTCCCTGGCAGTTGACGCTTGTCCGTGGCAGCCTCGGTGTGAAGGCGGTGGAGGAGGACGCGAAGGTCTCCGCGCCCCACTCCACGACCACGCCCTCCGCGTTCGCCCGCCAGAGCCCGGCCCCGGCCTGGGGCCTGGACCGGATCGACCAGCAGAAACTACCGCTCGACGGGAGGTTCACCACGGCGGGCGACGGCGCCGGGGTGAGCGCCTACGTCCTCGACACCGGAATCGACTACGGCCACTCCGAGTTCGGCGGGCGCGCCACGTTCGGCTTCGACACGGTCGGAGACGGCAGGAACGGCGCGGACTGCAATGGCCACGGCACTCACGTCGCCGGCACCGTCGGCGGCAGGACCTACGGCGTCGCCCCCCGCACGAGCCTGGTCAGCGTCCGCGTCCTGAACTGCCAGGGCAACGGCGAAGACTCCGCGGTGATCGCGGGCCTGGACTGGGTCGCCAAGAACGCCGTGCAGCCCGCCGTCCTCAACGCCTCCCTCGGCGGCGACACGTCCCCGGCCCTCAACGCCGCCGCGACCGCCCTGTCCGAAGCGGGCGTCCTGCCGGTCCTCTCGGCGGGCAACGACGCGAAGAACGCCTGCGGCGCGTCCCCGGCCTCGGCGGACCGGGTGGTCACGGTGGCGGCGAGCAACAAGCGCGACGAGGAGAGCGCCTTCTCCAACTGGGGCCCCTGCGTGGACCTCTACGCCCCCGGCGAGGACATCCTCTCCGCCAAGCTCGGCGGCGGCTCCCTCTCGCTGAACGGCACCTCGATGGCCGCACCCCACGCCGCCGGAGTCGCCGCCCTCTACAAGCAGGCCCACCCCGAGGCAGATCCGGCCGAACTCGCCGGCTTCCTCGCCTCCGAGTCCACCAAGAACGTCCTGACCAAGCTCAGCAAGACCTCCCCCAACGCGATCCTCTTCACCGACGGACTGTAGCCCCGGCCCGGACGTGGACGTCGCCGACCTGTACGTCGGCGAGGGCGATCCGGGGCAGCCCGTCACCGATGGAGAGCGTGCCGCCCATCAGTTCTTCCACGGCTCGTGGCATCAGGTCGGGCTGCTCGCGGAGGCGTTGCATCGTCTCGGGGTGCTGGACGAGGGTGAGGACGGCGTGGAGGAGGAACACGCAGGTGCTCATGGCACCTTGTCCCAGTTGGCGGTGCTCGTGCGGCAGGCCGAGCACTTCACAGACCATCCCCGCGGAGTACGGCTCGGCGAACCGCGTCCGCAGATCGACGGGCGGTCCTTCCTCGACCACGCTGTCGATCAGTTCGTGCACCCGCGCCCGCATCCACTGGGCACTCGCCGGGCCGGGCCGGGGGCCGAAGGCTCGGAGTACCTCCTGGTGGAGTCCGGCGCTGTTGACGTTGCCCATGGTGTTGACGACTTCCGGCGCCGGACTCCCCGTAACCGCTTGGCCGCGCTCCTGCGCGCATCCGCCCGTTCCTAGCCGAACGCCTCACACACCGGTCCGGACAGAGATCGGCATGGATCACGTCGACCACCTCTAAGCGCCCGGTCGCCCAGGAGATAGCCCTCGCCAGTCGCCGGCGGCTGAAGTAGCCCCGGCCCGGACGCGGACGTCGCCGACCTGTACGTCGGCGAGGGCGATCAGGGGGAGGGACTCCAGGTCAGGGCGGCATGACGGGCACGCCGACCGAGCGCCAGGAGCCACGTTTGATCTTGTACGGAGGATCGGTTGACGGACGCGGCTTATGGCATTAGCTTTTAGCTATCAAGGTTAGCCAAACGTGAGGGATGCCATGACCGAGTTTGTGACAGTCGATGACGGCACGATCGCGTACGAGGTGACCGGCGAGGGCCCGCTGGTCGTCCTGGCGCCCGGCATGGGGGACAGCCGGGAGGCGTACCGGTTCGTCGCGCCCCGCCTGGTGTCCGCCGGGTACCGGGTGGCCACGGTCGACCTCCGGGGGTGCGGCGGGTCGAGTGCGGTGTGGCCGTCCTACAGCCGTACCGACATCGCCGGCGACCTGCTCGCGCTGATCCGCGTCCTCGGCGGCCCCGCCGTACTGGTCGGTCACTCGATCTCCGGCGGCGCCGCCACCATCGCCGCCGCCCAGGCACCCGACGTGATCACCGGCATCGTCGAACTGGGTCCGTTCACCCGCAAGCAGACGGTCAAGCCGGGCGACCTGCGCTTCGGTCGCTACCGCAAGGCGGCACTCCGGATGGCCGGCGCCGGCATGCTGGGCAGTGTGGCGCGCTGGCGCGCCTACCTCGACACCGCTTACCCGGGGAAGAAGCCCGCCGACTGGACCGAACGGCTGGATCGGATCGACGCGATGCTGCGTGAGCCCGGCCGTATGAAGGCGTTTCAGAAGATGTTCCAGTCGGCGCCGACCGATGCCGGGGCGCAGCTGGAGAACGTACGGTGCCCGGCCCTTATCGTGCAGGGGTCGCTCGACCCGGACTGGGCCGACCCCCGGGCCGAGGGCGAAGCGATCGTGGCCGCGCTGCCGGCCGGGCTGGGGCAGCTTGAGATGGTCGAAGGCGCGGGCCACTACCCGCACGTCCAGTATCCCGACGAGGTGGTGTCCCTGATGCTCGCCTTCCTCCAGGCGCACGCCCGTGCCTAGGGCCGGCCTCAGCCCGGCCGCCGTTGTCGCGGCGGGCGCGGATCTCGCCGACGAGGTCGGCTTCACGGAGCTGTCCATGGGTCTGCTGGCCGAGCGGGTCGGCGTACGGACGCCGTCCCTCTACAAGCACACCGCCTCGCTGGACGCTCTCCGCCACGGCATCTCCGTACTGGCGAAACGCGAATTGGGGCATACGCTCGCCCGGGCCACCGCCGGCCGGTCCGGCCGGGACGCGGTCCACGCGATCGCCGACGCGTACCGCCGCTGGGCTGTCGATCACCCCGGGCGCTACGCGGCCACCATTCGCGCACCCGCCGCCGGTGACGAGGAAGACCAACAGGCCAGTGACGATGCCCTCCAGATCTTCCTCGACGTCCTCGCCGGTTTCGGACTGCGTGATGCCCGTGCCATCGACGCCACCCGCACGCTCCGCTCGGCGCTGCACGGCTTCGTCACCCTGGAGAGCGCCGGTGGCTTCGGGCTGCCCCAGGACGTCGACCGTAGCTACGGCTACCTCGTCGACACCCTGATCGCCGGCCTCCGGACAGCCCCATCCTGATCACTCACCGCCCACGAAGAGCCGATATGACCGCCACCGATGGTCCCGGCGCCGGGAGCCCGCGTTGATCAGCCGCACCGGCCGCACGTGCGCACGACCGCCTCGCCTGAGCGCCGGGCCGGTGATCCGAAAGAGGTCCGCCGGGCGGGCTTCGCGTCGCACAGTGCGGGGGGTGTCCGCAACACCGGACCAATGGACGCCCCGATCGCCGCCGCCCCGCCCGGCCGAAAGCCGGCTGGCCCGCACCTGGATCTCGCGCGTACAGCCGGTGGCGGAGGCCCCACTCCGCCGCGGCGTCCTCGCGGAAGCGATACGAACATCGTCGTACTTCGCCATGGACCAAGATGACCTCGTGGTTTCCCTATGCCATCGCGGCATCACGCCAACTGCGACGCTTTCCTGTGCGCCGCAACGACGGGCCGCTAGGTGACGGAGGCGTACGTGCCGAACCAGGGGGACCTTGACCGGCGCTACGCGGCGGATATGGCGCAGGTTGTTGTTCTGCGTATGGCTGGGGTCCGGGCTTCGGGAACCGCGGTCACGTGGCAGGCGAACCGCTGCTGGCCCTTTGCCCTTGCGGTCGGGCTGCCGTTTGTCGCTGCCGGCGTGCACCTGGGATTCTTCTCGACCACCGTGCCGGAGTTCCAGACCTCCGGCATGTGGCTTCTGTACTACACACTGGTCAACCTCGCGGTGATCCTTTGCCAGTGGATAGGCTGCCGGAGCTTTCACGCGATGTGCGACTCCCTGGACCGCATGCTCACGCCGACCGGCCGCGTGGGGGTACACACCTGGATCGACCGCGGGATCTCTGCGAAACGCCAATGGCGCTACACCGTACTCGGCGCGGTAGCGGCTGTTGGCGCGATGTTCGGAATTCAACGTGCGGTGGGAACCACACCACGCCTCTTTGTCGACGTCGCCTCCTACATGGTGATCGTGGTGACCGGCGCCGCGGCGGCCAACAGCAACTATTGGATGATCCGCGCCATCCGGCTGGCGCGCATCGTGACCAACCCGGCGAACGTCAAGCTCCTGTGGTTCGCGCCGTCGCGCACTATCGGTCTCGAGCGGGTCGCCCGCTGGTACCGATTTGTCACGCTGGTAGCAGCCGCAGGCTTGTGCCTCGCCTTCGTCCCCATCATCTACGTATCCCGAATAGACCCGGGCAATGATCTCCTCATCACCATCAAGTGGGTCCTGGCCGGCACGTTCATGGTGGCCATCACACTCTTCGGCCTCTACTCGCAATGGCGCCTGTCGTGGATCGTCGAACAGGTAAGGGCCGTCTCGATCAGGCGACTTGAGGAAGCGCTGCCCCCTCGCGCCCCTCGGCGTGCCTCTGACATCTCGGAGGCCGACGCGCGAGTGAACGACTTGCTGTCGTACATCGTCGCGAGTCCCAACACCGCCGTGAATGGCCAGACCCTCGCCTCCACACTCCTGGCGATGTTCGCCGGTGCTCTTCCCTTCATCGTCACCGTACTGCTGAGGTGACGAGGCCTGAGCGGAGGCTTGTCGCAGAACCGGACGGCAACGGTTCGCCGGGTTGCCGGCGGCGTCCCAGGCGGGCTCGAAGACTTCGGACCCGGCGCCCAGCCTGCCACGGTGACAACGGCTGGAAGCGGCAGGCTCCGTCAGCCCCCCCGTCAGTGTCCGAGGGCCGCTTTCGCCGCCACAAGGATCAGCCCCAGGACCAGATTGACGATGCTCTCGATACCCGCCTGGGTTCGGGACGCACCGGCACGCAGAGCTCCGAGGAAGGCCCAGGCGACCAGTTGCGCCAGCGCGACGGCCAGCGCGAGCCATCCTGCGCCGGTCAGCCCCAGTCCCAGGAGAGGGCTCACCGCCACGGCTGCGGCGGGCAGCAAGGCGGCCTCGAAGATGGGCCGCTCGTGCCGCCCGACGCGTCGGGTCTCGGCCCAGCTGACGCGTCGGCCGATCTGGCGCTCGCCGACGAGCCGTGCGTAGACGTGGGCGGCCCAGAAGACCAGACCGGTCACAAGGAGCAGCACGGCGACCTGGAGCCGGGGGAAGTCGCCGACCGCGCCGGCCGTGGCGATCACGGAAGCGGTGAGAAGCGATCCGTAGAGAGCGCCCGCGTAGTCCGTCCGTGCTGCCGGCCGGCCCGCCGGGTCTGGTCTGCGCGGCCAGGGACGAAGGCTGTTCACCGGTACAACCTATAGATCCGGCCCGCCCCCGGGCCGCACCACACGTGGACGTTCCCGCAAGTGGGCGGCAGGCCGCCGCGGCATCCGCTCCGCGCCGACACGTGGAGTCCGACCGAGCGGCCAGCCACGGGCACGACATCCTCCGCCGACAGCAGGCGCGGCGCTCTTGTCCCGCCCAGTAGCCCATTGGCTCGCCTCAGCGGCGACCCTCGACCTTGGCTTGCTGCTGCCCCGGACGTACGTCGCTCTGGTCGGCGTCCCTCTGCTTCCACGGAGATCTCTTGGTGTTCACCGGCCGTTCAGGCCGCTGGGTGGCCGCACTGGGCGGGCGAAACTACGGTTGGCGGCATCCGGTGGGGCCATCCGGCACCGGCGCGGCTACTCCTCGCGGACCGCTGTGGGTGTTGAGCCTGGGCCGGAGGCTGCGGTGTGGGGCAGAGATGTCGGGGGGTGGGGTGACCCTCTGCGTAGCGAGTAGGGGGCTCGGTGATCAGACACGTCCACCATCACCTGATGGGCGCCGCGATGGCGGTGAGCTCCTGCGCCGTCAGCGCGCCGGTGTCGTTCGGCGTGCGGGGATTCCCCGCCGTGGCCGACGGCGTGGTGTGGAGGTTTGCTCTCTGCTTCTTGGGCGGCGTCGTGCTCTTCGGGATGCTCGCGGCTTCCCGGTCCAAGTGGGTCGGTGAGGTGCGCATTTTCGAGGAGGCGGTTCCGCTGCTCGACCCCGAAGCCCTCCGGCCCGCCGAGTACTCTCCGCGCCGCAACATCGTCGACAAGCGTTTCTTCTCCGTGCTGCTGGTGCCGTCACTGGTCGCGGGGCTGGCCCTGAGCCCCTGGCTGTCCCTGATCCCCCTTTGGCTCTCCCTGGACTGGCTGATCCGGGCCGGCGTCGCCGAGCGCTGGGAGAGGAAGAACGCGGTGCTGTTGTGGCGGGGGCACGTCCCGGACAGGTCGTGGGAGCTCTCGTACTCCCCGCGCAGGCTGTCGCCACCGACTCGACCTGGCACCGATACACCGCCCGAGTGACCAACTCCCTCTCGGATTCGGGAGTTCGACAGCGTCTCACCACGTGATGACCAGCACCCCGGTCTCGCGGGGGCCGGGAGGTTTTGCGGCGCAGGGGCGGGCGGCTCCTCTCCTGCGCGCAGAGCACGACGCGGTACCGCCTCAGGGCCCTTCCACCGGGCTTGTATACCCGGTGTGGCTGGCGCCCGGTGAAGATCGCGCGCATTCTGAGGGGCGATGCCTGGCCTTCGGACGCGGATGTCCGGGCCTGGTGCATGGCCTGTGACGGGGACGATCAGGCTGACGGCCTCATCGCCCGTCGACCGTGGGGGCGCCGGTAGCGGGGGTGGAGTGGAATCTTCCTGATCCGGCGCCGCTGTCGTTCGTACGGTGTCGGGTCTGAAATGCTTGTGGGCTGGTGCCTCGGGTATCACATGATCGGAGATGGACGGTTTGAACGACCTGTACGAGTTGCGTGAGGGTGTGCCTTCCGTGGCGGTTTTCCGGCGCTTGCGTACCGATGCCGGCTTGTCGGACAAGGCCCCGGAAGCGGTGGCGCTCGCGTTGCCTCATACGTGGTACGGAGTGCTCCTTCAGCATGAGGGAGAGCCCATCGGTATGGGCCGCGTCATTGGTGACGGCGGTACGGCGTTTCAGATTGTCGATGTTTGTGTTCATCCCGTACACCAGGGCCGTGGCCTGGGTGGGCGCATTATGGCCGCGCTCACCGGGGAACTGGAGCGCCGGGCGCCCGCTACCGCCTACGTCTCACTGATCGCGGACGGCCCTGCCCGTGTTCTCTACGAGAAGTTCGGTTTCGCGGATACCGCGACGCACGATTCGATCGGTATGTACCGGGTGATGGGCGCCTGATGACGGGGAAGCGGAAGGCCGGTCCGGCGGAGGGGGCGTCGGCGCCACTGATGTGAGGGCCGGGCTGGGAGAGCTGCCGGGCCTGTGGATAGGGAGTTTCGGTCAGTGATCACTGATTGGGCGGGACCGACTCGCGGTTTCTTTCGTCTTCGGCCTGCCACCGTGCCGTGTCCCGCCGGTGTGCCTGTACGACGGCGCCGGCCATGAGCACGACCGTGGCCGCGAACGATGCCGCCAGGGCGGGGTTGAGCCAAGCGGGGACGACCTGGCTGTTGAAGAGTCTTCCGTCCGTGGTGCGGCACATGATGTTCAAGGGGATCAACCGCACCTCGTGCCCCAACACTTGCGCGTCCTGCGGGCGATTGGGTGTGTAGCGGCATTGGTGCATGGGCGTGGAATCCGCTCCTTCCCCGACCTGGCTGACGGTGAGTCCGACCAGCAGGAGGCCGAGGAGGTATACGCAGGCGGTGACGACGGCGGCGAAAATCGCCGTGCCGCGTATGAATGTCGAGTCACTTCGGTCAGGCTGGATCACGGGCTCACAGTATCGGTGTGGTGGACACACCTCATACGCCTGCCGCCGGGCTCCAGGTTGTTCTGGCCTGATCGTTCCTCTACTACGACGCCGACGGACTGATCGAGGCGCGGCTCCCGCGCGACCGCGAACTGTACGAGTGCCTCGTCAAGGCCCTTCTCGCGTGGACCGGCGAGGACATGGTCGCGACGCGCGACTATGGGCGGATCGCGCTTCAACTGACCTGCCAGGCCCGGACGGTCGCCTCCGACGTGCGGTGTTGGGGGTTGGTGTGGTGGTGGAGGAGTTTGGTGTTTGGGTGGGTGGTTGTGGGGATGTGGTGGTGTCGGCTCAGTTGGCGCGTTGTCGGGCTTTGTTGGCTTCTGGGGGTGAGGCGGGGTGGTGGTTTGAGGAGGCGTTGCGTCGGCATGGGTGTGTGTCTGGTGATTTTGAGCGTGGTCGTACGTTGCTTCTTTATGGGCATTGGTTGCGGCGTCGTCGCAGGACTCGTGAGGCCAGGGGGCCGTTGCGGGATGCTCTTGTTGCTTTTGAGCGGTGTGGTGCGGATTTGTGGTTGGGGCGGGTGCGTGGTGAGTTGCGTGCTGCGGGTGAGGCGGTGTCCGATCCGGCGGGGGAGCGGTTTCGCGGGGTGGGTGTGTTGCGTATGCTGACGCCTCAGCAGCAGCGGATTGCCCGTTGTGTGGCGGAGGGTGCCACTAATCGTGAGGTGGCGCTGCGCTTGTCGTTGAGTCCCCGTACGGTGGATCACCATCTGCGTAATGTGTTCGCTACCCTGGGCATCCGTTCCCGCATCGAACTCGTCCGGTGGCTCGACCAGGCCTAGGGGGTGTCTTTCTGGTCATCGGGTTGTTGGTCTGGTCGTGAGGGGTGGGGAGATTTCTGATGCTGTGTGGGCGGTGATTGCGCTGTTGTTGCCGCCGGTGGGCCGGGGTCGTGGCCGGTGGCGGGGTCATCGCCAGGTCCTTGGGGGCATCGTGTTCGCGTTCCGCATCGGGCTGTCCTGGAGGGATCTGCCCGAGCGGTTCGGTCCGTGGCAGAGCGTCTACGGACGTTTCGGCCGCTGGGCCGTCGACGGTACCTTCGGCCGCCTGCTGGCCGCGGCGCTGGCGCGGTCGGAGGTGGGCTGGCTGGTTGCGATCGGTTCCACGATCGTGTGCGCGCACCAGCACGCGGCCGTCGAAGGGGGCTTGAGGAACGCGGACCGGGATGCTCCCGCGGGGGGCTGACCAGCTTGCTCGACCTTGTCTGCGGCGGCCGTGGCCGGTTCCTGGCTTTCCTGGTCACCGGCGGCAACGGTAACGACTGTACCCGGGCCGGAGCTGTCATCGGCGGGATCCGCGTGCCGCGGCCGGGCCCGGGAGGGCCTGGGACCCGGCCTGGCCACGTTGTCGCTGGCAAGGGCTACTCGGCCCGTGCTTTTCGGGCTTGCCTCCGCCGGCGTGGGATCAAGGCGACGATTCCCGGACGCGTTGAGCAGGTCGCCGGACGCAGAGGACGCCGCGAACGGCCCTGCCGGTTCGACTCGGCCGCCTACCGGCGGCGCAACGTCGTCGAACGCTGCTTCCACCGCCTCAAGCGATGGCGCGCCATTGCTACCCGCTGCGACAAACGCCCAGACCGCTACCTCGCCGCCATCACCCTCGTCAGCACACTCATCTGGCTCAACACGTGATCGACAAGACACCCCCTGGGGCGTGTCCGCGAAGTGGGTTCTGGCTCGCGGCGTCTGGCACGCGGGCTTGCGGCGTTGTCGGACCCACTCCGTACATCCGGTACGGGGTGGGTCCTCCGCCTTGCGATCGTACGCACCGGGCGCGGCGGGCCAGGCCCTGCGGGCGGACGGCCCTACTTCGCGGACACGCTCTGGGCTGTGGGGCATCCTCTGTGGTGCTGGAAGCGGGTGGGGTTTTCGGGTGTGTTGTCCGGGTGTGGGGTGAGGTCGTTCGTCGGTGAGGGAAGTTGGTGTGCTGCGTTCGGGCCCGGTGAACGCTTTTCCGTCCTTGCCTGTCTGGCGGGTATGGGCCGTATGCGTGGCGTGGGCGCCCGGGCGGTGTCCGGCCGGGCGCGTCGTCTCCTGGACCGCGTGGTGTTCGTGGCGCTGTGCGTTTGGTGGCCGGCCGGGGTGCGGGCGGGGCGGCGGCTGGGTGTTCTTGTGGGTGTGGGTGTGGGTTTAGGTGGGTGGTGTGTGTTGGGTGTTGGTGGGGTTGGGGGGTGGGGGGTAGTGGCCTTGGTCGATGAAGAATTGGATGTAGGTGGTGAGGAGTTGGGGGGTGATGGGGGGGCAGTGGATGTTGGTTCCGGTGAGTGCCCGGGTTGTTTCTGTGGTGTCGATGGGGGGGTAGAAGGCGTCGGTGTGGTTGGTCATCATGTCGAAGGCGTGGAGGAGGGGTTGGAGGGCGTTGTCGGGGTTGTTCTGGATGGTTTGGGTGAATTGGTGGCGGGTGGTGTTGTGGAGTGGGTAGCCGAGGGTGCGGAGGTGTTCGATGCAGTCGGTGAGGGTGAGGGGGTGGGGGTTGTGGAGGTGGTAGGTGTGGCCGGTGGTGTGGGGGTTGTCGGCGAGGGCGAGGATGGCGGCGCTGACGTAGTCGGCGGGGAGGAGGTGGAAGCGGCTTTGGGTGTGGGTGGGGGCGGTTTGTGTCTGGAGGATGCCTTTGAGGGTGAGCCAGACGAAGTCGCGGGTTTGGCAGGCGCCGTTTTTCTGGTCGCCGGAGATGACGTCGACGCGGTAGGTGGTGACGGGGATGCCGCGGGTGCGGGCGATGTCGAGGATTTGTTCGGCGACCCATTTGGTTTTGAGGTAGCCGCTGGGGAGGTGTTGGGGGGGTCCGGTGGGGTCGGTTGGTTTGAGGGGGGTGCCGGGTGTGCGGGGGCCGTTGAAGACGCCGACGGTGGAGACGTGGTGGACGGGGATGGTGTGGTGGCGGGTGGCGAGGCGGAGGATTTCTTGTGTGCCGCCGACGTTGGCGGGTTTGAGGGTGGTGTAGGGGTGGAGCCAGTGGACGGTGGCTCCGGCGTGGTGGATGACGTCGAGGGTGCGGGCGAGGGTGTTGAAGGTGTTTTCGGTGAGTCCGAGGAGGGGTTGGGCGAGGTCGCCGGGGTGGACGGTGAGGCGCTGGGGGTCGATGTCGTCCCAGACCCGGTACCACTTCAGGCTGGTGGTGAGGCGTTGGAGGGCGGTGGTGGTGTCGGTGCCGCGGACGAGGCAGTGGATGTGGGCGGTGGTGGTGCGCATGAGGTCGCGCAGGAGGAATGTGCCGAGGAAGCCGGTGGCGCCGGTGAGGAGTATGTGGCGTGGTGGGGTGGTGCGGGGGGTGTGGGGGGTGGTGGGGCGGATGTCGTCGTCGAGGTGGATGTCGGCGGTGTAGTCGGTGGTGTCGGGGGTGTTGGTGGTGTCGGCGGGTTGGGTGCTGGTGGTGTGGGGGGTGAGGCGGGTGAGGAGGTGGGTGGCGAGGGCGTGGGGGTGGGGGTGGTCGAAGACGAGGGTGGCGGGGAGTTTGAGGTGGGTGCGGGTGGTGAGGCGGTTGCGTAGTTCGACGGAGGTCAGGGAGTCGAGGCCGAGTTGCTGGAAGGGGCGGTGGGGGTCGATGTGCTGGGGGGTGGTGTGTCCGAGTGTTCCGGCGATTTCTTCGAGGATGGTGCGGGTGACCGCTTCGTGGCGTTGTTCGCCGGTGAGGTGGGTGAGTTGTTCGGTGAGCGGGGGGGTGTGGGGGGTGTCGCTGTGGACGTGTGGGCGTGGGGGGCGGTGGGCGAGGGTGGTGAGGACGGTGGGGATGTGGGGTTGTGCGCTCAGGGCGGTCAGGTCGAGGGGGGTGGCCACGGTGTCGGGGCGGCCGGTGCGCAGGGCGAGGTCGAGGAGGGTGGGGCCCTGGGTGGTGGGGACGGGGAGCAGGCCGGTGCGGGCGATGCGTTTGAGGTCGGTTTCGCTGAGGTTGCCGGTGAGTCCGGTGCTTTGGGCCCATAGGCCCCAGGCGATGGAGGTGGCGGGCAGGCCGGTGGCGGCGCGGTGGTGGGCCAGGGCGTCGAGGGAGGCGTTGGCGGCGGCGTAGTTGGCCTGGCCGGGGCCGCCGATGAGGGCGGCGACGGAGGAGAACAGGACGAAGGCGGTGAGGGGGAGGTGGCGGGTGAGGTCGTGCAGGTGCCAGGCGGCGTCTGCTTTGGGGGTGAGGACCGCGGCCAGGCGTTGGGGGGTCATCGCGGGGATGAGCCCGTCGTCCAGGATGCCGGCGGTGTGGATGACGCCGGTCAGGGGCCGGTTTGCGGGGATCGCGTCGATGAGGGCGGCGAGCTGGTCGCGGTCGCCGGCGTCGCAGGCTTTGATCGTGACGCTCGCGCCGAGGCGGTTGAGTTCCTGTGCGAGTTCCTGGGCTCCGTGTGCCCGGGGGCCCTGGCGGCCGGCGAGCAGGAGGTGGCGTACGCCGTGTGAGGTGGCGAGGTGGCGGGCGAAGAGGGAGCCCAGGGTTCCGGTGCCGCCGGTGATCAGGACGGTTCCCCCGGGGGTGAAGGCGGGTGTGGTGGGGGGCTGGGGGCGGGTGGCCCGGGTCAGGCGGGGCACGGTCATGGTGCCCTGGCGGATCGCGGCCTGGGGTTCGCCGGAGGCGGCGGCCGCGGCGATGAGGGCGGGGTCGGTGCCGGGTTCGGCGTCGATGAGGATGATACGGCCGGGTGCTTCGGACTGGGCGGAGCGCAGGAGGCCCCAGGCCGCGGCGGCGCCCGGATCGGTGATCGGCTCCCCGGGGGTGGTGCTGACGGCCCCGCGGGTCAGGACGGTCAGGGTGTGGGTGCTGTCCTCGTCGGCGAGGTGGCGCTGGGCCAGCTGGAGTGCGCGCAGGGTCGTCTCGTGCAGCGAGGCCAGGGGATCGGCCGGGTCGGCGGAGCGCAGGCGCTCGATCACGTTGCCGGCCGGCATGCCACCGGCCGGCATGCCACCGGCCGGTACGCCACCTGCCGGTATGCCGTCGGCCGGTACGCCACCTGCCGGTGCGCCGGCGGCCGGCGTGTGGGTGGCCGGTATGCCGTCGGCCGGTGTTCCGCCGGCCGGTATGCCGTCGGCGGGTGTTCCGTCGGCGGGTGTGTGGGGGGCGGGTGTTCCGGTGGTGGGGGTGAGGTGGTGGGGTGTCCAGTCGAGGTGGAAGAGCGCTTCGTGGTCGCGGGCGGCCGCGGCCGCGAGTGCGGTCAGGTCCAGGGGCTCCACGGTGACGGCCGTGATGTCCGCGACGGGCTGTCCCGCGGGGGTGGCCAGCCGTACGCTCGCGGTGCCTTCGCCGCCGCGGGCCAGGTGTACGCGCAGGGTGGTCGCTCCGGCGGCGTGGAGCCGCACGTTGTGCCAGGCGGTGACAATGCCCGCCCCCGCCCCCGCCCCCGCCTCGGTCTCGGCTCCGGCTCCGGTCTCGGCTCCGGCCTCGGCCTCGGCGTCGGCTCCGGCCTCGGCCTCGGCGTCGGCTCCGGCCTCGGCCTCGGCGTCGGCTCCGGCCCCGGTCTCGGCTCCGGCCCCGGTCTCGGCTCCGGCCCCGGTCTCGGCTCCGGCCCCGGTCTCGGCTCCGGCCCCGGTCTCGGCTCCGGCCCCGGTCTCGGCTCCGGCCCCGGCCTCGGTCCCGGCCCCGGCCCCGGCCCCGGCCCCGGCCTCGGCCTCGGCCCCGGTCTCGGCTCCGGCTCCGGCCTCGGTTCCGGCTTCCCCGGCCCCGGCGTCGGTCTCGGCCTCGGTTTCCCTGTTCCCTGTGTCGGTTCGGGTTTCCCCGGCTCCGGTTTCCCCGGTCTCGGCTTTTGGTTGGGTGCTGGTTTTTGTTGGGGTGGGGGTGAGGAGGGGGAGCAGGGCGGCGTCGAGGAGGAGGGGGTGTAGTGCGTAGGGGTTTGTTTCTGTGGGTGTGCCGGGTGGCAGTTCTACTTCGGCGTACAGGTCGTGTCCGTGTTGCCAGAGGCGGGTCAGGGCCCGGGTCTGTGGGTCGTGTGTGATTCCGTTTTTGGTGGATTGTTCGTAGAGGGTGTGGGGGTCGAGGGGGGTGGCGCCGGCGGGTGGCCATGGGCCGGGGTGGGGTGAGGGGGTGTTGGGTGTGGTGGCCGGGGTGGGGTGGGGTGTGGTGCTGAGCAGGCCGTGGGCGTGGGGGGTCCAGGGGGTTTGGGTGTGGTCGGGGCGGGTGTGGAAGGTGAGGGTGCGTTGTCCGTTGGTGTCGGGGGCGCCGAGGCGGATCTGGAGGTGGATGGCTCCTTCGGCGGGCAGGGTGATGGGTTGGGTGATGTGGAGTTCGTCCAGGGTGGTGCAGTGTGCTTCGTCGCCGGCGCGTATGGCGAGTTCTACGAGGGCGGATTCGGGCAGGACGGGGATTCCGCCGCGGGTGTGGCCGGCCGGCCAGGGGGTTGTGGTGCGGGTCAGGCGGCTGGTGAACACGGTTTCCTGGGTGCCGCTGAGGGGGAGTGCGGCACCGAGCAGGGGGTGTGCGGCGGGGAGGAGTCCGAGTCCGTTGGCGTCGGCGGGTGTGGTGGCGGGGTCGATCCAGTACCGCTCGTGCTGGAAGGCGTAGGTGGGCAGGGGGATGTGCCGGGCGCCGGTGCCGGCGAAGTAGGCCTTCCAGTTGGGTCCTGCTCCGGTGTGGTGGAGCCGGCCGAGGGCGGTGGCCAGTGTCCGGGCCTCGGGCCGGCCGTGGTGGAGCAGGGCGGTGGTGGTGAGGGTGTCGGGGGTCCCGTGGAACGCGTTTTGTGCGAGGGCGGTGAGTACGCTGTCGGGTCCCAGTTCGACCAGGGTGGTGACGCCGCGTTCTTTGAGGGTGTGGAGTGCGTCGTTGTAGCGGACGGTGTGGCGGACCTGGTTGGCCCAGTAGTCGGGGGTGCGCAGGTCCTCTCCCTCGGCGGGGCGGCCGGTGAGGGTGGAGACGACGGGGATGGCCGGGGGGTGGTAGGTGAGTTGTTTGGCGGTGGTACGGAAGTCGTCGAGCATGCCGTCCATATGAGGGGAGTGGAAGGCGTGCGACACCGTGAGCCGCCGCGTCCGGTATCCCTGTTCGGCCAGCCGGGCGGCCACCTCCTCGGCTGCTTGTGTGTCGCCGGAGATGACGACGGAGGCGGGCCCGTTGACAGCCGCGACACCGATCTCGCTCTCGCGTCCCGTGAGGAGGGGGCGGACCTGGTCCTCGGGCGCCTGGACGGCGATCATGGCCCCGTTGGGGGGCATGGCCTGCATGAGGCGGGCCCGTGCGGTGACGAGGCGGGCGGCGTCGGCCAGGGTCAGGACACCTGCCAGATGAGCCGCGGTCACTTCACCGATGGAGTGCCCGGCGAGGTAGTCGGGGACGATGCCCCAGCTTTCCACCAGCCGGTAGAGGGCGGCTTCGAGGGCGAAGAGGGCCGGCTGGGTGTGGGCGGTGTCGTCGAGGCCTTCACCGGTGGTGATGATCTCCCGCAGGGGGCGTGGGAGGTGGGGGTCGAAGTGGGCGCAAATAGTATCGAAGGCTTCGGCGTAGGCGGGGTAGGCGGCGTAGAGTTCCATGCCCATGCCGGTGTGCTGGGCGCCTTGCCCGGTGAACAGGAACGCGATCCGTCCCACCGCCGGCCGCCCGCCCCCCGCCGGCACCCCTTCCGCGAGCGCCCGTAGTTCCGCGAGGAGTTCGTCGCGGGTGCTGCCGGTTATGACGGCGCCGTGGTCGAGGGTGGTGCGGGTGGTGGCCAGCGAGTACCCGATGTCCCCCACGCGCAGCGAGGCATCGGCCTCGACATGCGCCAACAGCCGTTGTGCCTGCCCGGCAAGCGCCTCCGGGGTCTTGCCGGAGAGGATCCAGGGCACCACCCCCGCCGGACGCACCACCCCGGCGCCCGGCTCCCGCGACAGGACCGACAGGGCTTGCGGGGCCGCCACTTGCGGGGCCGACAGGGCCTGCGGGGCTTGCGGGGCCTGTGGGGTTGGTGGGGCTTCCTCCAGGATCACGTGCGCGTTGGTGCCGCTGACTCCGAACGCGGAGACGGCGGCGCGCCGGGGTTGGCCGCCGCGGGTGGGCCAGGGGCGTTTTTCCCTGAGTAGTTCCACGGCGCCCAGGGACCAGTTGACCATGGGGGTGGGTTCGTCGATGTGGAGGGTGGGGGGCAGGACGCGGTGGCGCAGGGCCTGGACCATTTTGATGACGCCGCCGACGCCGGCCGCCGCGACGGTGTGGCCGATGTTGGATTTCAGTGAGCCGAGCAGGAGGGGTTGTCCGGTGGGGCGGTTCTGGCCGTAGGTGGCGAGGAGGGCTTGTGCTTCGATGGGGTCGCCGAGGCGGGTGCCGGTGCCGTGGGCTTCGACGGCGTCCACATCGGTGGGGGTGAGGCGGGCGTTGGCGAGGGCTTGGCGGATGACGCGTTCTTGTGAGGGGCCGTTGGGGGCGGTGAGGCCGTTGCTGGCGCCGTCCTGGTTGACGGCGCTGCCCCGCAGCACGGCGAGCACCCGGTGGCCGTTCTTCTGGGCGTCGGAGAGGCGTTCGATGACCAGGATGCCGGCGCCTTCGGACCATGAGGTGCCGTCGGCCGCGGCGGCGAAGGATTTGATGCGTCCGTCGGGGGCCAGGCCTTTTTGCCGGGAGAAGTCGACGAAGCCGCCGGGGGTGGCGGTGATGGTGGCGCCGCCGGCCAGTGCGAGTGTGGATTCCCCGCTGCGTAGTGACTGTGCGGCGAGATGCAGGGCGACCAGGGACGAGGAGCAGGCGGTGTCGATGGAGACGGCCGGGCCTTCGAGGCCCAGGGTGTAGGCGATACGGCCGGAGGCGACGCTGCTGAGGCGGCCGGTCATGAGGTGGCCTTCGAGTTCCTGGGGTCCTTCGAGGCCGAGGTAGCTCTGTTCCACCAGGCCCGCGAACACGCCGGTGCTGGAGCCTTTGAGTGAGGCCGGGTCGATCCCGGCGTCCTCCAGTGCCTCCCACGCGGTTTCCAGGAGCACGCGCTGCTGGGGGTCCATCGCCCTGGCCTCGCGGGGGGACACGCCGAAGAAGCCGGCGTCGAAGAGGGCGGCCCCGTCGAGGAATCCGCCTTCCCTGGTGTAGGAGGTGCCGGGGGTGTCGGCGTCGGGGGAGTAGAGCTGTTCGAGGTCCCAGCCCCGGTCGGTGGGGAAGCCGCCGATGGCGTCGGTGCCTTCGGCGACCAGGTCCCACAGGCCGTCGGGTGAGGTGACGCCGCCGGGGAACCGGCAGGCCATCCCGACGATGGCGACCGGTTCCTCACCGGCGTTCTCCAGCTCGGTGATGCGCTCACGGGCCTTTTGCAGATCCGCGGTGACCCACTTCAGGTAGTCGACCAGCTTCTGCTCTTTGGACGGGTCAGCGGACATGCGGGATCAGTCTCTCCTCGTCGGTGCCGGTGGGCCGGTAGGCCGGCGGGCCGGTGCCGCCACCAGAACAGCAGTGGTGGCGGCGGTGGCGGAAACGGCGGCGGCGGTGGTGGCAGTGGTGGGGGTGGGGGTGGTGGCGGAAACGGCGGCAGTGGTGGGGTGGTGGGGTGTGCTCCGGGCCGGTGGGCCGGTGGTGGCCGGGTGTCAGCCGGTACCGCGGCCGAGTTGGTTGTCGATGAAGTCGAAGATGTCGTCGGTCGAGGCGGCCGCGAACGGCTCGCCGGGTTCCCCGCCGTCCCCTTCGGGTGTTTTGGCGTTGAGTTTTCCCAGCAGCGCGTGCAGGCGTACGGAGAGGGCGGGGCGGGATTCGTCCTGGGGTGGCAGGGCGGCCAGGGAGGCTTCCAGCCGGTCGAGTTCGGCCAGGACGGTTTTGGCGGGGTCTTCGGCGGGGGGTGCGGCCAGGGTGAGGAGGAACGCGGCGAGTGCCGCGGGGGTGGGGTGGTCGAAGACGAGGGTGGCGGGCAGGGGGAGGCGGGCGGCGGCGCTGAGCCGGTTGCGTAGTTCCACAGCGGTCAGGGAGTTGAAGCCGAGTTCCTGCAGGGGCCTGCCGGGGGTGAGAGCTGTGGCCGAGGCGTGGCCCAGTACGGAGGCGATCTCCTTGGTGACCATGGCGGACAGGTACGGTTCCCGTTCGGTCGCGGGGAGGTTCGCGAGCCGTTGGGTGAGGGCGGCCGGTGCGGTGCCGGCCGGTGCCCGTGCGGGGCCCCGCACGGGGGCCGCCGCGCTCACGCCGGCGATCAGTGCCGGGCGTCCTGAGGCCAGGGCGTCGTCGAGCAGGGCCAGTCCCTCCTGGTCGGTGAGGGCCCGGAAGCCTTCTCGCGCCGAGCGGGTCAGCTCTCTCTCGTCGAGGTCCGCGTTGATTCCTCCTGTTTGCCACAGGCCCCAGGCGACGGAGGTGGCGGGCTGGTTGTGGGCGGCGCGGTGTTCGGCGAGCGCGTCGAGATACGCGCTGGCGGCGGCGTAGTTGGACTGGCCGGGTGCGCCGAACACCCCGGCGGCCGAGGAGAACAGGATGAACGCGCTCAGGTCCAGGTGCCGGGTCAGTTCGTGCAGGTGCCGGGCGCCGTCGGCTTTCGGTGCGAGGACCGCGGCCAGGCGCGGGGAGGTCATCGCGGAGAGGAGGCCGTTGTCGAGGATGCCCGCGGTGTGGACGACCGCGTTCAGGGGGTGGCCGGCCGGGATGTGGGTGATCAGTGCGGCGAGCGCGTCGCGGTCGGTGACGTCGCAGGCGGTGACCGTGACCGTGGCGCCCAGAGCGGACAGTGCGGATACCAGGTCCTGTGCCCCGGGGGCCTGGTCTCCCCGGCGGCTGGTCAGCAGCAGGTGGCGCACGCCGTGTGAGGTCACGAGGTGGCGGGCGACCAGCGAGCCCAGGGTCCCGGTGCCGCCGGTGATCAGGACGGTGCCGGCGGGGTCGAACACGGGGGCGGAGGGGGTGGTGGGGGTGGTGGGCAGGGGGCGCAGCCGGGGTGCGAGGACCCCTTGGGGGCGTATGGCCGTGCGGGCGTGGCCGGAGGCGACGATGGCGTCCAGGACGGCGGGATCCGCGTCCTGGGAGGCGTCGATGTCGATGAGGATGATGCGGCCCGGTGCCTCGGACTGTGCCGAGCTGAGCAGTGCCCAGGCGGCGGCGGTGTACGGATCGGGGACCTGGCCGGCGGGGACGGCGTTGTCGGTCAGCACGATGAGGGGGATGTCCGCCAGCCGGTCCTCCGCGAGCCACTGCCGGGCGAGAGCCAGTGCCTGGTGCGGTGCCTCCTTGGAGGCGGTGAGGTGGTGGAGTACGGCGGTGGGCCCCGCCCCGCCTTCTGCCTGGGCCGCGAGGTCCGCGACCCGCGAGAAACGCGCCGCCCCCACCAGCACCCCGGCCGGTGTCCCGCCCAGCGCCCCGGCCGGTGTGCCGGGTTCTTCCGGGGTCAGTACGGCCCAGCGCGCCGTTGCGGCGGGCTCGGGCAGTTCGAGGGGCTCCCAGGTGCGGTGGACCAGCCCGCCTTCCTGGGCGCCGTCGTCCGCGGCGGGGATTTCGGGTGTGAGCCAGAAGGGTTCGTGCTGGAAGGCGTAGGTGGGCAGGGGGATGTGCCGGGCGCCGGTGCCGGCGAAGGAGGCCTCCCAGTCCACCCGTACCCCGCTCAGATGCAAGGTGCCGATCGCGCCTGCCAGGGTCCGGGCCTGCGGCTGCCCCCGGCGCAGTGCCGGCACGGCCGTCAGCGCCTCGGGCCGCTCCGCGCCCGCCACCGCGAGCGCGCTCAGCACACCGTCGGGCCCCAGCTCCAGCAGCGTGGTGACCCCTTGCGATTGCAGGGTGTGGAGTGCGTCGTTGTAGCGGACGGTGTGGCGGACCTGGTTGGCCCAGTAGTCGGGGGTGCGCAGGTCCTCTCCCTCGGCGGGGCGGCCGGTGAGGGTGGAGACGACGGGGATGGCCGGGGGGTGGTAGGTGAGTTGTTTGGCGGTGGTGCGGAAGTCGTCGAGCATGCCGTCCATATGAGGGGAGTGGAAGGCATGCGACACCGTGAGGCGCCGCGTCCGGTATCCCTGTTCGGCCAGCCGGGCGGCCACCTCCTCGGCTGCTTGTGTGTCGCCGGAGATGACGACGGAGGCGGGCCCGTTGACAGCCGCGACACCGATCTCGCTCTCCCGCCCTGCGAGGAGGGGGCGGACCTGGTCCTCGGGCGCCTGGACGGCGATCATGGCCCCGTTGGGGGGCATGGCCTGCATGAGGCGGGCCCGTGCGCTTACGAGGCGGGCGGCGTCGGCCAGGCCCAGGACACCGGCGACATGAGCCGCGGTCACTTCACCGATGGAGTGCCCGGCGAGGTAGTCGGGGACGACGCCCCAGCTTTCCACCAGCCGGTAGAGCGCGACCTCGAGGGCGAACAGCGCCGGCTGGGTGTGGGCGGTGTCGTTGAGGCCTTCACCGGTGGTGATGATCTCCCGCAGGGGGCGTGGGAGGTGGGGGTCGAAGTGGGCGCAAATAGTATCGAAGGCTTCGGCGAAGACGGGGTAGGCGGCGTAGAGTTCCATGCCCATGCCGGTGTGCTGGGCGCCCTGCCCGGTGAACAGGAACGCGACCCGTCCCACCGCCGGCCGCCCGCCCCCCGCCGGCACCCCTTCCGCGAGCACCCGCAACTCCGCGAGGAGTTCGTCGCGGGTGCTGCCGGCTATGACCGCACCGTGGTCGAGGGCGGTACGGGTGGTGGCCAGCGAGTACCCGATGTCGGGCACGGTGAGCGAGGCATCGGCCTCGACATGCGCCAACAGCCGCTGTGCCTGCCCGGCAAGCGCCTCCGGGGTCTTGCCGGAGAGGACCCAGGGCACCACCCCCGCCGGCCGCACCCCCCCGGCGCCCGGCTCCCGCGACAGGACCGACAGGGCCTGCGGGGCCGCCACTTGCGGGGCCGACAGGGCTTGCGGGGCTTGCGGGGTTGGTGGGGCTTCCTCCACGATCACATGCGCGTTCGTACCGCCGAAGCCGAAGGACGACACCCCGGCGCGCCGCGCACGCCCCGTCTGGGGCCAGTCGGTGGTCTCGTTCAGGAGTTTGACGGCGCCGGAGTCCCAGTCGACCATCGGGGTCGGCTCGTTCGCGTACAGCGACTTGGGCAGGACACCGTGGCGCAGGGCCTGGACCATCTTGATGACGCCCCCGACCCCGGCCGCCGCCTGGGCGTGCCCGATGTTCGACTTCAGCGAGCCCAGCAGCAGCGGTTGTCCGGCGGGCCGGTCCTGCCCGTAGGCGGCGAGCAGGGCCTGGGCCTCGATGGGGTCACCCAGGCGGGTCCCGGTGCCGTGCGCCTCCACCGCGTCCACATCGGCCGGGGTGAGGCGGGCGTTGGCGAGGGCTTGGCGGATGACGCGTTCCTGGGCGGGGCCGTTGGGGGCGGTGAGGCCGTTGCTGGCGCCGTCCTGGTTGACGGCGCTGCCCCGCAGCACGGCCAGGATCCGGTGCCCGTTCCTCTGGGCGTCGGAGAGGCGTTCGACGAGCAGCAGGCCCACCCCTTCCGACCAGCCGGTCCCCTCCGCGCCGGCCGCGAACGACCGGCAGCGCCCGTCCGCCGCCAGCCCCCGCAGCCGCGAGAACTCCACGAACGCGACCGGCGTCGACATCACCGTCGCACCCCCCGCCAGTGCCAGGTCGCACTCCCCGTTGCGCAGCGCGTTCGCCGCCAGGTGCAGTGCCACCAGCGAGGAGGAGCAGGCGGTGTCGACCGTGACCGCCGGCCCCTCGAAACCGTAGGTGTAGGACAGGCGGCCCGAGGCGACGCTGCCCGCGCTGCCGCTGAACAGATACCCCTCGAAACCGTCGGCCGGCAGGTGGGGGCGGGAGCCGTAGTCGTTGTACATCACCCCGGTGAACACGCCCGTCCGCGAACCGCGCAGGGCCCCTGGGGTGATCCCGGCGCTCTCCAGTGCCTCCCATGTGGCCTGGAGCAGGAGCCGCTGCTGGGGGTCGGTGGCCAGGGCCTCGCGGGGGGACATCCCGAAGAAGTCCGCGTCGAAGCCGTCCGCGTCGTGGAGGAATCCGCCCTCGCGCCCGTAGGAGGTGCCGGGGTGGTCGGGGTCGGGGTCGTAGAGGCGGTCCAGGTCCCAGCCCCGGTTGGCGGGGAACTCGCTGATGGCGTCGGTGCCTTTCGCGACCAGGTCCCACAGGTCCTCGGGCGAGGTGACGCCGCCGGGGTAGCGGCAGGCCATGCCGACGATCGCGATCGGCTCGTGCTGCCGGTCGTTCGCCTCGTGGAGCTGTCTGCGTGCGTCACGGGCATCCGCGACGGCCTTCTTGAGGTAGTCGCGGAGTTTGTCCTCGCCCGCCATGGTGTTCTCCACTCCTGTGGGATCGGTCTGCTGCGTCGTGGGTGCGCGTGCGCCGGGAGGGTGCGCGGGTCATTCGAGGTCGTCGAGCAGGGCGAACAGCTCCTCGTCGGTGGCGCCCGACAGATCGGCTTCACTGTCCCCGGGGGCGGCGGGCGCCTGCGCGGCTTCCGCGGAGTCCAGCAGTTCCCGCAGCCGGGCGATGACCCGCCCGCGCGGCCCCCCGTCCCCGCCGTTACCCCCGCCCCCGGCGTTCCCGCTGTTCCCGGCGTTCCGGGGGGTTCCCCCGTTCGTGGTGAGGGCGGTGATGGCGGGGGTGAGGCGGGCCAGTTCGGCCAGTACCGCCTCGTCCGGGGTGGTCTCCTTGACCGCGAGCCGTTCGCGCAGATGAACGGCGAGGGCGCCGGGGGTGGGGTGGTCGAAGGCGAGGGTGGTGGGCAGCCGCAGTCCGGTCGCCTCGGCGAGCCGGTTGCGCAGCTCGACGGCGGTCAGTGAGTCGAAGCCCAGTTCCTGCAGGGCGCGTTCGGGTGCGATCGCGGTGGGGTCCGGGTGTCCGAGTACCTCGGCGACCCGTGCCCGTACCAGGTCGGTGAGGATACGGCTCTGCTCGCCGGCCGGTACGGCGGCCAGGCGTTCGACCAGGGTGGGTCCGGCCGCGGGCCCGCCGGCCGTGGTGGTGGCGCGTTGGGGTGCCCCGCGGACCAGGCCGCGCAGCAGGGGGCCGGGCCGTTCGCCGGAGGCCCGCTGTGCGGCGGTGTCCAGCCGGGTGACGGCGAGCAGGGCCTGGCCGGTGGCGGGTACGGCGTCGAGGAGGGCCAGTGCGTCGTCGGTGGCCAGCGGCCGTAGTCCGGAGCGGGCCAGCCGGCGCAGGTCGGCCTCGGCGAGGTGCCCGCTGAGCGTGCTGGCCTGGGCCCACAGGCCCCAGGCCAGCGAGGTGCCGGGCAGGCCCAGTGCCCTGCGGTGCGCGGCCAGGGCGTCGAGGAAGGTGTTCCCGGCCGCGTAGTTGGCCTGTCCCGCGGTGCCCAGCAGCCCGGCGACCGAGGAGTAGAGGACGAACGCCGACAGGGGCAGGTGCCGGGTCAGTTCGTGCAGGTGCCAGGCGGCGTCGGCCTTCGGGCGCAGGACGGTGTCCAGGCGTTCGGGGGTCAGGGCCTGGAGGGTGGTGTCGTCCAGGACGCCGGCGGTGTGGACGATTCCGGTCAGCGGGTGCCCGGCCGGCACGGTGTCCAGGAGGGCGGCGAGCTGGTCGCGGTCGGCGGTGTCGCAGGCGGCGAACCGTACGTCGGTGGCGCCCGCTTCCAGGAGTTCGGTACGCAGGCCGGCCGCGCCGGGGGCGTCGGCGCCGCGCCGGCTGACGAGCAGCAGGTGGCGTACGTGGTGCCGGCGTACCAGGTGCCGTACGAGGACCGTGCCCAGGGCGCCGGTGGCGCCGGTGACCAGGACGGTGCCCTCGCCCCAGACCGGGGCCGTGGCGGAATCCCGGTCCTGGGCCTGGGCCTGGTGCGGGGTGGTGGGCAGGGCGCGGGCCAGCCTCGGCAGGAGGATCCGCCCCTGGCGCACGGCCAGTTGGGGTTCGTCGCCCCGCAGGGTGTCCAGGAGCGGGGGGCTGTGCGGGCCGCCGTGCTCGCTGCCGTCGAGGTCGGCGAGCACGATCCGGCCCGGGTTCTCGCTCTGTGCGCTGCGCAGCAGTCCCCAGACCGGGGCGTGCACGAGGTCCGTTTCCTGTGCGGGGGTGGTGGCGACGGCGTTGCGGGTGATCACGGCGAGGCGTGAGGAGGCGAACCGGTCGTCCGCCAGCCATTGCTGTACCTGTGCCAGCAGGTGGTGCAGTACGGTGCGGACCGCGTCCGGCACCCCGGGCCCGTCCGCGGCTGTGGTGTCCGGGAGGGGGAGCAGGACCAGGGAGGGTGCCTGGTTGCCCTGGCCGAGGGTGTCCCGCAGTTCGCCGAGCGAGGTGTGGGCGGTCGCGCCGGGGGCCCAGGGGGTGTGGGCGGGGTCGCCGATGACGGCCACCTCTCCTCCCGGTGGGGTGGCGGGTTCGCCGGCGGGCGGGGTCCAGTCCACCTGGAACAGGCCGTTGGTGGTGGTGTTGTCCGCCGGGCGCAGGAGGTCCGCGGACAGGGGGCGCAGGGTGAGTGCCTCGACCGTGGCCACCGGTGTTCCCGTGGTGTCCGTGACGCTGAGGGCGTAGGCCGGTGAGCCCGGGTCCGTGCCGGGTACGGGGGTCAGCCTGACCCGCAGGTCCGCCGGGCCTGTGGTGGTGTGGAGGGTGACGCCGGTCCAGGAGAACGGCAGCAGGGGGGTGCCGGGGCGGCCGGTGACGGCGGGCAGCAGGGGGTGCAGTGCGGCGTCCAGGAGGGCGGGGTGCAGGGCGAACCGGCCGGCGTCGGGGCGTAGTTCCCCGCCGAGTGAGACCTCGGCGAACAGGTCGCCCCCCGGGCCGGTCCACAGGCGCCGCAGGTTCTGAAACGCCGTGCCGTACGCGTACTCCTCCTCGGCGAGCCGTTCGTAGGCCCCGCCCAGGTCGCTCTCGGTCGCGCCGGGCGGCGGCCATACCGCCGGACCCCCACCAGCACCACCAGCAGCAGGACCGGTGGTGGTGTCGGTGGTGGGGGTGGTGGTCAGGCGCCCGTGCGCGTGCAGGGCCCATTGCCCGGAGGTGTCGGTGTCGTCCGCGTCGGGCCGGGTGTGGATACGCACGGTCCGCCCGCCGTCGTCCTGCGGGGCCGATACGGATACCTGGAGGTGGAGGCCGCCGTGTTCGGGCAGGACGAGGGGTGCGGCCAGGGTGAGTTCCTCCACCACCGGGGTGGCGCTGTGTGCCCCGGCTTTGACGGCGAGTTCGAGGAGTCCGGTGGCGGGCACCAGGACGGTGCCGGCGATGGTGTGGCCGCTGAGCCAGGGGTGGGTGTGCCGGGAGAGCCGGCCGGTCAGTACGTGTTCGTCGCGGTCGGCCAGCATGACGGCGGCGCCGAGGAAGGGGTGGTCGGCGGCGAACATCCCGAACCCGGCCGCGTCACCCGCGCCGGCGGGGGCGTCCAGCCAGTAGCGCCGGTGCTGGAAGGCGTAGCCCGGCAGGTCGGCGCGGCGGGCGCCGGGGAAGACGTTCTCCCAGCGCACCGGGGCGCCCCGCAGGGCGAGGCGGGCCAGGGCGGTGGCGAAGACGGCCGCCTCGTCCCGGCCCCGGCGCAGGGCCGGCACGAGGGCCCCGGCCGCCGTGTTCGTGGGGCCGCCCTCCTCCTCTTCTTCCAGGCACTGGCGTACCAGTGAGGTGAGGACGGCGTCGGGGCCCAGCTCCAGCCATTCGGTGACGCCCAGTTCGGTGAGGTGGCGGACTCCGTCGTGGAACCTGACCGCTTCGCGGATGTGCCGTGCCCAGTACTCGGGTGAGGTGAGCTGTTCAGTGGTGGCGAGGGTGCCGGTGAGGTTGGAGACGACGGGGATGCGGGGCGGGTGGAAGGTGAGGTCCTGGGCGATGGTGCGGAATTCGTCCAGTACTTCTTCCATGTGGGGGGAGTGGAAGGCGTGGCTGACCGGCAGCCGGGTGGCTCTGCGGCCCCGTTCGCGCCACAGGGTGCTGAGCTGTTCGACGCTCTGCGCGTCGCCCGAGATGACGGTGGAGCGGGGGCCGTTGACCGCGGCGATGCTCACCGTGCCGGCCTCCTGGGCCAGGCTCTCGCGTACTTCTTCCTCGGCGGCCTCGATCGCGGCCATCGCGCCGCCCTCCTTGGCGGCCTGCATGAGCCGCCCGCGCTCGGCGACCAGGACGCAGGCGTCGGGGAGGTCGAGGACCCCGGCGAGGTGGGCGGCGGTGACCTCGCCGATGGAGTGGCCGAGGAGGAAGTCCGGGGTCAGGCCGTGGTGTTCGGCGAGGCGGAACAGGGCGCTCTCCACCGCGAACAGTGCCGCCTGGGTGAAGGCCGTCTGGTCGATCAGCGCCGAGTCCGCGGACCCCTCGGGTGCGAAGAGGACCTGTTTGAGGGGGCGTACCAGCTCGCGGTCCAGGTAGTGGCACACGGCGTCGAAGGCGGCGGCGAACACGGGGGAGGACGCGTACAGTTCGCGCCCCATGCCCAGGCGTTGGGCGCCCTGCCCGGTCAGCAGGAACGCGGTCTTCCCGCGCGGGGCGGGGGGCCCGCCGCGTACCACTGTGGCGGAGGTCTGTCCCTGGGCGAGGTGGGCCAGGCCCTCCAGCAGGCCCTCCCGGTCCGCGGCGAGGATCGCGGCGGAGTGTTCGTGCAGGGTGCGGGTGGTGGCCAGGGACAGGCCGATGTCCGCGAGAGCGGCGCCGGGCCGGTCGGTGAGGTGGGTGTGCAGGCGTCCGGCGGCCGCGCGCAGGGCGTCCTCGCCGCGCGCGGAGAGCAGCCAGGGCACGACAGGCAGAGCGGCAGCGGGGGTGGGGGTGGTCTGTGGCCGGGGGGCGGCCGGGGCGGGGGTGTACTGCTCGATGATGACGTGGGCGTTGGTGCCGCTGATGCCGAAGGACGACACCCCGGCGCGCCGCGCACGCCCCGTCTGGGGCCAGTCGGTGGTCTCGTTCAGGAGTTTGACGGCGCCGGAGTCCCAGTCGACCATCGGGGTCGGCTCGTTCGCGTACAGCGACTTGGGCAGGACGCCGTGGTGCAGGGCCTGGACCATCTTGATGACGCCGCCGACCCCGGCCGCGGCCTGGGCGTGCCCGATGTTGGATTTCAGTGAGCCGAGCAGGAGGGGTTGTCCGGCGGGGCGGTCCTGCCCGTAGGTGGCGAGGAGTGCCTGGGCCTCGATGGGGTCACCCAGGCGGGTGCCGGTGCCGTGGGCTTCGACGGCGTCCACATCGGTGGGGGTGAGGCGGGCGTTGGCGAGGGCTTGGCGGATGACGCGTTCCTGGGCGGGGCCGTTGGGGGCGGTGAGGCCGTTGCTGGCGCCGTCCTGGTTGACGGCGCTGCCCCGCAGCACGGCCAGGATCCGGTGGCCGTTCTTCTGGGCGTCGGAGAGGCGTTCGACGAGCAGCAGGCCCACCCCTTCCGACCAGCCGGTGCCGTCCGCGCCGGCCGCGAACGAGCGGCAGCGCCCGTCGGCGGACAGGCCGCGCTGGCGGGAGAACTCGACGAAGACGCTGGGCCCGGCCATCACCGTCACACCCCCCGCCAGTGCCAGGTCGCACTCCCCGTTGCGCAGCGCGTTCGCCGCCAGGTGCAGTGCCACCAGGGAGGAGGAGCAGGCGGTGTCGACGGTGACGGCGGGGCCTTCGAAGCCGTAGGTGTAGGACAGGCGGCCCGATACGACGCTGGAGAGGTTCCCGGCCAGCAGGAAGCCCTCGTACTCCGGCGGGCTGGCGGCCAGCCGCGACACGTAGTCGTCGTACATGGCCCCGGCGAACACGCCCGTACGCGAACCGCGCAGGGTGCCCGGGTCGATGCCCGCGCTCTCCAGGGTCTCCCACGCGGTTTCCAGCAGGAGCCGGTGCTGGGGGTCGGTCGCGGTGGCCTCGCGCGGTGAGATCCCGAAGAACTCCCGGTCGAACTGGTCGGCGTCGTGGAGGAATCCGCCGTGGCGCACGTAGGAGGTGCCGGTGTGGTCGGGGTCGGGGTCGTAGAGGCGGTCCAGGTCCCAGCCCCGGTTGGCGGGGAACTCGCTGATGGCGTCGGTGCCCTTCGCGACCAGGTCCCACAGGTCCTCGGGCGAGGTGACGCCGCCGGGGTAGCGGCAGGCCATGCCGACGATCACGATCGGCTCCTCGGTCGCGGCGGCGGCGCCGGCCGGGGCGGGCCGCGCCGCCGCCGCACCGGTACCCGTGCCCGCGGCCAGGGTGACCAGGCGGTCCGCCAGGGCCTGCGGGGACGGGTGGTCGAAGACCACGGTGGCGGGCAGCCGTGTCCCGGTGGCGGTGTTGAGCCGGTTGCGCAGTTCGACCGCAGCCAGTGAGTCGAAGCCGATCTCGTTGAAGGCGCGGCGCGGGTCGACGGCCGAGGCACCGGTGTGCCCCAGCACGCCGGCCACGGTGGAGCGCACCAGTTCCAGGACCGCCTCGCGGCGCTTGTCCTCCTGGAGTGCCGCCATGTCCCGGGCCCAGCCGGTGCCGCCGCCCGCGGCCGCCGCGGGGGTGCGGCGGGGGGCGGGGGCGACCAGGACGCGCAGCAGCGGCGCGGGTGCTTCGGTACGGGCGCGCAGGGCGGCCAGGTCGAGGTCCACGGGCACGCTCAGCGCCCCTCCGCCCGCCAGGGCGCGGTCGAACAGGGCCAGGCCGTGTCGCGGGGTGAGCGGGCGGACACCGGCCCGGGCCCACCTGGCCGCACCGGCCTCACCGAGTGTGCCGCCCATGCCGTGGGTGGCGTCCCACAGGCCCCAGGCCAGGGAGGTCGCGGCGAGGCCGAGGGTGTGGCGGTGCGCTGCCAGGGCGTCCAGATAGCTGTTGGCGCCGGCGTAGTTGGCCTGTCCCGCGGTGCCCAGCAGCCCGGAGACCGAGGAGAAGAGGACGAACGCCGACAGGGGCAGGTGCCGGGTCAGTTCGTGCAGGTGCCAGGCGGCGTCCGCCTTCGGGCGCAGGACGGACTCCAGGCGTTCGGGGGTCAGGGCCTGGACCGTGGCGTCGTCCAGGACCCCGGCGGTGTGGACGATTCCGGTCAGCGGGTGCCCGGCCGGCACGGTGTCCAGCAGGGCGGCCAGCTGGCCGCGGTCGGCCACGTCACAGGCCGCGAAGGTCACCCGGGCGCCCAGCTCCTCCAGCGAGGAGCGCAGTTCGCCCGCGCCGGGGGCGTCGGGTCCGCGCCGGCCGGCCAGGAGCAGATGCCGTACACCGTGCGCGGTGACCAGGTGGCGGGCGAAGAGCGCGCCCAGGCCGCCGGTGCCGCCGGTGATCAGGACCGTGCCGTCGGGGTCCAGCGGGGCCGCGGGGGTGCCGGTGTCCGGTGCGGCCCGCACCAGCCGGGGCGCGCGCAGGCCGTCTTCGGCCAGGGCGAGCTGGGGCTCACCGGTGGCCAGGGCCGCGGCGATCTCCAGGTCGGAAGGCCCGGCAGAGTCAGAGGGGCTGGGGTTGGGGGTGGGGGTGTCGAGCAGGACCAGGCGGTCCGGGTGCTCGCTCTGCGCCGAGCGGACCAGGCCCCATACCCCGGCGCCGGGAAGAGCGCCGGCTTCCTCGGGGTGAGAGGCCCCGGCCGCCCCCCGGGTGAGGAACACCAGGCGGGTACGGGCATACCGGTCGTCGGCCAGGAACCGCTGCACCACGGCCAGGGCGTCCTGTACGGTCCCGTGCACCGCCGCCGGCCGGTCCCCGGCGCCGGCGCCGGCGCCGGCGCCGGGGCCGAGGTCTGCCGTGCGGACGACAACGGCCTCCAGCCCTTCCTCTTCGGGGAGTTCGGTGCCCCGCGCCCACCCGATCCGCGGGCCCGGGCCCGCGCCCGCAGGTGCGGGGGCGGGCGGTACGGTCATCCACTCCACCTGGTACAGCCCCTCGGTGTGCCCGGCGGCCGCGGTGGCGAGCGCCTGCCGGGGGACCACGCGCAGGGCCAGGGACTCCACCTCGGCCACCAGGGTGCCGGTGGTGTCGGCGAGGGTGAGCGCGAAGGTGTCCCGGCCCGCCGGGGAGATCCGCACCCGCAGCTCGGTCGCGCCGCTCGCGTACAGCTGGGTGCCCGCCCACGCGAACGGCAGCCGCAGGCCGCCGTCGCCCGCCGCGTCGGCGGCGTGCAGGACCAGGGGGTGCAGCACGGAGTCCAGGAGCGCGGGATGCACGGCGAACCGGGCGGCCTGCGCGTGCTGGTCGCCGGGCAGGCGCACCGTGGCGTACAGGTCCTCGCCCGCCGACCAGAGACCGGTCAGCCCCCGGAAGGCGGGGCCGTAGTGGTATCCGAGGTCCGCGAGCCGCTCGTACACGCCCTCCAGCGGCAGGTCGGACGCCCCGGCGGGCGGCCACTGCGCGAGATCACGTGTGCCGGTGGTGGTGGGGGCGGGTGGGCCGCCCAGGACACCGGAGGCGTGGCGTGTCCAGGGCACCTGGCCGTGCCCGGTGCCGTCGGGCCTGGCGTGCACGGCGAAGGGCCGGGCGCCGTCGGGGCCGGGGGCGCCCACCGAGACCTGGACCCGCACCGCGGTGTCCCGCGGCAGTGGCAGCGGCGCCTCCAGGGTGAGGTCGCCCACCCGGTCCGCGCCGGTCCGCCCGCCGGCGGCCAGGGCCAGTTCGACGAAGGCCGTGGCGGGCAGGAGCACCCCGCCGCCCACCGTGTGGTCGGCCAGCCAGGGATGTGCCGCGGCCGACAGCAGACCGGTCAGGACCAGGCCCTCACCGTCCGCGAGGTCCATGGCGGTGGACAGCAGCGGGTGGTCCGCGGAATCCAGGCCCAGGGTCCGTGCGTCACCGGGGGCGTGGGGTGCCAGCCAGTAGTGCTCGCGCTGGAAGGCGTACGTCGGCAGATCGACGGGGCGGCCGCCGGGGAAGAACGAGGCGCCCTCCAGGGGCGCCCCGTGGACCCGGGCGCTCGCCAGGCCCGTGACCAGGGTCCGCGGCTCGGGCCGCCCGGCGCGCAGCAGCGCCACGGTGTGGGTGTCCTCGCCGCTCAGGCAGCCCTGGGCCAGCGGGGCGAGGACCGCGTCGGGGCCGATCTCCACGAACACGGTGGCGCCGCGCGCCTGTAGTTCCCGGGTCGCGTCGAGGAACCGTACGGCCTCGCGGATCTGCCCGGCCCAGTAGTCGGGCGAGGTGAGTTCACCGGTGGTGGCCAGGCGCCCGGTGACCGTCGAGACGATCGGTATCCGCGGCGCGTGCCAGGTCAGTGCGGCCGCGACGGCCCGGAACTCCTCCAGGACGCCGTCAATGTGGGGGGAGTGGAAGGCGTGGCTGACCTGGAGGCGGCGTGTCCTGCGGCCTTGTGCCCGCCACCGCCCGGCGAGTTCCCCGGCCGCGTCCTGGTCGCCGGAGATGACCAGGGAGGCGGGGCCGTTGACCGCGGCGATGGACAGCCGGCCGCCGAACTCGGCCAGGTCGGCGGCCAGTTCGCTCTCCTTCGCCTCGATGGCGACCATGGCCCCGCCGGCCGGCGCCGACTCCATCAGCCGCCCCCGGGCGGCGACCAGACGCGCCGCGTCCCGCAGGGAGAGCACGCCCGCGCAGTGCGCGGCGGCCAGTTCGCCGATGGAGTGCCCGGCGAGCAGGTCGGGGGTGAGCCCGTGGTGCGCGGCCAGGCGGAACAGCGCGACCTCCACGGCGAACAACGCGGGCTGGGTGTACGCGGTGCGGTGCAGCACCGCCGCCTCAGGGGTCCCCTCGGCGGCGAACAGCACCGTGCGCAACGGCTGCGGCAGATGCGCGTCCAGCGCGGCGCAGGCGTCGTCCAGCGCCTGGGCGAAGACCGGGTACGCCTCGTACAGTTCCTGTCCCATGCCGGTGCGCTGGGCGCCCTGCCCGGTGAAGAGGAACGCGGTCTTGCCCGGGGCCGCGGCGCTGCCGGTGACGACCCGGGGGTCCTCCCGGCCCCCGGCGAGCGCGTCCAGGCCGGCCAGGAGGTCCTGCGGGGTGGCGGCGAGGACCGCCGCCCGGTGGGGGAGCGCGGTACGGGTGGTGGCCAGCGAGAACCCGGTGTCGTACGCACCGGCTCCGCCGGCGGTCAACGCGCGGATGCGGGCGGCCTGTTCACGCAGCGCCGCCTCGTCCTGGGCGTACAGCAGCCAGGGCGCGGGCCCGGACCACTCGTGCGCGGGGGCGGGCTGCGGGGCGGGCGGGCCCTGTTCGAGGATGACGTGGGCGTTGGTGCCGCTGATGCCGAAGGAGGAGACGGCGGCCCGGCGCGGGCGCCCGGTCCGGGGCCAGTCGGCGGCCTCGGTGAGGAGTTTCACCGTGCCCCGGGACCAGTCGACCATCGGGGTCGGCTCGTCCACGTGCAGGGTGCGGGGCAGGACGCCGTGGCGCATGGCCTGCACCATCTTGATGACGCCGCCGACCCCGGCCGCGGCCTGGGCGTGCCCGATGTTCGACTTGAGCGATCCGAGCAGGACGGGGGCGCGGTCCCCGCGCTCGTGCCCGTAGGTCGCCAGGAGCGCCTCGGCCTCGATGGGGTCGCCCAGGCGGGTGCCGGTGCCGTGCGCCTCCACGGCGTCGATGTCCGCCGGGGCCAGGCCCGCGTCCGCCAGCGCCGCGCGGATGACCCGTTCCTGCGCGGGGCCGTTGGGCGCGGTCAGGCCGTTGCTGGCACCGTCCTGGTTGATCGCGCTGCCGCGGACGACCGCCAGGACCTGGTGCCCGTTCTTCCGTGCGTCGGAGAGCCGTTCCAGGACCAGCAGGCCCACGCCCTCGGCCCAGGAGGTGCCGTCGGCCGAGGCCGCGAACGACTTCGACCGGCCGTCGGCGGCCAGCCCCCGCTGGCGGGAGAACTCCACGAACATCCCGGGGGACGACATGATCGTGGCGCCGCCCGCGATCGCCAGCGCCGACTCGCCCGAGCGCAGCGACCCAAGGGCCAGGTGCAGGGCGGTCAGCGACGACGAGCACGCCGTGTCGACGGTCACCGCCGGGCCCGCCAGGCCCAGTTGGTAGGCGATGCGCCCGGACATCACGCTGGGGGTGGTGCCGGTCAGCAGATAGCCCTCGACGCTGTCGGGCGCGTCCTGCATCCGGGGCCCGTAGTCCAGGGTGGTGGCGCCGATGAACACGCCCGTACGGCTGCCGCGCAGCGCGTCCGCGTCCAGCCGCGCCCGCTCCACCGCCTCCCAGGCGGTCTCCAGGAGCAGCCGCTGCTGGGGGTCCATCGCCAGCGCCTCGCGCGGCGAGATCCCGAAGAAGGCGTTGTCGAAGCGGGCCGCGTCCTTGACGAACCCGCCCTCGCGCACGGTGCTGTGCCCACCGCGGGCCGGGTCGCTGTCGTACAGGTCCTTTTCCCAGCCGCGGTCGGCGGGGAACGCGGAGACGGCGTCCCCGCCGCCGGCCACCAGCCGCCACAGGTCCTCGGGCGAGGTGACGCCGCCGGGGTAGCGGCAGGCCATGCCGACGATGGCGACCGGTTCGTCCGGCCCGCCGGGCAGCGCCGGCCCCTCTGCCCCCGTGGCGTCCTTCCCGGCGAGGAGGGACTGGAGGTGGCTGGTCAGGGCGCCCGGTGTGGGGTGGTCGTAGAGCAGCCCGCCGGCCAGGCGCAGCCCCGTCGCGGAGGCCAGCGCGTCGCGCAGCTCCACCGACATCAGCGAGTCGAAGCCCAGCTCCTTGAACGTGGCGTGCGGGGGCACCCGCCGCCCGGCCGGATACTCCAGCACCCGCGCGACCAGCCCGGCCACCAGCGCGTCCGCGTCCACCGCGGCCCCCACCCCGGCTACATCGCCCGCCTCCCGGCCGCCGGGTGCGGCTTCCCCCGTGACGGGAGCCTGCGGCGCGCCGGGCGTGAGCTCACGGGCGGCAGCGGTGCCCGAGACCCAGTACCGCTCCCGCTGGAAGGCGTAGGTCGGCAGCGGTACGCGCCGGGCGTCACCGTAGGAGGGGATCGCACCCCAGTTGACGTGCGTACCCCGCACGAAGGCCGCCGCCAGGGCCGCCAGCAGGGTCCTGGCCTCCGGCCGCCCCCCGCGCAGCGCGGCCACCGCGAGCACCGCGTCCGCCTCCCGGACACTGTCGCGGACCATCGCCGAGCAGACCCCGTCGGGCCCCAGCTCCACGAACGCGGTGGCGCCCGCGTCCTCCAGGGCCCGCACCGCGTCCCCGAACAGCACCGGGCGGCGCACCTGCTCCACCCAGTACGCGGCCGACGACCAGGCCTCGCCCACAAGCTGCCCGGTCACCGACGACACCGCGCCGATGCGGGGCGCGCGCAGGCTCAGCCCGTCCACGACCGTACGGAAGTCGTCGAGCATCGGGTCCATCAGCGGGGAGTGGAAGGCGTGCGAGACATTCAGCCGCTTCGTCCGCCGCCCCTGGCCGCGCAGCCGCTCCGCGAGCGCCAGGACGCTCTCGCGCGCACCGGACAGGACCACCGAACGGGGCCCGTTGACCGCGGCGATGCCCACCTGGTCCTCATGGCCAGCCAGGAGCGCGGACACCTCACCGGGTGTGGCCTCGACCGCGACCATCGCACCGCCGGGCGCCAGCGCCTGCATCAGCCGCCCGCGCGCGGCGACCAGCCGCGCGGCGTCGGGCAGGTCGAAGACCCCCGCGACATGCGCGGCGGCGATCTCACCGATGGAATGGCCGGCGAGCAGGTCCGGCACCACACCCCAGGACTCCGCCAGCCGGTAGAGGGACACTTCGAGGGCGAAGAGCGCGGGCTGGGCGTACCCGGTCTCCTCCAGGCCCTCCCCGGAGGCGATCACCTCCAGCAGCGGCCGCTCCAGCAGCGGGTCCAGCTCGGCGCGGACCGCGTCGAAGGCCTCGGCGAACGCGGGGAACGCCCCGTACAGCTCCAGGCCCATCCCGGCACGCTGGGCGCCCTGCCCCGTGAAGACGAAGGCGAGCCGCCCCGGGCCGGCCGCGCCGCGCACCACATCGGCCGACGATTCGCCCGCGGCGAGGGCGTCGAGCGCGTGAAGGAGGCCGGGACCGCCGCCGGGCGCGGCCAGTGCGACCGCCCGGTGCTCGAAGACGGTACGGGTGGTGGCCAGGGACCAGGCGGCGTCGGCGGTCACCGGCGCGCCCTCGCCCGTCAGGGCGTTCCGCAGGCGGGCGGCCTGGGCCCGCAGCGCTGTTTCCGAGCGCCCGGAGAGCACCAGCGGGACCACACCGGGAGTACCGGCCGCCCGGTGGGCGGGAGCGCCGGGTGCCAGGGACACCGGGCCCTCGGTGAGGACGACGTGCGCGTTCGTGCCGCCCATGCCGAAGGAGGAGACCCCGGCCACCAGCGGCCGCTGGGGCGCGGGCCACTCGGTCAGCTCCCGCTGCACCTCCAGTCCCAGCTCCTCCAGGGGGATCCGGGGGTGGGGGGCGGCGAAGTTGAGGCTCGGGGGCAGCCGCCGGTGGCTCAGCGCCAGCAGTGTCTTGAGCACGCCGACGATGCCGGCCGCGCCTTCGAGGTGGCCCACGTTGGTCTTGGCCGAGCCGACCCGCAGCCCCGCGCCCGGGGCCCGGCCCGCGCCGAGCACCGCGCCCAGCGCCGCCGCCTCCACGGGGTCGCCCACCGGGGTCCCGGTGCCGTGGAGTTCGACGTACTGCACGGCGGCCGGGTCGATGCCGGCCTTCTCGTACGCCTCGCGCAGGACACGTTCCTGCGCCGGCCGGCCGGGGACCGTCAGGCCCGCGGTCGCACCGTCGTTGTTGACCGCGCTGGCGCGGATGACCCCGTAGACGCGGTCGCCGTCCGCGACCGCGCGGGCCAGCGGCTTGAGGACGAGGACCGCCCCGCCCTCGCCGCGCACGAAACCGTTGGCGCGGGCGTCGAAGGCGTAGGTCGTGCCGTCGGGGGAGAGCCCGCCGAACCGCTCCCCGGTGGCCGCGCTCTCGGCGAGGATGTTCAGGTTGACGCCCGCCGCGATCGCCGTGTCGCTCTCGCCGGAGCGCAGGGACTCGCAGGCGAGATGGACGGCGACCAGCGAGGAGGACTGCGCCGAGTCGACGGTCAGGCTCGGTCCGTGCAGGCCCAGGTGGTAGGAGACCCGGTTGGCGATGACGCCCCGGTTGACGCCGGTCATGGTGTGCTGGGTGAGCGCCCGGTCGCCGTACTGGTAGAGCAGTGCCGTGTAGTCGTCGCGCAGGGTGCCCACGAACACGGCGGTACGGCTGCCGCGCAGCGCGGCCGGGAGGGTGCCGGCGTCCTCCAGGGCCTCCCAGGCCAGTTCCAGCACCAGCCGCTGCTGGGGGTCCATGGTGGTGGCCTCGCGCGGTGAGATGCCGAAGAAGTCCGCGTCGAAGGTGTCCACCCGGTCCAGGAACCCGCCCCGGCGCGTCCCCGGCTCCGCCGCCTGGTAGGCCGGTTCGCCGGAGGCGGGCAGCCAGCGCCCGCCGGGCACCGGGGTGATGGCGTCCGAGCCGGTGCGCAGCAGGTCCCAGAAAGCCCCGGGGGTGTCCGCGCCGGGAAGCCGGCAGGACACTCCGACGACCGCGATGCCCTCGCCGGGCCCCTCGCCCTGCGCGGCCCTGTGGAAATGGTGCTGATTCGTCATCGCGCTCGACTTCCCTTTCCAGTGAATCCGGCCGAACTGGGCGACCTTGAAAGGCATTTCGGTGACACTGCTTCCAGATCGTAGGCAGGTGGTCCTCTCGGCCCTCTCAGCGCGGCTCCACCGGGCGGTAACCACCCCGGCCACATGCCGGGAGACCGCCGCATTACCCGTTCATGGGCGGGACGTTGATGACCCCGCAATAGTGTCGGCGTACGAAAGGGCGGCACCCGGCTACAAGAGAAGGCAGGTTGGATTTCGTCATGTCACAGCTCACCGACGACGTGGAAAAGCACACAAGTCAATATGTTGAGGCTTTCAACGCGGGCGACTTCGAAACCATGGACAGCTTCTACACGGCGGAGTCCGTCGCAGTCTGGGAGCCGGGCAAGCCGCTGACGGGCGACGCGCGCCGGGAATACCAGCGGGAATTCCTCAAGAACCGGCCGACGATGACCGCCGTGCCCCGGCAGACGTTCGTGACCGGCGACACGGCCCTGCTGATCGTCGACTGGACGATCGACACGGTCGACGCCGAGGGGAAGCCCGAGCGGCTCACCGGCACGGGCGTCGACGTCCTGCGGCTGGGCGAGGACAAGGTGTGGCGCTACGCCATCGACGACCCGTACGGCCAGGAGGACTGACCCGGGACCGCACCGCCCCCCTCCCTCCTCCCCCCTCCCACGGAAAGGACCGACCGATCATGGCGTACACCTTCGATGTCGACTTCGACCCGGCGAACCCCGACCTCACCGCCGACACCGACACCCAGAACGACATCTTCATCCAGGCGTTCAACTCCGGTGACGGAGCGCTGTTCGACAGCCTCTACCGGGAGGACTCGATCTCGAACTTCTCCGGTGAGCCCCTCACCGGCGAGGCACGGCTGGCGTTCTTCAAGGAGTTCCTCGGCGGCAAGCCCGACCTGCGCGCCACGGTGACCCACGCGTATGTCGCCGGCGACGTCGCGCTGATCGGTGTCAACTACGAGATCGACACCATCGAGGCGGACGGACAGCCCGTACAGCTGCGGGGCGTGTGCACCGACGTCCTGCGGCGCGGGGAGGACGGCCGCTGGCTGATGTCCATCGACCGTCCCGTGGCCGCGACGGGCCTGGTCGCCGGCTAGGCCGTGTCCGCGAAGTGGGGCCGTCCGCCCGCAGGGCGCGAGCCGGACACCATTTCGCGCACACGCCCCGGGCGGTCCGGGCGCGAACGAGGGGCACGACCGCGAACCCCCCTGGGACCAGGGGGGTTCTGGCGTCAAAGACGGCACATCCCGTGTATTGCCCGTGTACTCCACGGCACTTCGAGGAGAGAAAAGTGGCCACGCAGGAAGAACTGACCTCTGTACTGGACGCGGTACGCGACGCCGTGCCCGCCCTTCGCCGCAACGGGGCCGCCGCGGAGGAGCAGCGCTGGATACCGGAGGAGAACATCGAACTGCTCCAGAGGGCGGGGGTGTTCCGCACGGCCGTGCCGCGCGAGCACGGCGGTCTCGACTTCGACGTGGCGCAGCAGGCCCAGGTCATCGCCGAGGTGGCCCGGGGGTGCCCCTCCACCGGCTGGCTGACGATGGTGTGGCTCACCAGCGCCTGGTGCGCGACCCTCTACCCCGACCAGGCGCAGAAGGAGGTCTTTGAAGGCAGCGGCAGGGTCTCCATCGTCTTCGCCCCCACCGGCACCCTCGAACCGGTCGAGGGCGGCTACCGCCTCGACGGCACCTGGCGCTTCAACTCCGGCTGCCGGGGCGCGGACTGGGACCTGCTGGCCGCGGTGGTGGAGCAGCCCGACGGGACGGCCCAGGAACTGGTCGCGCTGGTGCCCACCTCCGAGCTGGCCTTCGCCGACGACTGGCACGTCTCGGCCGGCGCCGCCACCGGCAGTTCCACGACCACCGCCACCGGCGTCTTCGTGCCCGCGCACCGGGTCGTACCGCTGGAGGAGGCCATGGTCTCGGCCACCGGCAACCGCTCCAACACCGGTGCCACCGGCCGTAATTACGGTCTGCTGGGCTACATCATGTCCAGTGTCTCCGCGACCTTCGTCGGGATGGCGCGCGGCGCGTTCGAACTGTTCCTGGAGCGGCTGCCCGGACGCGGCATCACCTACACCCAGTGGACCGAGCAGAGCCACCACCCGCTCACCCAGCAGCAGGTGGCCCTCGCCTCCAGCAAGATCGAGGCGGCCGCGGCACTCTCCCACTCCTGGCACCGGGTCCTGCAGGGCGCGGCCGACGCGGGCCTCCAGCCCTCGGACGAGGAGAAGGCCGTCATCCGCGGCAGGACCGCCTACGCGGCGCAGCTCTCCAAGGAGGCCGTGGAACTGCTCTTCGCGGCCAGCGGCGGCTCGGTCATCCGCCGCGAGGTGGACCTCCAGCGCTTCCACCGCGACATCCAGGGCTTCTCGCTGCACGCCCTGGTCCAGCTCAACGCCAACCTGGAGGTGCAGGGCCGGGTCCTGCTGGGCCTGGAGCCCGGCACGTACTTCCTCTGATCCCCCCCGCGGGCACGGTCCCGCACCCACCCACGCAGAAGGCCCGGGCCGCGCTCACCGCCCCGGGCCTTCCGCGTACGTACGGCGCCGGGCCCTGAACGGCCCCGGCACGGACGGCTCTCCGCACACCGGGCCCGCAAGACCCCCACACCCTCTCACCCGCCGCGCCCGAAACGGCGGCCCGCCCGGCACCCGGGCGGGCCGCCCACCGCTCCGGCACACCCGGCGGCCCCGGGTGTGCTCCGCAAGAGACGCCCTAGGGGTCGTCTTCAAAGGTCATATCCAGAGGAAGATGGAGGCGATGGTGACGGTGGCTTGGTAGGACTCGCGGGTTTTGTCGTAGCGGGTGGCCAGGCCGCGCCATTGCTTGAGTCGGTTGAAGCATCGTTCGACGACGTTGCGGAGCCGGTAGACCCTCCTGTCGAATGTGGGTGGGCGGCCGCCGCGTGAGCCTTTGCGCAGGCGGCCTGTGGCCTGGTCGATGCGTTCGGGGATGGTGTGCCCGATACCGCGTCTGCGCAGGTAGGCGCGGATCTTGCGAGAGCTGTAGCCCTTGTCGGCGATGACGTGGTCGGGTCGGGTGCGGGGACGTCCCGGGCCGGTGCGCGGAACACGGATGGCGTCCAGGACGTCTTCGAAGCGGGTGCAGTCGTTGGTGTTGCCGCCGGTCAGGACGAAGGCGAGGGGCCGGCCGTGTCCGTCGCAGGCCAGGTGGACCTTGGTGCTCAGTCCTCCACGGGATCGGCCGAGGGCGTGATCACCCGCTTCGTCCCGGTCGGCAGCCCCCTTTTCCCACCGGTCGCGTGCTGGTGGGCCCGCACGATCGTGGAGTCCACCGACACCAGCCAGTCGATGTCACCCGCCGCGTCCCTCTCCGCCTGGATCGCCTTCAGCATGCGGGAGAAGGTTCCGTCCAGCGCCCACCTGCGGAAACGCGTGTACAAGGTCTGCCAGGAACCGTAACGCTCCGGCACGTCCCGCCAGGCCGAACCGGTCCGCAGCTTCCACACGATCCCGTTCAGCACCACCCGGTCATCCGACCGGGGCCGACCAGCCGTCCCCGAACTCGGCAACAACCGCGACAACACAGCCCACTCAACATCCGACAACTCATGACGACGCACCACACCCGCCATAATCCCGCATCGCACAAACAGCTTTGAAGACGACCCCTAGTGGCCCGGGGCCGGGGCCGGGTCGGGCCTGCCGAAGCGGCCGTCGACGAAGAGCAGCCCGTCCTCGCCGCTGCCCCGGCCGGCCGCCAGGACCGTCCCGATGAAGATGGTGTGGTCGCCGAAGACGTGCGAGTCGCTCAGCTCGCACTCCAGCCAGGCCACCGAACCGCCCAGCAGGGCCGCCCCGGTGTGTTTCCCGGCCTCCCACGCCACCCCCTCGAACTGGGCCGCCCCCAGCGTGCGGTGCTTGTCGGCGAAATGCCGCGCCAGGGGCTCCTGCCGCACGCCGAGTATGTTGACGGCGAAGCGGCCCGCGGAGGCCAGCGCGCCGTGCATCACCGCGCCGTGGCTCACACTGCACAGCACCGACGGCGGATCGAGGGAGACCGAACTGAACGCGTTCGCGGTCATGGCGTGCACGTGCTCGCCCCCCACGGTGATCACCGTGACACCGGTCGCGAAGCGGGACATCACTTCCCTGAGCCGGACGGGTTGCACCGGCTGTGGCCCCGGACGCACGGCCGCGGGATCGAGTTCAGTGGACGCGGAATTCATGCCACCCTCTCCGAGGTATTTTGAGCAGCGCACATCACGTGCCATCCGTGGGTATCGCGTGGTTGTCCCTGGGTCCCGCCGGCCGGTGGCCTTCAACGTACCCGCGCCGGCCCCGCCGTCTCCCACCCCCGGGTAACCGCCGCGCCACCTGCCCGTACCCCTCGCGGATGACCCCGCGGTGACCGCTGGTTGACCGGACGCGAGCACCCTGTGGTGCATGGATCACACCAACACCGCAACCCCGTCCAGAGAACTGGCCGAACCTTTTCTCCGCGAAGTGCTCGCCGGTGCCGGCCTGGCCGTCGAATACGTCCGCGCGAAGGGCAATACCCTCTACCAACGGGACGGCGAGGGCGGCGAGATACCCGTCGCCGACTTCGCGGGCGGCTACGGATCCGTCCTGCTCGGGCACAACCGCCCCGAGATCGTCGCAAGGGCGCGGGAACTGCTCGACGGCGACACCCCCGTGCACGCCCAGTTCTCCAGCCACCCCTACGCCAACGCCCTCGCCGCCGAGCTGAACCGGATCATCCACCGGGAACTGGCCACCGAGGAACCGTATTTCGCGGTATTCGCCAACAGCGGCGCGGAAGCGGTCGAGGCGGCGGTCAAACACGCCGAACTGGACCGGGGGATGCGCACCGCCGCCCTCCTGGAGGAGATCCGCGCACACAACGAGACCGCGCGCACCGCGGTCGCCGACGGCACCGCCGTCCTCGCCGGGCACACCCTGGAACGCCTGGGTCTCACCGCCCCGGCGGACCCCCGCGAGGCCTTCGCCCTGCTGGAGGCCGAACTCGCCCGGCGCAACGCCGAGCAGACCGCCAGGCCACCGCTGTTCCTGGCACTGGAGGGCGGATTCCACGGCAAGCTCGCGGCGAGCGTGCAGCTCACCCACAACGAGGGGTACCGCGCCCCCTTCCGGTCGCTCGCCGCCCAGGCCCGGTTCGTCCCCCAGGACCGGCCCGACGTCCTCAAGCAGGTGCACGCCAAGGAACGGGGCGTCCTCCTCGGCGCGCGGGCCGTCGACGGCCAGGTCACCCTCACCGAACGGGAGTTCCCGGTCTTCTGCGCCTTCCTGGTGGAACCCATCCAGGGCGAGGGCGGAATCCGCGTGCTCTCCCGCGAATTCGCCGAGGAAATCCAGCAGTTCTGCGAGTCGATCGGCTGCCCCCTTGTCGTCGACGAGATCCAGAGCGGAATGGGCAGGACCGGGACACTCCTCGCCAGTGCCCCCCTCGGACTGCGCGGCGACTATTTCACCCTCGCCAAAACACTGGGCGGCGGTATCGCCAAGACATCCGTGATGCTGGTGCGCGAGAAGTACTACCGGAAGGAATTCGAGATCGTCCACAGCTCGACCTTCGCCAAGGACAGCTTCTCCTGTCACATCGCCCTCAAGGTCCTCGAACTGCTGGAGGCCGACGGCGGACGGGTCTACCGCGTCGCCCAGGAGCGGGGAGCCGCGCTGCGCGCCGCACTGGACGGCGTACGGGCGGACTTCCCCGACGTCGTCGCCGACGTCCGGGGCCGGGGCCTGATGCTGGGCCTGGAATTCCTCGACCAGTCGGGGTCCTCCTCACCGGTGGTCCGGGAGATCGCGGGCGGCGGTTTCTTCGGCTACGTCCTGGCCGGACACCTCCTGCGCCGCCACCGGGTGCGTACGTTCCCCACCGCGAGCGCGCTCAACACCCTGCGCTTCGAGCCCTCCGTCGAGCTGACCGACGCCGAGATCGCCCAGCTCGACACCGGGCTGCGCGACGTGTGCGAGCTGCTGCGGGCCGGCGCGGGCGAAGCACTGACCGCGCCCTGAGCCCACCGGCCCACCCCCGGGCGTGGCATTCGGATTAAAGACCTGGTCAAGGCAGGGGATGGTCAGCGATGATGCGGGCACGGGCGCGACTCCTGTGAGGATTCTTCAGCGTACAGAACTGAAAGATCATCAGGGGCCGCGCCCGCTTGACAAATCAAAACCGGAATTCCGGCAGCAGACCGGAACCATGCCGGGGCCATGACAATCACCATGGCCGGTGGCCATTGAACGGGGGAGTTCATGCGATTTCGTGTTCTGGGCGCGTTGGAAGTCAATGATGATCACGGCTTGGTGGAACTCGGCGGTATAAGGCAGCGATCCGCTCTCGCCTACCTCCTCCTCCACGCCAACGAGGTGGTCTCCACCAGCCGGTTACTCGGAGCGCTCTGGCCGGCCGACGACGCGCCCATGACCGCGCGGAAGATCCTCCAGAACGCGATCTGGCGGCTGCGCGGAGTCCTCGCCGGGCTGTCCCCCGGCGAGCCGGCCCCCGAACTGCTGACCTGGTACCCCGGGTACATGCTGCGGGTACGGCCCGAGCAGGTCGATCTCCTGGTCTTCCAGCAGCGGGTCGCCGAGGGCCGGGTGGCCCTGGCCGCCGGCCGCCCGGCCGCCGCACGCGACCTGCTGACCGAGGCACTCGCGCTCTGGCGCGGCCCGGTGCTCGCCGATCTCGCCGAGGAGGGCACCTACTGGGCCGAGGTCACCTCCATCCAGAAAAAACGCCTCGACGTCATGGAGGACTGCTTCGAGGCGGAGCTGGCCTGCGGCGGCCACCAGAGCGTGCTCCACGAACTCAAGGCACTGGTCGAGGCCGAGCCCCTGCGCGAGCGCGCCTCGCGCCAGCTCATGCTCGCCTTCTACCGCTGCGGCCGGCAGGCCGACGCCCTCGCCGTGTACGGGAGGGTACGGGAGGCCCTGGTCGAGGGCCTCGGCCTGGAGCCCAGCCCCGAACTCCAGCAGCTCCAGCGGGCCGTCCTCACCCAGGACCCGGCACTGGACCTGCCCCGCACCGCCCAGCTCCCCCGCCCCGGGCAGACCCAGCTCCCCCCGCCCGGGCAGACGGCACGGCCCCCCCGGCCCGGACCGCCCGCGCAGCACACCCCGCCCCCGCGGCAGCACATCGCGCCCCCCTCCCCGCACACGGCCGAGCCCACGGCGGCACGCGCCGCCTTGCCGGGCGAGTACCGGCAGGCCAGTGTGCTCCTGCTGCGCTTCGGGCTCGGACCCGAGTTCGGCACCCTGCCACCGGAGGACGTCGACCGGGTCCTGGACGCGGTGACCCAGCTCGCCCGCGAGAAGATCGAGGCGGAGGGCGGCATCGTCGCCTCGGCGCTGGGCTCCGTCCTGCTCGGCCTCTTCGAGGACACCGCCACCGACACCCCGGCGAACGCGGGCGCGGTGCGCGCGGTACGGGCCGCCGCGGCCGTACGCGACTGCCTGGCCATCGCCGCGGACACCCTGCACTCCACGGGGGAGGCGCTCTCCGCGCACGGCGCGGTCTCCACCGGGCAGGTCGTCGTCTGCCGCTGGCCCGGTGCCGGTGTGACCCCGCCGTGGATCGGCGGCCATCTCGTCGACGACTGCCGCACGGCGCTGGGCATGGTCCCCGCGGGGGAGGTCCATGTCTGCGAGGCCACCCGCCGGCTGACCGATGGCCGCATCACCTACCGCGGCACCGGCACCGGCACGGCCCCCTGGAAGCTGATGGCCGTCGGCGACGGCTTCACCAACCAGTGCGGGACCTCGGCCGGCGACCGCGAGTGCGAACTCGACCTGATGCGGGCCGTCCTGCTCAGGACCCGGCACCGCTCCACCCCGCACCTGGTGACCGTCCTCGGCCCGCCCGGCCGCAAGGCCCGCCTGCTGCTGGAGTTCCAGCGCCTGGTGCGGACCGGCACCACCGAGCCCGTACGGGTACTGACCGGCACCGTCGCCCCCTCGCGCGGCGGCATGTCCGCGCCGGCCCAGATGCTCGCCTCCTACGCCGGGACCGGCCCGGGCGACACCCCCGGATCCGCCTCGGCCAAACTCGACACGGCCCTCGCCGGGCTCACCGACGACCAGGAGACCCGGGCCGCCCTGCTGGCCGCCCTGGGCCCGCTGATCTACGCGCGTGGCCCGGTACGGCGCGCGGTCCTGGGCGCCTGGCGGGACTTCCTCGCCCTGGCCGCGGCCAAACACCCCCTCGTGGTGATCTGGGACGATCTCGAGCGCGCCGACGAACCGCTGCTCGAACTGGTCGAGGAACTGGCCGACCCGCGCGCCGACCTGCCGCTGCTGAACGTCGTCGGCGCCGACGCCAGGCTTCTCGCACGCCGCCCCGGCTGGGCCGCCGGCCGCCCGCAGGCGATGACCATCAGCCTCGGCCCGGTCGCCGACGACGCCCTCGACCAGCTTCTCGAATGCCTCCTCATATCGGGCCGGGCAGCAGTGGTCGCCTAGGGCGTGTCCGCGAAGCGGCGTCCGGCACGCGGCGCCTGGCACGCGCTCGCCGCGTTGCCGGACCGGGCGAGTACCTCCGGTACACGCCCGGTCCTCCGCCTCGCGATCGCACGCACCGGACGCCGCGGGCCCCGCCCTGCGGGCGGACGACGCCACTTCGCGGACACCCCCAGGACATCCGCGAAGACATCCGCGAAGCGCCCTGCGGTCCGCCAGCGCCCCGCACGCGCCGCGCTGGCGGACCTGCCCCCCCCGCGTCCGCTACGGGCAGGCCCCCCGCCCCGCGACGCCCCCCCCGCGGCCCGGGGCGCGGGAGGCACCCCCCGCCCCGGACAACGCGGCCTCAGCCGGCAAGATCCGAAAGAGACGGCCCGGCCCGCACCACCCGCGCCGCCCCGGTGCCGCCCGCCCCGGTGCCGCCCGCCCCGGTGCCGCCCGCCCCGGCCGGCCCGCCGGCGCGGGCCAGTGCCCGGATCACCTCCAGGCACCGCGGCGCCTGGGGCGGCAGCGTGTGCGCCGCCGACTCGATCAGCAGGGATATCGCGACCGCGTGCTGGGAGGCCGCGCCCCGGGGGAAGGGCGGCACGTCCCCGCCCCCCGGACACGGGGTCCGGCCCGCGGCGGCCAGCACCCGCCCCGCCCACCGCGCCACCGACACCCGTGTCCCGCGGTGCGCCAGCACGCCCGGCGCGGGAACGGCCAGCAGGTTCCGCTCGAAACGGCGCAGGATCGCCCCGGAGTACTCCGCCAGCAGGGATCCGCCCGGCGCCCCCTCAGGAGCCGGGGCAGGACGGCGGACAGCGGGAGCACCCTCACCGGACACCGTGGTCCGGGACGTGACCCTCGCCCGGCGCAGCCCCTCGGTGAGGGCCACGGCGAACTCCCTGCCGACGAACACGGCGAGTGTCGCCTCGTCCTCGAAGGGCTCCTGGGCGGCCCGCGACGAGGACCCGGAGCCGGGGTGCTCGCGCTGCGTACGGCTGTTGTCCATACGAGCAGCCAACCAAGTCCCGTACACCGCGTGCCCACCTGCCGCTCTGCGCGCCGGCCGTGGAAAGACCGTGACCGGCCGGTTGCCACACCCGGCCGCCCACCCCCGCCGCGCCCGTACGGGCCCCGGCCGCGGCGGAACTCCTAGGCCTCGCCGCCGGACACCGCCTGGAGCGGCAGCCCGCCCGGCCCGGAGAGCCGGGTGAGGCTGAGCGTACTGGTGCTGCGCTGCCCCACCCCCCAGAACGGGCGCTTGCCCAGCAGCTCGGGCCGCGCGCACGCCACGATCAGCAAGGGGCAGCCCTCAGCCGTCGTGGCCAGCTCCTCCACCCAGTCCAGCACCGCGTCCGAGGCAAGATGCAGATCGTCCAGGCACAGCACCAGCGGCTGCTGCCGCGCCCGCAGGGACAGCAGCTCCGCCCAGCCGTTCATCACCGGACGGGGATGCACGCGCGACAACGGACGGTCCGGTACGACCAGGTCCCGGAGCAACCGGTCCGCCACCGGTCCGCTGCCGGCCGTCCCGTGCACCAGACGCATGAGCAGTTCGCCCTGCGAGGTGCCGGGGGGAATCGACGAGAACTCCCGCCACGCGTCCAGCAGCGCACCGGCCAGCGTGCCCGCGCCGCTCACGGGCGCCGAGGGCCGCAGCACCAGCACCCCGCCCGGACTGCGCGTGATCCGGTGCTCGAACTCCGCCAGCAGCCGGGACTTGCCCGACCCCGGCTCGCCCAGGACCGTCAGCAGACACGGCACACGATGATGCCGGGAGTGCGCCAGCAGACTGTTCAGGATGTCCAGTTCATGTTCCCGCGGGAACCCCGCACCCCCCGGCCCCCCGCCCGCGACACCGCCCGGAACCTCCGCCCCGCGCCCCTGCGGATAGACGGCGCAGGCCTCCCGCACATCGAAGACCATGCCCGCCTTCCCCCGCACCCGCACATAGCGCACCTGGCTGTCCGTGCCGACCGCCGCCTTCCGGCTCACGTACACCCTGCCCGGCGGCACGTCGGACAGCAGGCGCTGCGCCGTGTCCAGCAGCGCCCCCACCACCGAGACCCCGCCGCCGGGCGCACCGGGCACATCACGCACCAGCACCCCGCCGGTGGTGACCACCGAACGGACCGCCAGATCCGTCACGTCCCCGAACCTCTCCCGTACGGCCAGCGCCGCCCGCACCGCGTCCAGCGACGCCGCCGAAGGGTCCCCCCGCAGCCCGAACAGCGCCGCGGAGAGATGGCCCACCGACCCCACGACGGTGCCGCCGTGCTCCTCGACGCACTGCGCCACCAGGGTCACCGCCCGGTGCAGCGCGGCATTGAGCTGCTCCGCGTCCAGCGGCTGCTCCGCCGGGGTGCCGGTCTGGATCAGCAGTACGGACACCTCCTGGCGCCTGTTCGCCGGCGCGCCGCCGCCCGCCGCCCGCGCGGCCGGTGTGCCCTCCTCCTGCGCCGGGAGAGCGGGGTCCTTGCCACCGATCACCGCGACGGGCACCCCGGCCGGCACCGGCGCCGCCCCGGAGGGATCCGCCCCTGAGGGGTCCGGGACGGGCCCGGCCGCCGCGGGCCGCGGCACATCCCCCAGCGGCGCCCCCCTCATCCCTGTCACCTGCGCCACCTCCGCCGGCTCCTCGGCGGGCGCCGTCAGCGAGGGGTCGTGGTGCAGGATGTGCTGCTGGAGGGTCTGGAGGTCACGGGAGGGTTCGAGACCGTACTTCTGGACCAGTTCGAGCCGCACCCGGCTGAACACGCTCAGCGCCTCGGCCTGCCGCCCGCAGCGGTACAGCGCGAGGATCAACTGCCCGCACAGCCGCTCGCGCAGCGGCTCCGACTCCGCCAGCGAGACCAGCTCGCCCAGCACGGCGTGGTGCCGCCCGCAGGCCAGCTCCGCCTCGAAGCGGTACTCCATCGCGTCGAGCCGCAACTGCCGCAGCCGCGCCACCTCCGGCCAGTCCAGGCCCTGTTCCACCAGATCCGACAGGACAGGGCCGCGCCACTCGTCCAGCGCCTCGCGCAACAGCTCGGCCGCCAGGGCCGGTTCGCCCGCGTCCAGGAGCCTGCGGCCCTCGGCCACCCGCCGGTCGAAGCGCGAGACGTCAAGGGTGTCGGGGGCGACCTGGAGGATGTAGCCCGGGGACCGGGTGAGCAGCTCCGGGGCCGGCGCCCCCGGCACCTCCAGCAGCGAGTGCGGCCGCGACAGAGCCGCCCGCAGCCCGGACACCGCGTTCTGTATGATCTTCCTGGCCGTCACGGGGCGGCTCTCCTGGGACCACAGGGCGTCCAGCAGCTCGCTGGTGGCGACCACGTGATTGGCCCGTAAGAGTAACTTCCCCAGAACCGCACGCTGCTTGAAGCCGCCCAGAACCAGCGTACGGTCCAGGGACTGGACTTCCAGCGGACCCAGAATCTTGAATTCCACGTTTTCTCCCGCGAGTTGACCAACCGACCGTCGGTGACTGGGGCTCGCGCTACCTGCCCCCTTGCGTGACCGCGTCCCGCACACCGCGCAGCACCAGCCCGGCCACGGCGTCGAGGTTCTGGTCCAGAAAGAAGTGACCGCCCGGGAAGACCTCCAGCTCGAACCCCGCCCGGGTGAACTCCCGCCAGCGCGCCGCCTCTTCGACCGCGACGACCGGGTCCTCGCGCCCGGCCAGCACACTCACCGCGATCTCCAGCGGCGCACCACCGCCCCAGCGGTAGGAGGCGAGCGCCCGGTAGTCGGCGCGCAGCGCGGGCAGCGCCATCTCCACCAGCTCCGGGTCGGCGAGCACGGCGGCACCCGTCCCGCCCAGGGAGCGGACGGCCGCCAGGATCTCCCGGTCACCGGCCAGCACGTCGTGCCGGTCCGGGAAGGGGCCGGGCGCCCCGCGCGCCGAGAGGAACAGCCGCACCGGCAGCGGCGCCCCCGCGGCCGCCAGGGCGCGGGCGCTCTCGTAGGCGAGCAGCGCACCCATGCTGTGGCCGAAGAAGGCGTACGGGCCGCCCGGCGCCGCGCCCAGCTCCCCGGCGATCCGCCCGGCCAGCTCCACGATGCCCGCCGGCCCCGCCTCGTTCCTGCGGTCCTGGCGCCCGGGATACTGCACGGCCAGCACATCGACGCCCGGGCCGCCGGGAACACCGACCGCACCCGGGCCGCCGGCCCCGGCCGACAGCCGGCGCGCCAGAGGGACGTACACACTGGCCGAACCGCCGGCGTGCGGGAAACAGACCAGCCGCACCGCGCCGGGCCCCGCCTCCGCGAACCGCCTGAACCACTGACTGTTCATAGTGTTCTCAACTCCTGTGCGTGCGATCGGGGTTGCTCGTAGGATTCCTTGAGCGCGGGCCGGGCGCGGCGCACGGCCCCACCCGCCCACCGGCCGGCCACCCGGGCGCCCCGGCATGCCACACCCCCCGGCGGACCGGGAGAGCACACCCCCCGGCACCCGGGCACCACCACACACGCGCCGGCCACGGCGCAGGGTCTTCGGCCACCCCCGGCCCCGCTCCCCACAGGAGCGGCCGCGGCACCGGGCCGCCGGGCCGTGGCCGCGCCGGTCCCGCCCCTCGCGTCTCCCCGCACCGGACTCCCCTCTGGCGCCCTCGGTCCGGTCCCACAGTCGCGGATGGTCCTTCGGGTTTGCTTCGGGTCCGGTTCGGGGCGCCCGCCCCGTTCTCGGCCGGCCCCGGTTGGAGCCCGCTTGAGGCCTCATCACTCCGCGAGTCGATCGGGTTACTGTGTGATCATGCGATTCGGGGTGCTGGGCCCACTGGAGGTGTGGAGCGCCGAGGGGAGCCTGGTGCCGGTTCCCGAGGTGAAGGTCCGTACGCTCCTCGCGGACCTCCTCGCCCACCACGGCGAAGTCGTACCCAAAGGACGGCTCATCGAAGACCTCTGGGGCGGCTCCGCCTACACCGCCCGCCCCACCTCATCCTTACAGGCCAAAGTCTCACAACTGCGCCGGGCCCTGGAGAACGCCGAAACCGGAGCCCGCTCCCTCATCGCCCACCAGGCACCCGGATACACCATCGACATACCGGCCCAGGCACTGGACGTCGGCCGGTTCCGCGCCCTGGTCGCCGAAGCCCGCACCTGCGACGAACCCCGCGAGAAGGTCACCGTCCTGACCGAAGCCCTGTCCCTGTGGCGCGGCCCCGCCTTCGCCGACTTCGCCGACCAGCCCTTCGTACGCTCCGCCGCGGCCACCCTGGAGGAAGAACGCCTCGCCGCGGTCGAAGTCTACGCGGAAACCCGCCTGGAACTGGGCGAACACAGCGCCCTGGTCGGCGAACTCACCGCCCTGGTCGAGCGCTTCCCCCTCAGAGAAGGCCTGCGCGTCGTACAGATGCGCACCCTCTACCGGGCCGGACGCCCCTCCGAAGCACTCGACAGCTACGCCGACCTGCGCCGCCGCCTCGACGAGGAACTGGGCCTGATGCCAGGACCCGCGCTCGACGCCCTCCAACAGGCGATCCTGCGCCACGACCCCCAACTCGCCCGGCCCGACTCCCGACCCGCCCCCGCCACCGCCGCCCGCGCCCGCACCAACCTCACCGCCTCCGTCAGCACCCTGGTCGGCAGGGACGAGGCCATGGACGAGGTGCGCCGGCTCATCTCACACCGCCGCCTGGTAACCCTCACCGGCCCCGGCGGAGTCGGCAAGACCCGGCTGGCCACCGCCATCGTCGACGGCCTCACCGCCCAATTCCCCGACGGGACCTGGCTGGTGGAACTGGCCGGCGCCCGCGCCCCGGAACGCACCATCGGACCGGAACCACTCGCCGAACGGATCATGGCCGTACTGGGAATCAGGGAATCCGCCTCCGACAGCCCCGCCGCCGGAGCCACCCAGCGCCTCGCCGGCATCCTCGCCTCCCAGCGCCTCGTCCTCATCCTGGACAGCTGCGAATACGCGATCGACGACGTGGCACGCCTCGCGGGCCCCCTCCTCGACAGCGCCCCGGGCCTCCACATCCTCGCCACCAGCCAGGAACCCCTGCGCATCAGCGGCGAGACACTCTGGCCCGTGCCCTCCCTCGGCCTCCCGCCCTCCGGCGAGGAACGGTTCGAGACCGTCCTCGCCTCCAGCGCCGTACGACTGTTCGTCGAACGGGTCCGCGCCACCGACCCCGACTTCTCACCCGACGCCGCCACCGTCCGCAGGATCGCCGGGATATGCCGGCGCCTCGACGGCATCCCCCTCGCCCTCGAACTGGCCGCCACCCGCGTCCGGGCCCTGGGCGTGGACGAACTCTACGACCGGCTCGACGACCGCTTCCGCATACTCACCAGCGGATACCGCGACGCACCCCACCGCCACCGCACCCTCCAGGCCACCATCGACTGGAGCTGGAGCCTGCTGGACACCCGCGGACAGACCGTCCTGCGCAGACTCTCCGTCTTCGCCGAAGGCTGCGACCTCGAAGCGGCCGAACAAGTCTGCTCCGGCACCGGCATGACGGCCCAGGACGTGGTCGACGCACTCGCCGTGCTCGTGGACCGCTCACTGGCACTCAGGAGCGACAGCCCCGCCGGCGCACGCTACCGCCTCCTGGAATCCGTCGCCGCCTACAGCCAGCAGCGCCTCGGCGAATCCGGCGAGTCCCACGACCTGGCCGCCCGCCACCTGCGCTACTACACCGAACTGGCCGAACGCGCCCAACCCCACCTCCACGGCCGCGACCAGCGCCGCTGGCTGCGCCGCCTCGACGCGGAGGCCGCCAACTTCCAGCGCGCGCTCCAGGAAGCAAGGCGCACCGAGGACGCCCACCGCGCGCTGCGCCTGGCCAACGCGCTCAGCTGGTACCGGTTCCTGCGCGGCCGCCTCGGCGAGGCCCGCAGGGCACTGGCGACCGCGCTGGCCGTCGACAGCGAGGCCACCGGCGGCAAAGCGGTCCCCGCCGAACGGGCCGAGGCAGCCTGCTGGCACGCCGGCTTCTCCATGCTGCTGGGCGAGGGCGTCTCGGACCCCGGGCCCCCCGCCGCCCGCGGCGGCCCGGCCGGGCACGAGGTGGGACAGGTCAGGGCCGAGTGGTTCCTCGGCGCCGCCCACTGGAGCGTGGGCGTCCTGTCCGCCGGCGAGGACGGCGTACGGCGCGCCCTCCACAACTCCCGCGCCCTGCACGACAGCTGGGGCACCGCCGCGGCCCTCAGCAGCCGCGCCGCCCTGGCCCTGGCCCGCGGCGACCTCGACGCCCTGCGCGACAACGCCCTCGAAGCCCGCGCCCAGTTCACCGAACTCGGAGAACAATGGGGACAGCTGAAGGCCGCCGAAGTACTGAGCGTACTGGCCGAGATCAACGGCAACTACGAACAGGCCGAACAACTCCACCGCGAAGGCCTGCGCATCGCCGAGGCCCTCGAACTGTGGCCCGAGGTCTCCCGCCAGCTCTCCGGACTCGGCCGCATCGCCATCCTCGAATGGCGCTACCGCGAGGCCGAGGACTTCCACACCCGCGCCCAGCGCCTCGCCGTCGAGCAGGGCAACCGGCCCGCCGAGCAGTTCGCCGCCCTCGGCCTGGCCCTCGGCGCCCGGCGCGAGGGCAACCTGGACGTCGCCGAGGCCCGGCTGCGCCCCTGGCTCACCTGGAACCGCAGCCGCTACGACGCCCCGGGCCTGGCCCTCGTACTGGCCGAACTGGGCTTCATCGCGGAGCAACGCGTGGACGCCGCACAAGCCCTGACACTGCATCAGGACGGCCTGGCCACCGCCACGGCCACCGGCGACCCCCGCGCCGTGGCCCTGGCACTCGAAGGCCTCGCCGGCGCCCACTCCCTGGCCGGCCGGTGGGAAAGGGCGGCCAGACTCCTGGGCACGGCCGCCGCCACCAGACGGCGCACAGGCGCACCCCAGCCGCCCGCCGAACAGGCCGATGTGGAGCGCATCGCGGCGCGCCTGCGCAACGTGCTCGGCGAGGAGGCGTACGCCGTGCAGTTCTCGGTGGGGGAGCGGACGGACCATGTGACCCAGGCCGCCGCCGAGATGGAACGCTCCCCCTCTCCCAAGCCCCCTGACACCACACCGGCCGGCCGGCCCCCGGACACCCGGTAACCCCCCCCGGGGCGGTCACCGGCCGGCAACCACCCGGTAACCGCCCACCGGACAGCGGGTGTTCAAGCGGTCAGGATGCCCGGGACTCGAGCTTCGCACGCTGGTCGTACTCACCGCGGGCGACCGCGATCTCGTGCTGGTGCGCCTCCGTCCACGCCACCAGGGCCTGGATGGTGTCGTGGAGCGTCGCCCCCAGAGGAGTGAGTTCGTAGTCCACCCGGGGAGGCACCACGGGGTGTACGGTCCGGCGGACGAGCCCGTCCCGTTCGAGCTGACGCAGTGTCACCGTCAGCATCCGCTGGCTGATCCCCTCGATCCTGCGGCGCAGTTCCGTGAAGCGCAGGGTCCGCCGTTCCAGCAGTGCTATGACCAGCAGCGACCACTTGTCGGCGACGCGGTCGAGGATCTGCCGTACCTCGCAGCCCTCCCGCGTGTCCCACTGGAGGATGTCGTAGTCCCCATCGGTACCCGTGCAGTGCGTCGGTGACTTTAAAGTGCCTTCTTCCATGGCCAGTCAGCTTGCCGGATGATTCCGGGAGTTACAAGTGGGAACCGGCGGGCTCTCCCGTAACCGGACTCCGTGGCCGGGGAACCGCACACCGCCTCCCCCGGGCGCTCCACCTGCGCCGGACAAGAGCGCGGGCGAATTCCCTTTCCTCATTCCTGCGTGCTTTCAAGGAGACTTCCTGTGTCCACAGTGCAAAACCCGTCGGGCAGCGGCACCGACCGCATGAGCGGGCGCGCCTGGGGCGTGCTGTTCGTGCTGTGCGGCGCGATCTTCCTGGAGGGCATCGACGTAGCGATGCTCAATGTGGCGCTTCCCTCGATCCGTGAGGACCTGGGCCTGTCCACCGGCACGCTCCAGTGGGTCATGAGTGCCTACGTGCTCGGCTACGGCGGCTTCATGCTGCTCGGCGGCCGGGCCGCCGACCTGTTCGGGCGCCGCCAGATGTTCATCTTCTGGCTGGTGCTGTTCCTGCTCTTCTCCGGCCTCGGCGGCCTGGCCACCGAGGGCTGGATGCTGATCACCGCCCGGTTCGTCACCGGTGTCGCGGCGGCCTTCATGACCCCGGCCGGCCTGTCGATCATCACCACCAGCTTCGAGGAGGGCCCCAAGCGCAACAAGGCGCTGCTCGTCTACTCGGGCACCGCCGCCGGCGGTTTCTCCATCGGCCTGGTCGTCGGCGGCCTCCTCGCCGCGGTCAACTGGCGGTGGGTGTTCTTCGCCCCGGTGATCCTCTCCTTCCTGATCCTGGTCACCGCCATCGCCCTCATCCCCAAGTCGGCCCGCCCCCGGCGCGACGGCCAGCCCGTCGACCTGGCCGGCGCCATCACCGTCACCGGCGCGATCCTGCTGCTCGTGTACTCCGTCGAGCGCGCCACCCACGTGGCGGCCCCCTGGACCGTGGGCACGGTCGCCGCCAGCCTGGCGCTGTTCCTCGCCTTCACCGCCATCGAGCGCAAGTCGGCCTCACCGCTGGTGCGGCTCGGGATCTTCCGCAACTCCGCGCTCGTACGCTCCAACATCGCCGGACTCCTCTTCGCGGCCGGGTTCTTCGGCTTCCAGTTCATCGTCGTCCTCTACCTCCAGGAACTGCGCGACTGGTCGACCCTCCAGACCAGCTTCGCGATGATCGTGATCGGGATCGACGCGGTCCTCTCGCCGACACTGACGCCCAAGCTGGTCGAGAAGTTCGGCAACGCCCGGGTGATCTTCGGCGGCCTGGTCCTGGCCTCGCTGTCGTACGCCCTGTTCCTGCCGGTCCAGGCGGACTGGACGTACGCGATGATGTTCCCGAGCCTGATTATCCTCGGTCTCGCCTTCTCCCTGGCGTACGGCCCGCTCACCATCGTCGCCACCGAGGGCATCGAGGAGGAGGAACAGGGCGTCGCCGGCGGCCTGCTCTACACCTCCTTCCAGTTCGGAGCGGCCCTGGGGCTCTCCTCGGTGGCCGCGGTCAACATCGCCGCCACCGACGGATCCTCGCCCGCCGCCCAGCTCGACGGTTACCAGGCCGCCCTGGTCGTCCCCCTGGTCGCGGCCCTGCTGGCCACGGTGCTCAGCGCCTTCGGCCTGCGCAAGCGCTCCGGCGCCGCCGACGAGCCCCTCCCGCAGGCCGCCTCCGTCTCGTAACACCGCCCCCACCCCCCGGACGGGCCGCCCCCAAACGGCCCCCCCCAGCGCGACGCCCTGGCCGCGATTCCCCCGCCGGCCAGGGCGCCGCCTTTTCTCATGCCCGGCCCCGCCGCGAAGCCCGCCGGGGCCCGCTCCCATTGACGCTTGAGGTGAGACGCATTGGGCGGGGATTGGCGAATGACTTACTGATTACCGGTACGAGACCGCCCTTCCGGGAGAATGCTCGGTGCGTGCCGCAATCGAGGTCGATTGCTCTCGGTTGCTTTTGCCCAAGTTGCGTTGCGGTCCGAACCGCGCGGCGCGTATTGACCCGTTCGCATAAACGGGTCCGGTGACCCGCCGCCCGGCGGCGGCCCCCGGACCCGGCCTCCCACCTCCCCCGGGTGGGACGAGACTGCTCAGGAGGCAGAATGACTACGACGGACAGCGCCGTCGCCGCGGTTCTCGACGAGGTCACCGGTCTGGCCGCGACGCTTCGGGAGAGCGGTCCCGAAGCCGAGGAACGCCGTTGGATCCCGGAAGCCAACATCGAACTGCTCGACAAGGCCGGCGTGTTCCGCCTGTCGGTGCCCCGCCGCTTCGGCGGACTCGAGGCACCGCTCGCCGACCAGGTCAGGATCCTCACCGAGATATCCCGCGCCGACACGGCCACCGGCTGGGTGGCGATGATCTGGGTGTCCAGCTCATGGGTTCCCAGCCAGTTCTCCGACCAGGCGCAGGAGGAGGTCTACGCGAGCGGCTCCGCCCGCGTCTCCACCGGCTTCGCCCCCTCGGGCACCCTCACCCCCGCCGAGGGCGGCTACACCCTCAGCGGATCCTGGAAATGGATCTCCGGCTCCCGCGGCGCCAACTGGGCGCTCCTGTCGGCCCTGCTCACCGGACCGGACGGGACCCCCGCCCCCTACGCGGCCCTCGTGCCGTTCTCCGAACTGAGCATCGCCGACGACTGGCACGCCTCCTCCGCGGCCGGCACCGGCAGCTCCACCGTCACCGCCGACAACGTGACCGTGCCCGCCCACCGGGTGGCCTTCCTGATCGACGTGCTCTCGGGCGCCACGGGCGACCGCTCCAACACCGGTGCCACCGGCCGCAATTACCCGTTCATTCCCTTCTTCATGGCCCAGGGCGCCTCGGCGTACATCGGGATCGCCAAGGGCGCCTACGACCTGTTCCTGGACCGGCTGCCGGGCCGCGGCATCACGTACACCTCGTGGACCGACCAGAGCCAGTCACCGGTGACGCAGATCCAGGTCGCCACGGCCGCCAACAAGCTCGCGGCCGCCGAGGGCCTCCAGGAGGGCTGGCTGAGCCTGATCCAGAAGCACGCCGACGCCGGCACCCAGCCCTCCGTCGAGGAACGGGCCGCGGTACGCGGCAGGGCGGCGTACGCGATCCAGCTCGCCAAGGAGGCCGTGGACGAGCTCTTCGAGGCCAGCGGCGCCTCGGTCATCATGCGCGACGTGCCCTTCCAGCGCTTCCACCGCGACATCCGGGGGCTCGCGCTGCACGCGCTGTTCGCGTTCAACACCAACCAGGAAGTACACGGGCGCTCGATCCTCGGCCTCGCCCCCGACACCCCCTTCCTGTGAGCCGCTGAGCCGCGCCCCGGGGGGCCGGCTCAGGCCGGACACGCCGTCCGGGCCGCCCGCCGCACCGGCGGGCGGCCCGGACGGCCACCCTGTCATGCCCACGCCACACCGATCGATCCCCGTGCCCTTGCGCGCCGGCGACCCCTCGCGCATCCACGGTGGGGAAGGACTCCGCTGCTATGACCGACAAGACCGTTCTCGTCCTGGGAGGGACCGGCAAGACCGGCCGCCGCCTGGTGAGCCGGCTCACCCAGCGCGGCGCGCGCGTCCGCGCCGCGAGCAGATCCGGCGACGTGCGTTTCGACTGGGACGACCGCAACACCTGGGAACCCGCCCTCCAGGGCGCCGACGCCGCCTACATCGTCGACATGCAGGACAAGCCCGGCACCTGGGACGCGGAGACCCACATCCGTGAACTCGCCGAACTCGCCGTGGAGTCCAAGGTCCGCCGCCTGGTGCTGCTCCAGGCGCGCGTGACCGACCCGGTGGGCGGCAAGTCCCTGATCGCCGGCGAAAAGGCGGTCAAGGAGTCCGGCGCGGAGTGGACCGTACTGCGCCCCAACTGGTTCCACCAGAACTTCGACGAGGGTGTCCTGCTGGACGGCGTCAAGGACGGCGAACTGCGGCTTCCCGCAGGCGACGGCCTGGAACCCTTCGTGGACGCCGACGACGTGGCCGCGGTCGCCGCCGCCGCGCTCCTGGACGACGGGCACACCGGCCACACCTACGAACTGAGCGGTCCGCGCGCGATCAGCCTCGGCGAGGCGACCGACACGATCAGCGCCGCCGTCGGCCGCACCGTCCGCTACGTCCACGTCGACCACCAGGACTACGTCGACGAACTCGTCCAGTACGAGGTCCCCGCCGACTACGCCCTCTTCGTCGCCGACCTCGTCGCGCAGATCCGCGACAACAAGAACTCCGTCCCCACCGACACCGTGCGCCGCGTCCTTGGCCGCGAACCGCGCGACTTCACCGACTTCGTGGCGGACGCGGCGGCCCGCGGGGCATGGAACCTCTGAGCCCGTCCCGCACACGAAACGCGAACGAGAGATGCCTTGCGACAGGTACGGCAAGGCATCTCTCACCCCTGACGTATCCCCGGCGGTCCCGCACTCCCGCACAGTTCCGCACGGTATCGCGTAAGTGAGTGGGTGACTTTGAAGTGCCCTCTTCCAGGGGCCTTGTGGCCGATGCATGCTGGTTTCGTGTGACCTTCCACGGACCACCTTTCAGATCAGGTTAATTGCCAGGGACAGGAGCCCGCATGGCCGACAAGGTCGACTCGTTTTCCGAGCTCGCGGACAAATTCTTCGAATACATCCAAGACATTCGCTACTGCACGATGATTACGGTGGACAAGAAGTCCCGCCCGCGCGCCCGGGTACTCCTGCCGATCTGGGAGACCGTGGACGGCAGACCGGTCGGCTGGCTCGCCGCGTACAAGACCCCGGTGAAGGTCGCCCACCTCGCCAACAACCCCCACACCACCTACGCGTACTGGAGCCCGCGCCAGAACGCCGTCTACGTCGACAGCGTCTCCACCTGGGCCGAGGACATGGAGACCAAGACCTACGCCTGGGAGCTGTACCAGAAGGGCAGCCCGCCCGGAGTGGGCTACGACCCCTACAACTTCTGGCGCGGCGGTCCCGCCGACCCGAAGTACCACGTCCTGCGCATCGACCCCTGGCGCGTACAGGTACTACGGGGCACCGACCTGAGCAGCCGCATCTGGACAAAACCCGAGGACGACAAGAACTGACCACCCGCCCACCCGCGACTTCCGCGTTCCGGCGGGTGGCGACGAGGCCTCTGATCCGCGGTCGCCGGGAGCCCCGCTGATAAAGGTGGAGCACCTCACGCACCGGTGCGTGTCCGTGCTGCTCAGGGGCTTGCTGCCTGGCCCGGACCGGCGGTCGCCCGCGGGCGGGGCCCTGAAGGAGGCCGTCCGCCGGCCGCCGAGGCCGCGAGGACGGAACGGGAACGTCGCGCACGAAGCGGAACGGCCCATAGCCCCTGGCAGCCGCGCGCAGGATACGGATCCGGTTCTCGACGCCGGTGGGGCCGATGCCGTCCAGCCGGAACCGGACAGGGGACCTCGCAGATCCAGGCCGGCGGCCGGCAGGACCACCGTGACGCCGGGCACCGGTGAGAAAGTGAGCACGGCCTCGGTCACGGCCGGCGCGTGAGCGGCCCGCCCGCGCACGGCAGCCGGATCGGCCACACATCTCGGGCCACCCGGCAACGAGTCGCACATCTTCCCCAACCGCTCGCCGTACGGCCGCGCTGGTCCTCGCCGCCGGCGCCATGGTCGGGGTCGCGGCCCTGCCGGCGCTCCCTGAGCGCAGAGTGGGTCGAGGTCACCAACACCACCCGCCGTACGGTCAACCTGGACGGCTGGACCCTGTCCCACAGCGACGGCAACAGCTACCGCTTCGACGACCTGCGCCTGGCCGGAACGCTCCAGCGTCCGCGTCCACACCGGCGTCGGCAACGACACCCGCACCGACGTCTACCAGGGCGGCCGCTCCTGCATCTGGTCCAACCCCGCCGACACCGCGACTTTGCGCAACGACCGCGGCCGCACCGTCGACTCCGAGTCCTGGGGCCGCGGCAACCACCGCTGACCCACAACCCGCAGCAGACCGACGTACCCCCGGCGTGGCCGCGCCGGGTGTACGCCCGCGTTCCCGGAAAAGAGCGTCTGACCGCAGCTCGCCGAGATGCGGGCGGACACGGACAAGGTGACGGGGCTGGGTGTACAACGCGGACCCTGACGACCCGGATCCGCGACCGCGGCAGGCACGCGTACCGGGAGCTGGCAGTCGTCGCGTTGAACCGGACGCCACCGGCGCGGCCCTGAGGCGCAGGGGGTTCTCCTGCGGCTTCAGTTGACGCGCCCGGAGATCATCATCGTCCGAGCCAACTCCGCCCTGGGCTTTGAGAGGGCTCCGGCTTCTGGCCGTCCTCTTCGGCGAGGCGTGCGCAGAGGCCACCGTCCGGCAGGCTGCCACCAGCCATGCCACCGCAGGCACCGCAGGCACCCCGGGTACGGCGACGAGTCCGGGCGCTCGGTCAGGACTGAGCGGAGCCGCATTCCGTATGATGCTGGGTTTCTGGCGCAGGCGGGACTCATGGCCCGGGCCGGGCCTCCGGGCTCGGGCCGGCCCATGCATCGCGAGGAGAGAACAATGAACCGGATCAAACGGATATTCTTCGCACTTGACCGACGCTTCGCCGGGCACCTGCCCCCGTCCGAAGGCCGCAAGCGCGCCGTTCGGCATCCGCTGCCCTTCGGTTTCGTCGGTGCCGTGTTCTTCGGCGGGCAGCCCACGTGGGTGATGGGGCGGATCGAGCTCTCGATCGTGCTGTACGCGCTGGTCATGGGCGTGCTCGTCAGCCTTGGCGTCATCCTTGAGCGCAAGCGGATGATCCACTACGGCTTTCTGCCCCGGCCGGACCGGCCCGCTACGCGCCGCTAGCATGCCGCGCCTCACGGCCCGCCCCATCGACACCTACGAGTTGACCCATCAGGGGAGCTGACCGGAAGCGCAGGACAAGATCCTCGGTCTGATGGACGAGCACCATCGTAGGAACGTAGGAACGCATTCCTGACGCTGATCGCCAACGATGCGTGACCGGTGAGGGCAACACCTTTTCCCAGGTGTCGTGGTGCAGTGCGACGGCGGGAGGTGTTCCATCGGCAGCGGCAACACCTTCTGCCCCTCGACGCTGGTGATCGCCGCGAACGGCGGGCGGATCGACAGCGGGGACGAGTGTCCCCCGGCCCCGGCGGTGTCCAGATCAAGGCCAACCAGCCCGGCTCCGTACGGTCGGTCGGCAGCTGGCCGGAGGCGGCGACTTCACTGGCAGCGACCCCGACCACCGCGGCGCCGTACTCAAGGGCGCGGGCCTCGCGCGCGGGACCCGGCTCGAGGCCGACGACGTCGTGAACGGCCTCGGCGACTTTGCCGCGGCGACCGTCAAGCGCCAGCTCGCCCATCACCCGCGGAGCAAGTGATGAGCCGGACGCCAACCCACCGGGTTCGCGGAGTCGGGCTCGGGATCGGACTGACCGGTATCGGTCGGTCGTGGCCCGGCCCGGAGGCCGCCGCATGAACATCCGCTTTTTTGATACGGCCGCCGCCTACGGCAGGAGCGGGGGAGGTGCTCGGCGAGTAACCAGGGCAACCTGGCCACCGCCCGACGCGAGGAACTGGTGATCTCGACCGTCCACGACCTGCCCGAGGTGTCCGCGAAGAAGAAGACAACCAGGTCCCGCGGCAAGAGCGCCTGAGCGCCCGCGCGGGAATGCCGGCAGACATTGATGAACAGACGGTGCGCCGGGCGTACGGCGCGGCCCTCGACGACCTAAGTCCGCGGTCGTACGGGCTCCGGGCCGAAAGGCACGACCCGCGACCGATGCGGCAAGTACGCCTCGTACCTACGCTGACCGAAACGGTCCGCCACGGAAATGCCGTGACCCTTGGCTCGCCACCAAACATGCCGTTTCGAAGGAGAAGCCCGTGCCCGCCGACGGTCAGAGCCACATCCGCGTCGCCCGTCCGTCGCGCAACCTCGTCGCGGCGGAGGAATTCTGGGTCCGGGGTCTGGGGCTGAGCGTGCTCTACCGGGCCGAGGGCGGCGACGCGCCCGGAGAGCACGACCTGCTGATGGTCGGCTGGCCCGACGCCTCCTGGCACCTCGAACTCGTCCACGAGATGGCCGGGTTCGCCGAGCCGCAGCCCACTGTGGAAGACCTGCTCGTGATCTACCTCGACGAGCAGGTACCCGAAGAACTGGTAACCCGCCTCGGGACACACGGCGGCAGGTGTGTCCCGTCCCCCAATCCGTACTGGAACACGTGGGGCATCACCGTCGAGGACCCGGACGGATACCGCCTCGTGCTCTGCACACGCGCGTGGTCCAACGCCTGAGCCACACCCAGCTAGTCCGTCCCGCGCTCGCCGACCACGTGCGACCACCGAACCCCTTGGTACGCCGACGCGCAGAAAAAAAGACCAGTACCAATGGTTCGAGACCGCCTTTACGGATACCCCGCTGCGCCCCACTGCGGGCACCATGGATCCCTTCGTCTCACGCACCCCAATAGCATGCCCGAGCGTGATCCAGAAGGCTCTTGGAGGCGATGACCACACAGTGTCCTCCCCGCGATCCGGTCCGAGCGCGGGGTGACGCGGACCCGTACGCCGCAGCTGGCCTTGATCCGCCTCAGGTGACCCTTGGGGCGTAAGCGGGTGGGGACACGACGAGGAGGCCCTCATGTCCAGCGCATGCCGATCTTGGAGAGTTGCTCTGCCCGCTCCGGCGTCAGCGTGGCGGCCCGGCTCCGCTGGTTGCTGATCCAGGAGCCGAGCCGGAGCTCCCGCTCCTCCTGCCCCTCGCCGGCGACGGTCCGTTCGACGTGCTTGCGGGGGACGTGGAGGTGCCCTTCGCGCGCGTGGTACTGCTTGGCGGCCTGGTAGTGCGCTGCCCATTTGTCGGCCTGCGTGCGGCGCGGCTTCGGCTTCTCCTCCTCGGCTGCGGGTTCGATGCCGAGGACCTGTTCGCACATCCACTGTTGTACGGCCGTGAGGTGGTCCCACCCGAGCCGTACGGAGGTCACCCACCGCCCGAGGTCCTCACCCTGGCGTACGGTCTCGCCCACTCTGGTGGGCAGCGCTCCACCGGCGTCCAGGTGCATGCGGACGAGGCGGAAGCACCTCTGCCATGCTACCGGCCAGCCGGGGCACCAGGAGGCGTCGATCTCTTCCAGCTGCTCGCGCCGTTCGGCGGTCATGGCGCCGGCCGACGATTCCACCGGCAGGCCTTCGGCGCGCCGCCGTTCGTTCTCGTCAGCCTTCCGGGCGGCGGCCCGCGCGTTCTTCAACCAGATGCCGACCGCCGCGCCCTGGTAGGTGGCGTCCAGCGGCGCCAGAAGATGCCCTGCCTCGGCGGCCCACCCCTGAGCGGCGGCCAGGCCCTCTTCCCAGGCGACGTCGAAGTGGGACCAGATCATGCCCAGTTTCTCCAGCTGGGTGACGCGGTCCTCGTCCATCTTGCCGCGGGCGTAGAACCTCCGGGCGTCGGCGATCCACTGGCCCAGCGGGAACTCAGCGAGCGACGCCGGCCACCCTTCGGCTTCCTCCTCCTGGCCGTTGCCGCCGGGTACCCGGTACGTGAACGGCACCCTCAGGTCGCCGTGCTCTCGCACGTAGATGACAGCGGCCTCCACACCGCGCCGCCAGTGCTCGCGTTCCGGGTCGACAACCCGGAGGTTGATGAACGCGGCGAGCACGGCGGGGTCGCGCGGGGTGGAGAATTTCAACAACCTCCGGGCCGGCGCCGACGGGCCGGAGGCCTCGTTCCCTTCACCCCGGCCCTCCTGGCCCCGCGCGGCCTTCTGGACAGGCTTGTAGGCGCTCGGGGCCTGCTGCTCCGCCAGCTGCTCCACGATCCGGGCGTCGTGCGCCCGCAGCGCTTCCAGCAGCTTGGCGAGTCCGCCGTACGCCCGGGAGGTCAGCATGTTGTCGGCGGTCTCGCCGGGCCCGAGGAGTACGGGCACGACCAGGTTGGCCACTTTGCCCTCTCCGGGCTGCATGCGCAGTGCCCTGCCGACGGCCTGGACGAGGTCGGGCATGGAGCCGCGGACATCCGCCCAGTACACGGCGTCGCAGTTCTTGGTGTCGACGCCCTCGCCCAACACCTTCACCGAGGACAGGAAGCCCTTCTCCACGACGATGCCGTCGGTGGCGATCCCGGCGGCGAACTCGCCGAGGACCTGACGGCGGTGGAGCGGCTTGTGGTCGCCGCACAGCCAGTCCGCCCAGACTGTCTCCGGGTACAGCTCCGGGTCGCCGGCGTGCAGCTGCGAGGCCACGTCGGGGAGGCCGGCCGCGAACGCTTCGGCTTCCCTGACGACGTGGTGGAAGACCAGCGTGCGACGGAAGCTCTCCTCGGCCGACGCTTTCACCAGTGCGGTCTGGAGGGCGGCGAGCCGCGCCCCGCGCACCTCTGCCGACCGGCCTTCGGCGCCCAGGAGCTGCGCGGCCTGGAGCTGCGTGTCACTGATGTCCACGCACACAACCTGGTACGGCGCACAGATTCCCCGGTCGATGGCCTCGGAGAGCGTCAGGGTGAAGCAGCGGCTGCCGAACGGCCCGCCGGGGTCGTCGTCCATGCTCGCCACCAGCTCACCGGGTACGCCGGCCTCGTCCTCATCTCCGAGCTGCCAGAGCCTGGGCGTGGCCGTCATGTACAGACGACGCAAAGACGGGACTTTCTGGTTGTCGTGCACGACCGCCCACGGCTTCCCGATCCGCCCCGAGGTCCGGTGCGCCTCGTCGATGACGATGAGGTCCCAGCCGGGAAGGCCGGCGGCGTGCGCGCGCTCCAGCGTGCCGAGCCCGAGGCTGGCGTACGTGGCGTACACCGTCACCTTGTCTAGGCCCCGCGTCCACTCCACCAGCTCGTCCACGTCCGTGGTGTTGGGGAACGATGCCTCCTCGCCCCGCAGCGAGGACACCCCGATCATCGGCCCCCGGCGGCCGCCCTCACGCCACGCGGCCTCGGTCTGGGCGAGCAGGTCCAGCGAGGGTACGAGCACGAGCACCCGGCCCGCGCGGAGTTCCTCCGCGCTGCGGGCTGCCACGAGTGTCTTCCCTGACCCGGTCGCCATGATCACCTGTGTGCGCAGGCCCCGGTCAGGAACCCGTGATCTTGCAGGGATTTCGAGTGCCCTCCGCACTCTGTCGACCGCTTCACGCTGATGAGACCTCAGCTCTTTGTCCGTCACTCCCACTTCCTTCTAGCAATCACGCTCACAAGTCACCTCGAACATGCCTGGAGACAAGGGCATTTACGAGCTTAAGGGCCACGCATCGTGCCCGGCGGACCACGTGGGTTGAAGACGAGCGAACGAGTCCTTTCCCTCATCAGGCGTCCGCCTCTCAGTCCAGAGTCTATCCCAGATAGAGTTTGAAGCAGACGTCTCGCGCGAGCCCCGGGTGCGACACGGTTTCGAACCTCTTCCCGGGGGCAATCGGCCTGGCATGGAAATTAACGAAGGTGCCGAAGAAGTGATCGCAACCCAGGGGGATGAGCATCATGTCGTCCTCAGCGCCGACACCAACGGTGATGGAAAGCCCGATGTCTGGATGACAGACACGACTGGCGACGGCAAGGCCGACCTCTACCAGTTCGACACCACCGGTGACGGGAAGATCGACGTGACGGTGGTGGAAGGAGCCGAGGAGCCCGGCACCGACCGGCTTGTGGTTGAGGGCGATGGTGGCCACCCGCAACAAGTGTGAACCCCCACACAGCTACGACCAAGCCCCCCACATCTCCTTGCTGCCGGGCCGTCAGGCCCGAGGGGTGCGCCACGCTCCGCGTGGCGCACCAGCTGCTCGCAGCGCACTAGGGGGCTGGAGCGCAGCGGAAGCCTCCGGGCCGGCCTCCCGCTCGGGCCCGCAACGCGGGCCGTTACCTCTGCGGTTGGTCCTGCAGCGAAGCGGAAGGACCTGGCGAGCGAGCGGAGCGAGTCGCCTCCGCTCACGCGGAGCGTGAGCGGCCCGGGAGCGCCGCGACCTGGTTCGTTTTCTTCGGGCGCAGCCCGAAGG